>CAYVVQ010000036.1:10292-30750 GCA_964454455.1 uncultured Desulfobacterales bacterium | reverse complement strand
GTCCGATCGTCCCGAGAGACCCTGTTCGATGGGAGGTCCGCCATGTCCCCTCCGGGTATTCGTCCATTCTGGAAGAACTTCATTCGAGGTAGGTGGGTGGAAGGCTGCCGGGGCCGCAGGATCCCTCTGGAGGACCCGGCCACGGCCGAGGCCCTGGCCGAGGTCTCCCGGGCCGAGATGGAAGACGTGGCTCCGGCCGTGGAGGCGGCGCGCAAGGCCTTCGATTCCGGGGCCCTCCGCAGCATGAGGCCGGCCGAGCGCATGGATCTGCTCTTTCGCGTCGCGGCCGAGCTGGAGGGGCTCACCGCTGAGATCGGGCTGGCGGAGTGCCTGGACAACGGCAAGCGGATCACCGACGCCAAGTCCCAGGCGGGGGCCTCCGCCCGCTACTTCCGCTACTACGGCGGGCTGGCGGACAAGCTGGAGGGCCGGACCATACCCCTGGGCGACGGCTACCTGGACTACACCGTGCTCGAGCCCTACGGGGTCTCGGCCCAGGTGGTGCCGTGGAACTTCCCGCTCCAGCTCGCGGTCCGGTCCGTCTCCTGTGCCCTGGCCACGGGCAACTCCGTGGTGGTCAAGGCCCCGGTGCTCTGTCCCCTGAGCGTCCTCCTCCTGGGAGAGGCCTGCGAGCGGGCCGGGGTGCCCGAGGGCGCCGTCAACATCCTCTGCGGCCGGGGAGGGGACGTGGGAAGGGCCCTGGTGGCCCACCCGGGGGTGGACCACGTGGTGTTCACGGGGTCCGTACCCACGGGGCAGGCGATCCTGCGCGAGGCCGCGGAGCGGATCATCCCTTCGGTCATGGAGCTGGGCGGCAAGTCGGCCGGTGTGGTCTACCCGGACGCCGATCTGGACGCCGTAACCGACGACGTCATGAGCGGGGCCTTCTCGAACGCCGGCCAGATCTGCTCCATCCTGTCCCGGCTCATCGTGCACGGGTCGGTTCACGACGACCTCCTGGACCGGGTGGTTCGAAGAACGGAGGCCCTGACCGTCGGCCCCGGCATCGAGGACCACGACGTCACGCCCCTGATCTCCGCGGATCAGCTGGACAAAGTGGAGCGGCTCTGCCGGGGGGCGGAGGCGTCGGGGGCCGAGCGAGCGACCGGGGGACGGAGGGTGTCCGGGCCGCCGGGCCACTTCTTCCAGCCCACCGTGTACGGAAGCGTCCAGCCGGACATGGAGATCGCCCGGGAGGAGGTGTTCGGGCCCGTGCTCTCGTTCATGCGCTTCGAGACGCCGGAGGAGGCGGTGCGCCTGGCCAACGGCACGGAGTTCGGTCTGGTGGCGGGGGTCTACACCCACGACCTCGACCTGGCCCACTGGACCGCGGGACGGCTCGTGGCCGGCCAGGTCTTCGTCAACGAGTGGTTCGCCGGGGGGGTGGAGACGCCCTTCGGCGGGACCCGACGATCCGGCTTCGGCCGGGAGAAGGGCCAGGAAGCGCTCCTCAACTACGTTCAGACCAAGAACGTGGCCATCCGACTGCAGACGCGATAGGGCGGCTCCCCACGGGAGGGAGACATGGGATCGAGAAGACGGCCCGCCGGAGGTCGAATCAACGGGCTTCGCGCCGACTGGAAGCACCCCACGGAGATCCGCTTCGGGGTGGGCCGGGCGGCCGAGCTCCCGGACGCCTGCGAGCGGCTGGGCATCCGGCGCGCATTCCTGGTGACCGATCCCGGGCTGGCCCGGCTGCCCATCCCGGGCCGCCTCGTGGAGGCCAATCGAAACCGGGGTATCGAAACGGCCGTCTTCTCCGACATCCCGTCGGACCCGGACGGCGAGAGCATCGGTGCCGGAGCGCGTGACTTTCTCGAGGGGGGATACGACGGGATCATCGCCCTCGGGGGGGGCAGCCCGCTCGACGCCGGAAAGGCCGTCGGCCTGGCCCTGGCCGTGGGACCGGGGAACATCTGGAGGTACACCTACGGGGCGCCCGCCCCCCCGGTTCAGAAGGGACGAATCCCGCCCATCATCGCCATCCCCACCACGGCCGGCACCGGCTCCGAGGTGGACGCGAACGCGGTGATCACGGACGCGGCGCACCACGTCAAGCGGAGCCTCTACCACCCCGACCTGATGCCGGGCGTGGTCATCGCCGATCCCTTGCTCACGAGAAGGCTCATCCCCTATCTCACGGCGGCCACGGGGATGGACGCGCTCTCTCACAACCTGGAGGCCCTCTGCAACCCCGCCTTCGGCCCCATGCTGGACGCCGTGGCACTTCAGGGCATTCGGTACGCCAGGGAGTGGCTTCCCCGGGCCTTTCACGAGCCGCGGAACCTCGAGGCCCGCGTCTACACCATGGCGGCGTCCATCATGGGAGCCATCGCCTTCGAGAAGGGCCTGGGCGCCATGCACGCCATGGCCCACGCGGTGGGAGCCCTGTTCAAGACCCACCACGGCCGGACCGTGGGCACGCTCATGCCGTACGTCCTGCGGTTCAACCGTCGCAGGATCCAGGGGAAGATGTCGGAGGTGGCCCGCTTCCTGGACCTCCCCCGGTACGACTACCGGGGGGTCGCGGACTGGATCCTCGAGCTCCGAAGGGAGCTGGGGATCCCGGGCGCCTTGAGTGATCTGGGCGTCCGGCGATCGGACATCCCGGACCTGGTGGAACGGGCCCTGGGCGACGCGAATGCGGACACCAACCCGGTTCCCCTGGACCGCGCGGGACTGGGGCGGATCTTCCGCTGGGCGGTGCAAGGACAGGCGGGATAGCCGAGGAGGGAGAGCCCCGCCCGTCACTCCGGCTCTTCGGATTGGAAGGATTGCACGGCCGCCGTGGTCTTCCGGGAGAGGAGCTCCCACTCGGCGGTGAGCGCCCCCAGGAGGGTTTCCCACGGGTCCATGGGAACCTCGTGGGGGCTCGTCTCGTGTGTCAGCCCCGCCAGGACCGACTCGTAGAGCGCCTCCAGCCGGGCCGCGCAGGCCTCCCGGCTCAGGGACCGGGCCGTTTCCATCGCCCGCCGCCGCGCCCGTTCCAGGGCCCCGGGATCGTCCAGGAGATCGATCGCCGCCCCGGCGAAGTCTTCGGTTGAGCTTTCCTCGGGCAGGAGGCGCCCGTTTTGCCCGTCCTCCACCACCTCACGGCTCCCCGAGGCGTCCAGGGCGATCACCGGCGTTTCGGCAGCCATGGCCTCGGCCAGGACCATCCCCTGGGTCTCGGAGGTGGAGGAGAAGACGAACAGGTCCATGGCGGCGTACGCGCCGGCGAGCGGAGTCCCGGTCATGGAGCCGGGCGCGACCAGGCGGTCGGCCAGGCCCTCTTCCTGAAAACGCCTCCGGATCCCTTCGAGGCTCGGGCCGTCCCCCACCACCAAAAACCACAGGTCTTCACGCCGCTCCAGGCACCGGGCGGCGGCCTCGGCCAGGTAGTCCAGGTTCTTCTCGGGGGCCAGCCTGCCCACGTGGCCGATGACGCCGGCGTCCGGGGGTATGCCGTGCTCGCTGCGAAAGGCCTTCCCGTCTCCAGCGGCGAAGAACTCGAGGTCCACGCCGGTGGGGATCTCCTCGATGTGGGCTCGAACCCCCCGTTCTCGAATCAGGTCGGCCACGCTCCGGCTCGGCGCCACCACGGCGTGGCACAGGTTGGCGTACTCGGTGGAGAGGTTGATGACGAACCGCTTCATGCCCGGGGAGTCCATGGGAACGTAGTGGGTGTACCGTTCGTACAGGGTGTGGTGGGTGAAGACCAGCGGTTTCTTTCGCCGCCGGGCGGCCCGGAGGGCCGCGTCGCCCAGCAGGAAAGGGTGGTGACTGTGAATCACGTCGGGCCCGAAGGCGTCGATCGCCTCGTTGATCACGAAGGGAACGGCGATCCTCACGGAGAAGTCGCTGCCGCTGAAGTTCTGGATGGCCGGGACCCGCAGGGCCCTCACCCCCTCGCGATCGGCCTCGTCGTCTTCGGGGAACTCGGGCGCCACGACCAGGACCCGGTGCCCCCGCCGCTCCAGGTCCGTGGAAAACGCGTAGACCGAGCGGGCCACGCCTCCCACGTGGGGGAGGTAGGTGTTGGTGAACATGCAGATGTTCATGTCGTTTTCTCCTCGGGCTCGAGCGTCACGGGCTCAGCCGGGTCGATGTCCGTGCGGGGCCGGTACCCGGGAACCCGGGCCTCCACCGCGGGCGGTGCGGTGTGCCAGTCGGGCTCCAGGTGGAGCCTCAGCGTTCCGTCCGAATCCTTTTCCACGCGAAGGCTCACCCGGCCGAAGGCGGTGAGCGTCGGTCCGTAAAAGAGGGGCTCCCCGGCCTGGAGCCAGTCCGGCAGGATCCCGGATCCCAGGACCAGACGGTCGTCCTCCTCCCGGACGAACAGGTTCCGGATCAGCTGGACGAACTCCACCGCCGCCCATCCGTGCTGGCCGTCCCCCATGCACCCCCCCTCCGTCCAGGGGTGGATCGCCTCGGGCCACTGACCGGTGGGTGAGGCCAGGTCCGCCACCCTCAGGAAAAGATCCCTGTAACGAGGATCGCCGGCCCGCAGCAGGGTCTGGGCCATGGCGAGGGTGAGGTAGGGGTTGATCCCGGAGTGGATCATGTCCTGGAAAAAAGCCCCCCGGTAGAAGCAGTTCTCCATGAGATGGTCCACGGTGGCGAGGAACCGGGGATCGCCCGGCATGACCAGACGAAGCGGGTAGTCCGCCACCAGGGAGCCCACGGCCCCGGCGTCCATGCGCCGGTAAGGCGCGGCCGGGATCGCACCGGCCCTCCGGAACGCCGGGTTCATCTCGATGCTGCGAAAGACGGCCCGTTCCAGGTCGGCCGCCTCCCTCGACCAGGCTTCGCTCTTCTCCCGGGACCCGTGGCGGGATGCGAGGCGGGCGGCCCCGCGCAGACCGGCCACGCCCCAGAAGGCGTCCCAGTAGTAGTAGTCGTTCGGGCCCAGGTGCTCCGCGCTGAACCCGGGCGGAAAGAGCCCTTCGTGGGGGGCGGAGGAGCCGCTACGGATCCGCTTCCTGCGGATCCACTCCGCTCCCTTGCTCACGGCCGCCATCCAGCCCGGCTCCGGCGGGGTGTCGGACAGCCGTTCGAACCGGTCGTAGATCCAGAGGACCTGACCGTTGGAGTCCCACTCTCCGTGCTGGCTCTGAAAGTACCCGGTGAGCTTCTGCCGGTCCGGAAACGTGTCCAGGATGCGGCGGCAGCGCTCCGTGAAGCCCGCACACAGCAGCCCTTCCAGCATGAAGCAGGCGTCCCGGAACCAGAACCGCTTGTAGGTGTAAGGACCGGGCACGACGTCGTCCGCCGAGAGCATGATCAGGGTGCGCAGGGCCGCGTCGTGGAGGAAGCGGATGTGATCGTCGGGGATCTCCAGCCGGGGCGCTCCGGACATCCACGAAGCCCAGGCCTCGGAAGGCCGGTCGTCCTTCTCCGCCCCCGTGCGGTCCGGGCCCGCCTTCCCGTCGAGCGGTATGCGGACGCGCACCGTGCGGCTCGAGCCGGGCTCCAGGGTGAACAGCGCCGCGGCCGTCGCCATCCCGACGTCGCACCGCGCGGTTGCGTTTTCGCCGCCCTCCGGCGGTTCGGACGCCAGGGCCTTCTGGAGCACGTCGCCTTCCCGGTAGTTGGAGAACAAGACGGCGTCCGGGTGCTCGCTGAAGTCCACCGGGGTCTTCCCGTCCACCACCCACCCGGTTCCCTCCGGCTGGGCCTCGATTCGTTCGACGAACTGGATTCCCTCGGGGTTGTACGGCCTCAAGGCCACGACCAGGCGGCCCCCGCCGGCGCAGGACCCGGCGACCTCGAGCTCCAGCACCGGATCCTTCCTCGTGCCGATCAAGAACGCCTCGGACCCGAGCGCGCACTCGCGGTCACGGCACCTCGTGGTGATTCGAAGGTCCGGGTCCCATGTCAGCATCTGCTCCGCCTCCGGGCTTTTCGAAGGAATCAGGGGAGGACCCTCGTCGGGCAGGAGCCACAGGTCCAGAGACCAACCGTCGAAGAGCGGGGTGACGAGCCCCCGGGGGTCCACGATGGGGTAGGAGGCCAGGTCGGGCCGGCCCAGGGCGGTCCAGTTTCTGTGGGTGAGGTTCACGTGGGTGATGGAAAAGGCCCTGGGAATGAACGAGGGATCCTCGGGGTTGAACTGGCGTTCCACCCAGTAGGGCCAGACCCAGTCCAGGTTGTGCTGGATGGCCCTGGTGTTGACCAGACCCCGGGCGTGGAACGCGATCCCGGCCCGGATGAGCTCGAGGGGCTCGCCCACCTCCGAGGGTTGCGAGAACCGCCGGATGCGGGCCAGGAGACCGAGGGGATCGATGAAACCGTACGACCTGGCGGCTCGGCGAACCAGGAACTTCCAGGGGAACCAGCGCTTGAACAGGGACATCGTGAACACCGTGTCGGGTTGCCGCCTCGTGAAGGGCCGCCGAGGGCGCAGCGTTACAGCCTCGCCGGCCTGCTTGTCGAAAGGCCAGTATGGCACCTCACCGAAAATCCGCCATGGGGGGGATCCGGTATTTTTCAGGGCCCGGTCGGGTAGGACCGCACCGGCGTGAGCGTCCGGGGCGAGGCCGGTCCAGGGCGGGCGGAACCCGGAGTTTACACTCCGGCGAGGTGGAAGATACACGTTCTCCCCCATTGCCCGCCCGCCGGGCATGATCGAGAATCGGAAAGTGACGGCCCGGTTCCACCGGTTCGGGCGTGGATGTCGACGCGGTTCCCCGGGGCGGGGAGCCGAAGCGGACCGGTTTCACGAAAGGAGCGACCATGGACCCCAAGCAACCCCAGCCCAAGGGCTTCAACAGCCCGATCAACTGGCGCGTCCTCGTGGCCATCCTTCTCCTCTGGGCGGTCCTCGGGTACTTCATGAGACCCGGGGCGCCCGATTCCCTGGAGATTCCCTACAGCGAGTTCAAGGGTCACCTTCGCCGGGACAACGTGGCCGAGGTCACGGTCGAGGGGGACCGGATCCGGGGCGGGTTCGAGAAGCCCGTAGCCCCCGGGTCGGAAGAGAAAGGCGGCTCGGGGGGCGACACCCGGACCTACGAACGGTTCGAGACCGTTCTGCCGTCGTTCGGCGATCCCGAGCTCATCAATCTCCTGGAGGAGAAGGACGTGACCATCCACGCCGAGACCGAGGAGCGCTCCTGGGTCACCACGGTGCTCGCGGGGCTGCTGCCCTGGGTCCTGATCATCGGGTTCCTGGTCTGGTCGAGCCGGAGGTTCCAGCAGCGCGCCGGCGGGGCCGGGGGCCTCTTCGGCTTCGGAAAATCCAAGGCCAAGCTCTACGACAAGTCCGTCATCGACATGGGGTACGACGACGTGGCCGGGCTCCCCAATGCCAAGAAGGAGCTCCAGGAGGTGGTGGACTACCTCAAGGAGCCGGAGAAGTACAAGGCGCTGGGCGGAAAGCTTCCAAAAGGGATCCTGCTGGTGGGCCCGCCCGGAAACGGCAAGACCCTCATGGCGAGGGCCACGGCCGGCGAGGCGGACGTGCCCTTTTTCAGCATCAGCGGGTCCGAGTTCATCGAGATGTTCGTGGGCGTGGGCGCCTCGCGGGTGCGGGACATGTTCAAGCAGGCCAAGGAGGACGCCCCGGCCATCATCTTCATCGACGAGCTGGACTCCATCGGGCGGGTCCGCGGCACGGGCCTGGGCGGAGGCCACGACGAGCGCGAGCAGACGCTGAACCAGATCCTCTCCGAGATGGACGGCTTCTCCCCCCAGGAGTCCGTGGTGGTGCTGGCCGCCACCAATCGCCCCGACGTCCTCGACCCCGCCCTGGTCCGGCCGGGGCGGTTCGACCGGCAGATCGCCCTGGAACTGCCTCAGAAGAAGGCCCGCAAGGAGATCCTGGAGCTTCACACCCGAAACGTTCCGCTGGAGGAGGACGCGGATCTGGAAACGGTGGCCGAGCGGACCGTGGGGTTCTCGGGCGCGGACCTGGAGAACCTGGTGAACGAAGCGGCCCTTCTGGCCGCCCGCAAGGAAAAGGATACCGTGGGGAACGAGGACTTCGACGAGGGCCGGGACAAGATCATCATGGGCATCGAGCGCGAGGACGTCATCAAGCGGGACGAGAAGGAGATGATCGCCTACCACGAGTCGGGCCACGCCCTCACCGCGCATTTCCTCCCCGAGGCCGACCCGCTGGAGAAGGTGTCCATCATCCCCAGGGGACGGTCCCTGGGCGCGACCGAGCAGATCCCCGAGGAGGACCGGCACAACCTGGGGCTGGCCTATCTCGAGAGCCGCATCGCCGTGATGCTGGGAGGGAGGGCGGCCGAGAAGGTCGTGTTCGACGACCTGACCTCCGGGGCGGGGGACGACCTCAAGAACGCCACCCAGCTGGCCCAGCGGATGATCTGCCAGTGGGGCATGAGCGAGAAGCTGGGCCCCACGGCCTTCCGACGTGGGGAGCCCCACCCGTTCCTGGGGCGGGAGATGGCGGACCACAAGGACTACAGCGAGCACACGGCCCGGCTCATCGACGAGGAGATCCAGCGGCTCACGAGCGAGATGGAGGCCAGATCCATGGAGATCCTCCGCGAGCACCGGGGCGAGCTCGACGAGCTGGCCCACGCGCTGCTGGAGCGCGAGACCCTGAGCCGCGAGGAGATCGAAGAGATCCTGCCGCCACGAACCCGGGAGGAGACCCGAGAGGGAGAGGAGGAGGACGGCTCAGGATCCGGGAAGGCCGCGTCCGGCGGCGATTAGTGCTGTTCGAACTGTTCCAGGAACCGCCCGTACCCCTCCTTCTCGAGGTCCTCCTTGGGGATGAAACGCAGCGCGGCGGAGTTCATGCAGTAGCGGAGGCCCGTGGGGGGAGGACCGTCCGTGAAGACGTGCCCCAGATGGGCGTCCGCGTGCTGGCTGCGCACCTCGGTGCGGACGGTGAACAGGCTCCGGTCCTCCTTTTCCACGATGTTCTCGGGCACCATGGGCCGGGTGAAGCTGGGCCATCCCGTGCCCGACTCGAACTTGTCCCGGGAGCTGAACAGGGGCTCGCCCGACACGATGTCCACGTAGATCCCCTCCCGCTTCTCGTCCCAGTAGGCGTTTCGGAACGGAGGCTCGGTCCCGTCCTCCTGGGTGACCCTGTACTGGAGGTCGGTCAGCCTCCGGCGGATCTCCTCGTCGTCCGGCCGCGTGTACGCTCCGGCGTCTTGCCGGGAGGTGGAGGCCGGAGGCTCCTTGCCCCAGACCTTTCCCAGGAACTGGTCCCGTCCCGAGTTCCACCGGTAGAGCTTGTACCGGATGGCGTGGTCCTTGTAGTAGTCCTGGTGGTAGTCCTCGGCCCGGTAGAACGGGCCGGCCTTCAGGATGGGCGTCACAACGGGCTTTTCGAATCGGCCCGACGCGTCGAGGGCCTTCTTCGACGCCTCGGCGAGCCGTTTCTGATCCTCGTCGTGATAAAAAACGGCCGTTCGATACGGGTCCCCCCGATCCACGAACTGCCCTCCGGGATCGGTGGGGTCCACGTGACGCCAGAACACGTCGAGCAGCTCCTCGTAACCGATCTTCGAAGGATCGTAGACGACCTGAACCGCTTCCAGGTGCCCCGTGTCACCCGAGGACACCTGCTCGTAGGTGGGATTTTCGACCCGCCCCCCGGTGTAGCCCGACACCGCCTCGATCACACCGTCCACTTTTTCGAAGTCGGACTCCACACACCAGAAGCAACCGCCTGCAAAGGTGGCGGTTTTCGTTTCGCCGGATTTCTCAGCCATGGATGGTTCCTTTTCTGGCGCCGAGTGCGCCGTTCCCGTTGTGAACACCACCGCAAAGCCGATCCATGCGGCGACAAGCCGGAGCATCGTCCATCGTTCGACGGATTTCATGACCACTCCTCCCCTCCCGGGGGACAGGCCCTGCAGGCGCCTTCCCATAAAGACCCTTACAAAGGAGAAGTTAAGGACGATTTCGAAGTTGTCATCCCTGGAAGGGGCGGCGCTGTTGAGCGGTGGACGACGGGGGGGAAGCTGGAGGCGTGAAGCGGGGAGGTTTGACCCGAAAAAAAAACGCGCCGCCCGGAAGGGGCGGCGCGTCCGTTCATCGGCTCGTTCGGCTTTTTAGACGACGGTCACGTTCGTCGCGGCCGGGCCTTTCTGCCCTTGCTCGATGTCAAAGGTTACCCGGTCCCCGTCGTTCAGCGTACGAAAGCCGTTTCCCGTGATGCCCGAGTAATGCACGAAGACATCCGGTCCGTCTTCCTGTTCAATAAAGCCATAGCCTTTGCTCTCATTGAACCACTTCACTGTTCCACTTGCCATGTTGCCACCCTCCTTTCTTGAAGAACTCACGTTTCAGACTCTCGGGCGGCCACTCTTTGACAAATGGTGCAGACCCTACAGAATGAAACCGGCTCCCCACCCGGGGAAGCCCTTATGTGGACCCTCTACATTACGCATTTTTTGCCGGGATGCAAGGAAAAAACGACGGCAACGCCCGATGTCTCCAACCCCGTTCCCGAAAAATGCCGTCTCGTCTTGATCCGTCCCGGCAGCTGGGATACCATAAGGCCCGGACGTCGCCTCGGGACGAGCGTCCCTGGAACGCGAAAGGAGCCTGTGTGAGCGCGGTGCTGGAGGAAAGGAAGGACGAGATCGGCCGATGGAGCGGTTCGCTGCCCGGCCCCGTGGAGATCGGGCTGGTCCGGTCGAGCGATCAAAGGACCGAGACGCTGGCCTCGTTCTGCGAGGCCCTCCACCGGATGGCTCCCGCAGTGGGCGTCCGGGAGGAGGAGACCGAGGGGAACGGCCCGCCAGCCATCCGGATCGCGGATTCCTGGACCTTTCACATGGCGCCCGAGGCGAAAGAGCTGACCCCCTTCCTGGACCTTCTCGCGAGGGTGGCGGCCGACGATGCGGGTCTTCCGGCGCGACTGGCCGAGACGCTCCGGGCCGTGGACGTCCCTTCCCTGGTGGACATTTACGTCACCACCCAATGCCCCAACTGCCCCGCGGTGATGAACCGGATCTCGCCGTTTCCCCTGGTCAACGCCCGCATCGCGCTTCGGGTCGTCGACGGCCAGCTCTTCCCGGAAATGGCGCAAGAACGGGCCGTTCGCGCGGTCCCCACGATCCTGCTCGGCGACGGCATTCGGTTCACCGGGCAGGTGCGCGCAGAAGAGGTGGCCGACGGCCTCCTCAACGGGGATCCGGCCCGCATGGGCGCCGAGGCCTTCGCCCGCATGATCCACGCCGGAGACGCCGAAGGGCTCGCGGGTATGATGATCGAGCGCGGGAAGGTGTTCCCGGGCGTCCTGGACCTGGTGGCGGGCGGCCTGTTTTCCCTTCGCCTGGGGGCCATGGTGGCCCTGGAGACGATCGGGGAGCAGGCCCCGGCCCTGGCGCGGGAGGCCCTGGAGCCGCTCTGGGATCGCATGGAAGGAGCGGACCTGTCGGCCCGGGGAGACATCGTCTACCTGATCGGGGAGTTGGGGGACGGGCAGTGGAAGCCCCGTCTCGAGACGCTTTTGGATCGAAGCACGGAGCCCGAGCTCCAGGAGGCGATCCGGGACGCGCTGGAGAGCCTGGAGACGGGGAGTGGAGGAGGGCGTTGATACGAGCGAGACTCTGGTTCCGTTGTGCGGCGGTGCACGATCCGGTGACCCCCTGCATCGTGCAGCCCGCCGTGATCGGCTGGAAGGCCAAGGAACGGAAGGTGGACCTGACCATCGAGCGGCCCTTCAAGGGGGACGAGCTGGTCCTGCGCATGAAGGGGTGGGTCACCGTGGATCCGAAAAGGGCCGTGGAGGCGGTTCAGCGGCACGGGTTCCTCAAGGTCCTCGACGAGGAGGACCTGGTGGTGGAGCTGGAAAGCGAGCAGGCGCTGGACCGGCTGACCGAGGACCTGGAGGAGGCCTTCGGGGACCAGCTCCACGTCGAACGGATCTGATCCACGCCCGCGTCCCGGCGCGAATCGGGCGAGGCGCTGTCAAAAGGGGGGATATCATGGATGAGCAGGACGTGGTGGAGCTCCCCATCGACGGGGTCCTCGATCTCCACACCTTTGCGCCCGGGGAGACGGCATCCGTGGTGCGGGACTACCTGGAGGCCTGCGATGAGAAAGGAGTCCGGGACGTGCGGATCATCCACGGGAAGGGCCGCGGGGTGCTTCGACGCACGGTCCACGCCGTCCTGGAGGACCATCCCCGGGTCGCCGACTACCGCCTGGACAGCGGCGCAAGCGGCTGGGGGGCCACCGTTGTCCGCCTGCACCTCCGAATCGGAGGATGAGAGGTGGGGCCGACATGGGTGATCGACCCGTCATCCTGGTGACCGGGGCCTCGCGCGGTATCGGAAGAGCCGTGGCCCGATGGCTCGGCCGGGCCGGCGCCGCCGTGGGCCTGATGGCCCGGACGGTCCGGGATCTGGAGGCCGCCGCGGAAGCGGTGAGGCGCGAGGGCGCTGATGCGGCCGTTCTGCCGGGCGACGTGGCCGATCCCGACGACTGCCGGAGATGCGTGGATGAGACCGTCGAGCGCTTCGGGCGGCTGGACGGGCTGGTGAACAACGCCGGCATCGTTGAGCCGCTGGCCCGGGTGGCGAAATCCGACCCCCGGGCGTGGCAAAGGAACCTCCAGGTCAACCTCGTGGGTCCCTATCTCCTGGCCCGGGCGGCTCTGACCGAGCTTCGCTCCAGGTCGGGACGGATCGTGAACGTGAGCAGCGGGGCCGCTCAGCTGGTCATCGAGTCTGCGAGCGCCTACTGCGCGGCCAAGGCGGGCCTCACGCATTTCACGCGGATCCTGGCCGCCGAGGAGCCGGACGTGGTGGTCGTGGCCCTTCGGCCCGGCGTGGTGGACACGGCCATGCAGGCGAAGCTTCGCGAGGCGGGTCCGGAGGCCATGTCGCCCGAGCAGACCGAGGTCTACCGCCGCCTCCGGAGGGAGGGAGAGCTGGTTCCCCCTCGGCTTCCGGCACGGAGCGCGGCCTGGCTGGCCCTGGAGGCCCCGAAAGACTGGAGCGGCCGGTTCCTGAGCCATGAGGAGCCGGAGATCGCCGGACCTGCAGAGGCTGCGTTCGGACCGCCCTGGACGGACTGAACGCCGCACCCGGCGTGCCGGTCGCGCAAAAGCGAGAGAGGGGCCCGGGGATGATTCCTGTGGCCCGGTTTGAGAGGGGAACGAGAGAACGTCATGGATGAGTGCAGACACCTCGAGCTCGTGCTGGTGTCTCCGGACACGGACAAGGTCCGGTGCCGCAGATGCAACCTGACCATCTCCCGAAGCGAGCTCGACGGCGAATGTTGTCCCGAGTGCCTGGAGGTCCGGGGCGAGCGCCACGCGGATTTCGAGGCCGTCCCGCCCGAGGAGACGCCCGGCACCCACTACCGGTGCGAATCCTGCGGCGCCTACATCGACGGGGGTACGGGGGAGGAGGATGGGTCCTGAGTCCTCACGCGCGGGTGAGCTTCAGGGTGACCGCGTTTCCCCGGTCCGGGCACTCCACGACCAGCTCGTCGGCGGACGCCCAGGGGTACTTTCCCCCGAACTGCATGACGCTCAGGTTGGGAAATCTATGGTCTCCTCCGTTTTGAGTCGAGGTGAACCGGCTCCAGTCCCTACTCGCCGCCCGACAATCCGGCGCGGTCGATTTTCAGCGGCTTGAAGTAGGAGACGAGCCCTTCCTGCCGGAGCCGCTTCCCGGCCGCGCGGGCCTCCTTTTCCGACTCGTATTTCCCGATGTAGACCCGGAACCAGTGGCCGCTCGCCAGGTCTTCCTCCACGTAGAACGCTTTTAGCCCCGCCTTCTCGAGCTTTCGGGCCTCCTTCACCGCGTGCCCCTTCTCCTTGAACGAGCTCACGTGAAGAAGGTACACCACGTCCTTTTCGGACCGGGACGGCGCAGGGGAGGGGGCCTCGGCCGGAGTCTCGGCGGGGCGGGCCTTTTTCGCGGCCGGGCGGCCGGCCGGCGAGGAGGCCCCGTCGTGCAGCCGGCGGATGTCGTGCTCGTCGATCAGCCCGAGATCGCGAAGCACCCGGGCCTCCTCCCGGGCCTTGTTCAGCGTGGAGAACCGGGCCATGTAGACCCGGTACCACTTGCCTTTGCCCTTGACGGTCTCGTACTGGTAGAAAGCGCCGTAGCCGAGCCGTTTCAGATAGTTGACCCGGTCGACCGCGTTGTCGAGATCCTGGTACGAGCCCACCTGGATGCCGTAGGCGCTCTCCGCCCAGGCCCGATCCGGACCCGCGGACAGGGCCAGCAGGACAAGCAAGAGGCAGAGGCCTCGTGCCGGCGCAAGAATCGTCCCATGCATGATCGGTATCGATGCGGCCATGATGTACCCTTTCGCCGAATTCTGGCCCATCCGCGGATGGGAGTCAATGGCCTTTTCCGCGGCTCGCCGCTGTTGTCAAGGATGCGGGGTTGTGCTAGCAATCCTGTTCGGGGCGCGCAAAGGACGCCCCGAGGAATCGGAACCCATCGGGAGGGAGATCGCGCTCATGAAGCTGAACGAACGACGTGTGGTGATCCGGGGTGCAGGCGACCTGGCGTCGGCCGTGGGGTGGCGGCTGCGCATGGCCGGGTTCGGGGTGGTCATGACCGAGGTGGCTCGCCCGCTGGCGGTCCGGAGACGGGTCTCCTTCTGCGAGGCGGTGTGGGACGGCTCCGCCGAGGTGGAGGGCGTGCAGGCGATCCGGATCCAGGGTCCGGAGGAGGCACGGGCCGCGATGGAGCGGGGGACCGTGCCTGTCCTCGTTGATCCGGACCTGGCCGGGCTTCCCGCCCTCGCCCCCGACGTCCTCGTGGACGCCACCCTGGCCAAGAGAAACCTCGGGACCCGGATGGACATGGCCGCCCTCGTCGTGGGCGTGGGACCGGGGTTCTGCGCGGGCCGGGACGTTCACATGGTGGTGGAGTCCAATCGAGGCCACCATTTGGGGAGGGTGCTGACCCGCGGGGAGGCCGCCCCCGACACGGGCGTTCCCGGCGTCATCGCCGGATACGCCTCCGAGAGGGTTCTCCGGGCGCCCGCAGACGGACGGTTCGAGGCGGGGGTCGAGCTGGGGGACATGGTCTCCGCCGGGCAGGAGGTGGCGACGGTGGGCGGCAATTCCCTGCGCACGGAGATCGACGGGATCGTGCGGGGCCTCATCCGGCCCGGCAGTCCGGTGGCCCGGGGCATGAAGGTGGGAGACGTGGACCCCAGGGGGGACCGTTCCTGCCTGGAAACGGTCTCGGACAAGGGGCTGGCGGTGGCCGGCGGGGTCCTGGAGGCGATCTGCCGGGTCTTCAACCGCTGAGCGCCCGGCCCGATCCTCGGCTGGGGCCGAGGTCCGTCTCAGTCCGCTCGGCGGCGGCCCTCCGTCTCAGTTTCTCCCGTAAAACTTGCCGTCCCGGAACCTCCCCTTGATCCGGCTTCCCTTGGGCCGGATGAGAACGCCCTCTCCCACGGGCACGCCGTTCTCGAAGCGGGCCTCGTACTTCTTGCCGTCGGGGAAGGTCATCACGCCTTCCCCCTGGATCCGGTTGTCCTCGAACGCCCCCTCGTAGGTTCGGCCGTCCGGGCTGGTGAACTTGCCCTGCCCCTGAAAGGCCCCGCCGGCGAACTCTCCCTCGTACCTGCTGCCGCCCGGAAAGACCCGGGTGCCTTTCCCCTCGATGCGATCGTTCCTGAACTCGCCCTCGTACCGTCCGCCGTCTGCAAAGGTGTACACGCCCCGGCCGTGATAGGCCCCCTCCTCGAACGCCCCCTCGTAGCGGGTTCCGTTCGGGTAGGTCAGGGTGCCCTGACCGTGGTACAGCCCGTCCTTGAACTCACCCTCATAGGTGGTGCCGCCGGGAAGGTTGAGGGTGCCCGTGCCGTTCTCGCAGTCCCCTTTCACGCACTCGGCTCCAACCGGGGCGGCGGCGAGAAAGACCCAACAAAGGAAAATCATCGCGGTTCGAATGTGACTGGCCATGGGGTTCTCCATCCGGCTTGAGGTTGGCGGGTGACTCGGACCAAACGGCCATGACCAGGGTACGGCTCCCGGCCCATCGGGGGTATGTCCACGGTAGAGCATTATACCCCGAACGCGCGGCGGAGAAAACCGTCATCTCGAGGACGCCGGGCCCCGATGTCGTTCTTCAGGGGCCTGTCAGGCGGCCACAAACGCCGGAACGGGCCTCCGTCGCTTTGCTTTTGACAGTCCAGGCCCTTTTTCCTATACTTCGCAGCATCACGTCCCGCGCGGCTTCCCGGCCGGATCGTTCACGGCCCGAAGGCTTTCCCGGCCCCTCCGTTCGCCCGGATCCCCCGATGAAGGGCGTGTTGCACCATCCTGTCGAGGCGATATGAGGCAGACGAAGGACAGAGGCGTTCGGCGATACGTGCGATCGGTTCCGGCTGCGCTCCTCCTTCTCCTGCTCTCCTGCGCCGGCGCCCCTTCGGAAGACCCGGCCCGAGAAGCGGATCTCAACGGCCTTCCGGCCGAGCCGGGTGTCAAGATCGCCGTCGTCCTCCCCTTCGAGACCCCTCCGGACGAGCCCGAGATCGGACCCCTGGTCAGAACGGCATTTTACAGCCACTTCAGCCCCAGGAACTACCGCGACATCGAGCCGAGCCGCGTGGACCGACTCCTCCAGCGGCGGAACGAAGAGGATCCGGAGGGGTGGAAACGTCTCTCCCCGACCGAGCTGGGCAGGCTCTTCCGAGCGGATTTCGTCATCTACGGCCGGGTTTTGAGCTTCGACCGCACCTTTCTGGGGATCTACTCCCAGATCGCTCTCACGGTGGGGTTGGAGTTGGTCTCCTGCCGGACGGGGAAGGGCGTCTGGCGGAAGACCCTGAGGAAGCGCTCCCACGACGGCGGGCTTCCGTTCAGCCTGCTCGAGGTCATCCCGGCCACCCTGAGATCCAGCCTCCACATGACCCGCGAGCGCACCGTGGGCCTCGTGGACCGGGTGAGCAGGGAGCTCGCCGAGGCCGTTCCGGAACCGCCCGGTTCCCGCCCCCTTCCCTCCTGGTTCGAGCTCCAGGTGGCCTCGTTTCTCGACCCTGTCAAGGCGGAGCTCACGGCGCGCCGGCTCGAAGGGGAGAGTGCGACAGGCCGGATCGAGCCGGTCTCGCTGGACGGCCGCGTTTTTCATCGGGTCCTCCTGGGTCCCTATCCGACGGCAGCGGAGGCGGAGGAGGCCGGAAGGCGCATCGCGAAGGAAACGGCCTTTCAACCCGTCGTCGTTCATCACGACGAGGGAGCGGCGACCGAAGAGAACGACTGATGGAGTCGTGCCCATCAAAGACTGATCTCGTCGAGCGGATCCTCGTTCACGTACAGAAGCCTGAAGTGATGCCCGAGACGCTCGATCAGACGTTTCCGGGCGGCTTCACCCAGGGCCTTGATGCGGATGAAGACGTGTCGAAACCCGGGGTCCGCCGTGTCCGTCATGCTGAGGATGCTCACGATGTGGCCCTGCTCCTCCCGGATCACGTCGGCCACCTGCTTGATGGAACCGGGGCTGTCCTCGAGATTGAAGGCAAACTGCACGCCTCCCTGGTAGATCCCCGTAATGGCGATCAGGACCTTGAAGACGTCCCCCTGGCTGATGATTCCCACCAGCTCTCCGTCGGCGGTGACCACCGGCATGGCGGTGATCCGGTGTTTCAGCATGACGGCGGCCGCCAGCTCCATGGTCTGATCGGGCCGGATGGTGACGGGTTCCGGCTGCATGACGTCGCGGGCCTTGACCTCGGAGAGAAGGTAGTAGAGCTCCTGGGCGCTCAGCCCGGTGGATCGCGACGGAAGGGCGTCCCTCACGTCACGGGCCCGAATCAGGCCCACCAGCGTCCCTTCCCGCATGACCGGCAGGTGGCGGATCTGGTGATCCTCCAGGATCTTGGACACGCGCACGATGGGTGTGTCCTCGTCTACGGCCAAGAGGTTCGTGGACATCCAGTTCCGCACCTGCATGAGAATCCCCCTTCTGTTCACGAGGCCGATGCCCGCCGGGATTCCGGGTGCGCCGGCACCCCGGACCGCATTCATTTTGGCAGTTGACAGGTGGAGTAGTGTATCTATATTCTGTCGCCTTCGTCAAATACTCCCATACCTATCCCGCCTGACGTCTCACGGGGAAGGCCGACGCCACCCGGTTCACTCCATGGCCCCTTCCACACCAGCTCAGGGCAGGCACAGGCGCCGGTGAGGGTTCGAACGGTTCCTCAGCGGCTGCGGATCAAAGCGGGCGAACGGGGATGGGTTGAAAAACGCGAACACGAGGAACCCATGAGTACCTGCAGTCATATCATCGGAACCGGATCCTCCGCCCCCGAGCGGGTGCTCACGAACCGGGACCTGGAGCGGATTGTAGACACGTCGGACGACTGGATCGTCCGCCGGACCGGCATCAGGGAACGGCGCATCTCATCGCTGGAGCGGCCGGAAAACACGTCGGAGATGGCCACTGAGGCCGCCCGGGAGGCCCTGGGGGCGGCCCGGGTGGAGCCGGGTGAGCTCGACATGATCGTGGTGGGCACGGTCACGCCGGACCGGCAGTTTCCCGCGACCGGCTGCATGGTGCAGACCGCCCTGGGGGCGGACAGGTCCGCCGCCTTCGACATCTCCGCAGGGTGCTCGGGATTTCTGTATGCCCTGAACACGGTGCACAACGCGGTTCGCTGCGGCGCCGCTCGGAAGGCGCTCGTGATCGGCGTGGAACGACTCTCATCGGTGCTGAACTGGGAGGATCGGGGAACCTGCGTGCTCCTGGGGGACGGGGCCGGGGCCGTGGTGGTCTCGGGCGGCTCCGACGAAGGGGGCGTCCTGTCCACGCACATCCGTTCGGACGGGCAGTTCTGGGATCTGCTTTACGCCTACTACGGCGAGAACCACATCCCGGACTCCCTGGATCACCTCGACGCCAAACCGTTCAAGCTCCACATGGAGGGCAATCGCCTGTTCAAGAGGGCGATCGGGTGCCTGACCGACATCGCCGTGGAAGCGCTCGAGCACAACGGCATGACCTCTAAGGACATCAAGCTCCTGGTTCCCCACCAGGCGAACCTTCGCATCATTCAAGGAATGGTCCGAAACCTCGGCATCCCCATGGAGCAGGTCTACACCAATGTGGACCGCTTCGGGAACACCTCGTCCGCGTCCATTCCCATCGCCCTGGACGAGGCCCGGCGGAAGGGGCTCCTCGCGCCCGGAGACCACGTGCTCCTGGTCAGCTTCGGCGCCGGCCTCACCTGGGCCTCCGCGGTGGTCCGGTGGTCCATGGAGAAGGCTCTTCCCAAGGTCGAGGATGCCGTCGGCCGTACGGTCGGTCGTGATTTCCCCGCTATCTCCCCCGAGCCATAAGCCCGCAGATTTCCTGTCCGAACGACGCCCGCTGCCATCGACGGATGCCATCGATGGGGGCCATCTCCTCGGGACGTGTCGGCCGCGCCAGGGAAAGCGCCTGGATCTGGGCGTTGGTCAAGAGAACAGCCGGGTCAAGGCCGAGCTCGGCGGCGCGCTCGTTCCGCCACTCCTTGAGAACCCGGACCCGTTTGATCACGTCCGGCGCCTGGCGGCGAAAGGAATGTCGAGGGTAGGTCGGGAGGGACCCTTCCGGGAGCTCCATGGCCTCCTGGATGCACCTCAGCAGACCCGAGCCGAGCACCCGGACCTGCCCCTTGCTCACGCCGGGGACCGAGGCCATCTCCTGTGCGGTCGTGGGTCGCTTGCGAGCCAGCTCGAGGATGGCCTGATTCCCCAGGATCTTGAAGGGCGGGCGGTCCTTCTTGCGCGCCGTGTTCAGACGAAAACGAAGCAGCTCCTCCGCGACGGACAGCCCGCGCGCGTCGAGACTGCCCGCTCCCCGAAGACGGAGAAAGAGCGGCCTCTCGTCGGGCGGTGCATATCGGACGCGACTCTGGATGGCGCACTCCTCCTCCACCCAGGAAAGCCGACCCAGATCTCGGAGCTCCTCGCGAAGCATATGGTGGAGGGGGACCAGGTAGAGCGCGTCCTGGGCGCCGTACCGGAGCATCTCGTCCGGCAGGGGCCTGACGGACCAATCCTTCTTCTGGAACTTCTTTTCGGCGCGGACGCCGAAGCGGGTCTCCAGGAGGTTCGCGAGCCCGGTCTCGTCCAGACCCAGGAACCTCGCGGCGATCTGGGTATCGAAGAGGCCGCGGATGCGGATGCCGAAGTCGCGGTCCAGGGAACGGAGGTCGTAGTCGGAGCCGTGGAGGACCTTGGTCACTTCCGGGTTCGCGAAGAGGGGGGCCAGAGGCGAGAGGTCGTCCACGGCGAGCGGGTCGACGAGGAAGACGCGGTCGGAGGCGGCCAGCTGGAGCAGGCAGACCTTCTCCTGGAAATGAAACAGCGAGTCCGCCTCGAGGTCCACGCCCAGGGCGGGCTCCTTCGCGAGCCGGTCGAGGGCGCCCCGGAGACCCTCCCGGGTCTCGATCCAGTCAAAGGCTGTCGTCGTATCCGATGATTCCACTGTCAAGGCAGATCGCTTTCCTGTTCGGGCTCTGGACCGAACCGGCGAGGTCTCACCGGGCCCCCCGGGCGCGGGACTGCATGAACCGG
>CAYVVQ010000036.1:0-10192 GCA_964454455.1 uncultured Desulfobacterales bacterium | reverse complement strand
GACCGAACCGGCGAGGTCTCACCGGGCCCCCCGGGCGCGGGACTGCATGAACCGGTTTCTTCGCTGCGCCGGTCGGCCGGCCGTTCCGGGCCGACGGCCCAACAACCCAATTGTGCCCACCCTCCTGCTCCGTTCGCAAGAGGAAAATCGCCCGGGGCTTCTCCTGCAAATGGATTGACATTTGTTCGAATACCCTTTTTAATCCTCGGGTCGGCGCTGGCGGAGCCGGAAGGCTCGTCCGGGTCGGTCCGTTGCGTCGCCGCATCCGTCCACAAGCCCCCCCTCGGGACGAAGCTCCCTGCTGCGGCGAACCTTGGGAACGGAGATCGAAAGGCATGGAAAGGATACCGATCACGAGGGAAGGACTGCAGAAGCTCAAGGCGGATCTGCGTCAGCTTGAAAGCGTGGACCGCCTGGAGAACATCCGGGCCATCGAGGAGGCGCGATCCCACGGGGACATCAGCGAGAACGCCGAGTACCACGCGGCCAAGGAGCGTCAGGCATACATCGATGCGCGGATCAAGGACCTGAAGGATTCCATCGGGCGCGCCGAGGTGATCGAGGTGGAGTCAGGCCCTGCGGATCGGGTCTTTTTCGGAAAGACCGTCCTGCTGTACAACGTGGACAGGGACGAGGAGAGCGAGTACCAGCTCCTGGGGCCCTTCGAATCCGATCCGGACCAGGGCAAGATCTCGGTTTCCTCTCCCCTGGGCAAGGCCCTGATCGGACGGGAGGTGGGCGAGGAGATTCGGGTCCAGGCCCCGGGGGGGCTTCAGGCCTACGAGATCGTGGAGATCTATTGATCCCCCTCCGGCCCGGGCGTGACACGTGAGCCCATGGCCATTCGCATGTTCATACACGGGCTGGAGAGCAGCAACCGGGGAACCAAGTCCGTGTTCTTCCGGGAGCGCTACCCGGACATGCTCATTCCCAACTTCTCCGGCCCCCTCGAAGAGCGCATGAGGCGGCTCCACGGGCTCCTCGAGGGAAAAGAGAACCTCCGGATCGTGGGATCGAGCTTCGGGGGTCTCATGGCGGCCCTCTTCGCCATGGAGAACGAGCCCCGCGTGGAGCGCCTGATCCTCCTCGCTCCCGCCATCAACCTCGTGGCCTTCACACCCGGTCGGGGCCGCACCCTTCGCCTCCCGGTCTGGATCTACCACGGCCGCAACGACGAGGTGATTCCCATCGACGACGTTCGGCGTACGGCCCGGTACACCTTCTCGAACCTTCGCTTCCACGAGGTGGAGGACGACCACTCCCTCCACAGCACCTTCCGGACCATGCGCTGGGACGCGCTCCTGGGCGACACCCCGCCGGCATCCTGAAAGAAAGGTATTGGCGTCGCAAAAAGCCCTGAACCTTGAGGTCCGCCCTGGAAATATCAACAGGTTGTGACGTTTCCAGCGGCGGGTGAGCGGGTTTTTGCGAATCCGTCAAAGGTCACTGGAGAAAGGGGTTGGTCTGCTTCTCCCGGCCCACCGTGGAGACCGGTCCGTGCCCCGGCAGGACCAGGGCGTCGTCGGAGAGCGTGAAGATCTTCTTGCGGATGTTGTCCAGCAGGAGCTCCATGTCCCCGCCCGGAAAGTCCGTCCTCCCGATGCTCCCCGCGAAGAGGGCGTCCCCGCAGATGACCGCGGTGACCCGGCGGCGATCGCCGTCGACCTCGATCTCCCCCTGGAGCACGAACCCGAGGCCGCCGGGGGAGTGGCCCCGGAGGTCCAGGACGTCGATGGCGATGGCACCGATCTCCAGGGTGTCGCCCTCCTGGAGAAACCTGGAGGCCTCGGAGTCGGTGGCCTGGGAGCCGTACACCCGGGCCCTGCTGCTCACGGCCCCAAGCGAAGGCGCCTCCTCGGCGTGGACCAGAATCGGCGCCCCCGTGGCTTCCTGCAGCTCGCGGTTTCCCCCCACGTGATCCCAGTGCGCGTGGGTGTTCACGATGCAGGCCAGGGTCAGGTTCTCGGCTGCGAGGGTGTCGAGGATCTCGCCGGCGTTGCCGCCCGGATCAAAGACCCCGGCTTCGCGCGTCTCCTCGTCTCCGACGATGTAGCAGTTGACCATGAGCGGTCCGGTCTGAAGCATTTTGAGGATCATGGGCAGCTCCTTTGCTGGGCAGACCTTTCCTGGCTGGGATCAGGGCAGGTCTCCGGGTTCGAGGCTTTTTGCGGCGCCGTCCTGGTCCCGGTGCGACCGGCGCGCCGGTTCAGGCATCCACGACGGCGTAGGCCGGGCGCTGGATGTGCGAGTCCTTGCATCGAGGACAGCGACCGGGCCGGCTCCAGCGTTTCCGATCCCGGAACACGTACCCGCAGGTCATGCACTGCACCGGGGTGACCCGGATCTTCTTTCCCTTGGCCGCAAGGGTGCGGGCGATGTGGGACAGGTGCACGTAAACGTCCTTTTCCGGGATGCCGAGGGCCTGCGACAGATCCCGGTCGGTCATCTCCTCCTCGCTCAGGAGATCGACCATCTGCTGGCGGATGGTCCGGACGGCCGGTTTCATCCGCGGTTGTCCTGCTCGAGGACGGCTCGGGCCACGTGCAGATCGTAGGCCCGTTCCGGATCGAAATGGGTGGGCTTGCGCAGGGCCATGGCCTGCTGGACGGCCTCCCACGGGACCCAACCGTGGTCGTCCCAGAGCGCGATGTCGTCTCCACTCCAGAGCCTGAACCAGATGGTGCCTTCCTCGTCGCGGACATACATCCGGACCTTGGGGTTCTGTGGGAAGGGATGGTAGTAAACACCCAGATCGTCTTTCATCACGCTCCTCTCCTGAACTCGGTCCCGGCACCGGCCCTCGCGACGGCCCTGACGGCACGGTTTCCGTTTCGGGTCATTCCTACTATAATTCCCCTGGAACGACCTGCCAACCCCCGGTTCGATCGGGTCCGTGGTGGGACCCGAGTCGACGGGCCCGGAACGGGCGGCGGCCGGCCGCCCGTGCTCGAGGAGTACGTCATGAGCCGACACATGCAGATCGACATACGACTGATCCCGTTTTACGAGAAGCCGTTCGACAAGGCGTTTCCCCGGACGGCCTTGCTCCTCCGTGAGTACGGCTACACCGAGCCCCTGGAGCGCGACGTTTCCCTCTACGACCTCGTGGACACCCTGGCGGACATGATGCACGCCCCGGGCGTCCCCAAGGAGTTGAAGGCGCGGATCGGGCCCCGCGTCGCCGGGTTGACCTCCCTCAAGGAGACCGCGAGGGAGTTGCTGCTCTCCAGGCGACTGAACGAGCTGGACCGGGCGCTCTACGAGCTCGAGGACGCCTTCGGGGAGCTCGAGAGCAGCCTCTGACGAGATCGTTCTCGGCCGGCCTGTGCGATCGGGACCGGCGACAGAAGGGCCTCCAGGTTGCGGCTCGAGATGTCCGCCCGTTCGGCCCCGTCGAGAGGCAGCTGCTCGAACCAGCGAAGTTCCTCGGCCGGGGTGCGCCAGGGGGCGTCCGTGCCGAACAGGATGCGGTCGGGTCCTTTCCGCCGGATCGCCCGTGTGACGGCCTCGTCCGGCAGGATCCCGCTGACAAAGGAGAGGTCGAAGTAGACATTGGGACATTCCAGAAGCGGCTCCAGGCGGGCCCAGCCGAAGAGGGAGCCCATGTGGGCCGCGATCACCGGGAGGCGGGGGTGCTCCCTGGCCACGGCCGCGATGCGGTCCGGGCCTGTCTCGTAGCCCTGCGCCGCCCCGGCGAACGCATGCAGGTGGGGCTTGTAGCGGACCATGCCTTCCACGCTCATGCTGTCCAGCACGACCGGGAGCCCGGCCTCCTCCAGGAGGCGCCACATGCGATGGGCCTCCGGGGACAGGATGTCCAGCCGCTGGAGAAGCGGGTGGATCTTCACCCCCTGGAGCCCGAGGTCCATGAGGAGAGCCAGGTCCGCCTCCAGGGCGTCGGAGCGGGCGATCAGGCTGCCGAAGGGAATGATTTGACGGTGACGCCGCGCCTGGTCCGCGACCCACTGGTTCAGCTCGGCCACGCGGTCGGGCCGACCCGTCACCGGGAGGAGGACGAAACGGTCGATCCCCGCCTCCTGCTCGGCGCGGAGCAGCGCCTCCACCGACGCCTCGTGGTGAAGGATCCATTTGGCCGGATGGCTGTCCGGCAGGCCGGCGTCCAGGCCCTCGGAACGGTCCTGGACGAGGGCGCGGTCGGTTTTCCTGTAGGCGTGCGTGTGCGCGTCGATGATCATGGGGTCCTTCAGACGAGGCGTGCGCCCCGGTAACGCCCCGCCTGGTCCTCGTCCAGCCCCTCCCGGTCGGCCTTGAGGGCGAGGGGGAGGGCGTCCAGGACGTCGCGGGCCGTGATCCCGTCCGGACCCAGATCTTCGGCTGCAAGGTCGCCGGCCAGCCCGTGCAGAAACACCCCTTTCCGGACGGCCTCGGGGATGTCCAGCCCCAGCCCGTGCATGGCTGCGACCGTCCCGGTCAGCACGTCACCCGTCCCCGCTGTGGCCATGCCGCTGTTTCCGCTCGTGTTGAGGAAGACCCTTGCGTCCGGGAAGCCCACGAGGCTGTGGGCCCCCTTGAGGACGATGACCGCTCCCAGGTCGGCGCAGGTGTTCTGAAGGATCCGGACCGGATCGGACTCCAGCTCGGGTACGGTCTTTCCGGTGATCCGGGACATCTCTCCGGGATGCGGCGTGAGCACGGTCGGCGCGCTGCGTCTCCGGAGGACGTCCAGATCCCGGCAGAGCGCGGTGAGCCCGTCCCCGTCCAGCAGGAGGGGGCGCTCCAACCGCGAGGCCAGGGTTCGCGCGAGCTCCTGGGTCTCCTCCACCAGGGAGAGACCCGGTCCCAGGACCACCATGTCGGACCGGGAGCCCAGGTCCAGCAGGGCCTCCAGATTCTCCATGGAGATGCTGCCCTCGGCGGTCTCCTCCTGCGGGACGAGCACGACCTCGCTTCCGCCGGAGGCCAGGTGGGGAACCATGTGGGCCGGCGCGGCCAGGCGCGCGTACCCGCCGCCTGCACGAAGAAAGGAGAGTGCGCTGAAGCAGGGCGCACCGTAGTAGGCCGCGGCTCCGGCCACGAAGAGCACGTCCCCGAAGGTCCCCTTGTGTCCCTTGGGGTTCCTCGGAGGCAGCGGGGCCGTGTGGTTGATCTCCACCTTGAGGTTCGCGGATTCGATCATCTCCGGCGGAAAGGAGATGTGCGTCACGAAGAGCTCACCCCCGTGGTCGTACCCGGGGTAGAGCAGATTCCCCAGCTTGGGCAGGCCGAAGGTGACCGTGGCGTCGGCCCGCACAGCGGTTCCCATGATTCGTCCCGTGTCGCCGTGGATCCCGCTGGGGATGTCCAGGCTGAGCACCGGGCGTCCGCACCGGTTGATCGACCCGATGACGTCCGCGTATCGGCCTTCCACCTCCCGGTCCAGACCGGTTCCGAAGATGGCGTCGATCACGGTGTCACAGTGGATCAGGTCTTTCTCCGCCTCTGCGGCCGATCCCAGAGGCGCCACCTCGGCTCCGGTCCGCCGGAGGATGTCGAGGTTGGCCCTGGCGGCCCCTCGATACTTTTCCGGGTCCCCGAGGACGAAGGTCTTCACCCGGCCCCCGCTCGAGAGGATCTTGCGCGCCACCACGAACCCGTCCCCCCCGTTGTTTCCGCCGCCGCAGAAGACCAGGGAAGAACGGCCGGGCAGGCCGAACCGGGTGAGAAGCACGAAGTACGCCGCCTCCCCGGCGTTCTCCATCAGGATCTCCTCGGGAATGCCGTGAGACTCGATGGCCGTCCTGTCCAGGTTGCGCATCTCTTGAACCGTGCTGATCTTCATGGAAATCCTCCTCGGTGCCGTTCCGGGTCCCTTCTTCTGTAGCATGGCCGAAGAGCCGTGTCGAGTGTGGGGATGGCGCGGCTCAGGCTCGAAGGACCTGTTTTCCGGGGGACTCGTTGACATTCCATCGGCCATTCTCTACCCTGAACGGAACGTTCGTGTGACCAAGACGCCATTGAGGACGCACATGGGTTACGTGTTCGACAGGGAGGCTGCCCGGCGGTACGCGGCCTGGTCCCAAGGCCCCCAGGGGCGTGCCATGGAGCAGTGGCTGGGGTCCTGCCTGCCCGGGCTCCTCCGCCCCCACCCGAGGGAGCGGGTGCTGGACATCGGCTGCGGGGAGGGGACCCACCTGATGTTCCTGAAGGGTCTGGGGCTGGACATCTCGGGGGTGGACGCCTCGCCTCACATGATCAACCGGGCCCGGGAGCGGCTGGGACGGCATTGCACCCTCAAGACCGGTCCGGCCGAGGACCTGCCCTTCGAGGACAACGCCTTCGATCTCTCCGTCATGATCCACACCCTGGAGTTCGTGGAGGACCCGGCGGCGGCCCTCCGCGAGGCGGGGAGGGTGACCCGGCGGGCCGTCTTCGTGTGCGTGCTGAACAGCCTTTCGTGGCGTGTCTTCTTCCGGAAGCTGAAGCCCCCCTCCCTGGGCTCGACGCCTATGGACCGCGCCCGCTGCTACAGCCTGTGGGGCCTCAGGAACCTCGTCCGCGAGACCCTGGGGCCGGTGCCGACGGGGTGGCGCTCGGGAGCGGCCCTGCCCCCCGCGTTGAGCCGGTGGTACGTGAAGCTCACCGGCCGACCGGTGGAGCCCTCGCTCCCCATCGGCCCCCACCTGGGACTCTCCGCCACCATCCTCTACCGGTACAGGACGAACAACCTCGCCCTCCGGGTGCCGGTCCGCGCCCGGGCCCGGACCCTCTCCGACGGGGCCGCCATGGAGCGACCCCGGCCCGTTCACGGAGCCAGGTGCGATGAAAGAAGCCTATCTGTATGAGAAAGCGGAGGAGCAGGGGGTCCACTGCCATCTCTGCAGTCACCGGTGCCGGATCAAAGAGGGCGGGAAGGGGATCTGCCGCGTCCGCGAGAACCGCGGCGGGATCCTGTTCAGCCTGGTGTACGGCAAGGTGATCGCCCGCCACGTGGACCCTATCGAGAAGAAGCCTCTGTTTCACTTCCTGCCCGGCAGCCGCTCCTACTCGGTGGCCACGGTGGGCTGCAACCTCCGGTGCCTCTTCTGCCAGAACGCGGACATCAGCCAGATGCCCGTGGATCACGACCGCGTCCAGGGAGAGGAGAAGGGTCCGGAGGACCTGGCGGCGGAAGCGGCCGAGAGTCGTTCCGCGTCCATCGCCTACACCTACACCGAGCCCACCATCTACTTCGAGCTGGCCCTGGACACGGCCCGGCTCGCCGCGGCCCGGGGGATCCGGAACGTCTTCGTCACGAACGGCTATATGAGCAGGGAATGCCTCGAGGAGATCCACCCGGACCTCCACGCCGCCAACGTGGACCTCAAGGCCTTCACGGACCGGTTTTACAAGGAGCAGTGCGGGGCCCGGCTGGATCCGGTCCTGCGGACCCTCGAGACCATGAAGGCCCAGGGGGTCTGGCTCGAGATCACCACACTGCTGATCCCGGGGCTGAACGACGATCCGGTCGAGCTCAGGGACCTGGCCGGGTTCATCGCCGGCCTGGATCCGGGCATCCCGTGGCACATCAGCCGCTTTCACCCCACCTACCGGCTCATGAACGTCCCTTCCACCCCGGCCTCCGCCATCCACCGGGCCCGGGACATCGGCCGGGAGGCGGGTCTCCAGTACGTCTACACCGGAAACCTGCCTGGGGACGAAGGAGAGAACACCGCGTGTCACGCCTGCGGGGAGCCTCTGGTCGAGCGCTGGGGATTTTCCGTGGGAAGGAACCTCATCCGGAACGGGGCCTGCCCCGCCTGCGGCGCCGCCGTCCCCGGGGTCTGGTCGTGATGTTTGACGGATTCGCAAAAACCCGCTCATCCGCATCATCACATGAGTGGTTTGAACTTTTCCAGCGGATCTGGTAGCGTGAGCGAAATTGTGTGGGGAGGGCCTGTCCGGGTTCTTCTTACCACAAGGGAAAACCCCCGCTGAACCGTTCACGCGCCTTCTTTCTCAGCGGGGGTTTTTTTGAGGGGATTGCCATGGTCAAAAAGGAAGACGAGCTGGCCCTGAAGGTCACCAAGGAGATCGTGATCAAGTTCATCGAGGTGGGGAGGCTCTCCATCAACTCGTTCGACGAGGCCTTCACCAAGGTTTACGAGACCGTGCGGGACGCCCTGGTGCACGTCGACCTGGAGGACCAGGCCGCCCCTGAAGAGGGGAAGGACTAGACGTCGTTGGCGGTCCCCTTCGTCTCCCCGCAACCATAGCGAACCTCCATCAGGAACAGGCCCCGGGCCGGGGCCTTGACACCGGCCCGCCGCCGGTCTCCGGACTCCAGGATCCCCTCGAACTCCGCCGGCGAGATCTTTCCCGTGCCCACGTCCACCACGGTACCCGTCAGGTTCCGCACCATGTGACGAAGAAACCCGTTCGCCTCGAACACCACGTGGATGAGACCGCTCTCGGTTTCACGAAGCTCGGCGTGCAGCATGCGCCGGACGGGGTTCCGGTTGCCGCTGCCCGCAGACCGGAAGGAGGAGAAGTCGTGCTCGCCCCGGAGGCAGGCCAGACCCTGACTCATGGCTTCCCGACGCAGGGGGCGGGAGATGTGCCAGGTGTAACGATGGAGAAAGACGTCCGGCTCCGGCCGGTTCAGGATCCGGTACTCGTACACCTTGCTCCGGGCGTCGTAGCGGGCGTGGAACCCGGGATGCACCGCCTCGGCCCGCACCACGTGGACGTCGTCGGGCAGCAGGCTGTTGAGGCCTCTTTGCAGCTCCTCGGGCTCGAGGCGTGAGCGGGTCTCGAAGTGACACACCTGGCCCAGGGCGTGGACCCCGGCATCGGTCCGGCCCGAACCGAACACCCGCACCGGCTCCCGGGTCATGACGCGGAGCTTGTCCTCGAGAACCTCCTGGATGGTGAGGCCGTTTCTCTGGAGCTGCCACCCGTGGTACCGGGTGCCGTCGTAGGCGAGGGTGAGCTTGATCTTTCGGGAGTCGGCCATGGTCCACACAGGTGCAAACAAGAAAGGGGAGCCCGGCACCAGGCCGGCTCCCCTGTCGGGTCGCGATTCGATCGAAGCGGCGGGACCCGGCCCGCCGGATAAATCAGCGCTTCGAGTACTGGTAACGGGCCCGCGCTCCGGGCTGCCCGTACTTCTTACGCTCCTTCATCCTGGGATCGCGCGTGAGGAGCGACGCCTTTTTCAGGAGGGCCCTCAGGTCGCCGTTCACGTCCACGAGCGCCCGGCTGATGCCGTGCCGAATGGCCCCGGCCTGGCCGGTGTGGCCGCTGCCCCGCACCGTCGCCTGGATGTCGTACTTGCCCACCATGTCCGTGAGCTCGAGGGGCTGCTTGATGAGCAGCCGGTCCGCTTCGCGGGTGAAGTACTCGTCCACGGGTTTCTTGTTCACCGTGACGAGCCCCTGGCCGGGTTTCAACCAGACACGTGCCACGGCGGTCTTTCGTTTGCCGACGGCGTGGTAAACTTGTTCAGCCATTTAGATCTCCAGTGTTTCCGGTTGCTGTGCCTTATGGGGATGCTCGGTCCCGGCGTAGACCTTGAGCTTCTTGAGCTGACGCCTTCCCAGGCTGTTCTTGGGCAGCATGCGGCGGACGGCCAGGCGGAGGATTTCCTCCGGCTTCTTCTCCAACATCTGCTTCACGGTGGTCTTTTTCAGGCCTCCCTGGTACCCGCTGTGCCGGTAGTAGGCCTTGTGGTCCCACTTCTGCCCGGTCAGAGTCACCTTTTCCGCGTTGACCACGACGATGAAATCACCCGTGTCCGCATGCGGGGTGAAGATCGGCTTGTGCTTCCCCCGCAGGCGGTGGGCGATCTGGGAAGCGAGTCTTCCCAGCACCTTGTCCTGGGCGTCCACGAGGTACCACTTCTTCTCGACGTCCTGTTCCTTGGCCATGAATGTCTTCATATGCGCAACCCTGTATTTGAACTCGAAATCACCTTTTCTAGGGGAATTCGCCGTTTCTGTCAAGACAATTTTTGGTGCCGGGCGGCTTTCCGGGCGAAAGGGCATTGACAACCCGGGCGAGACCTGTTACAAAAAAATTTTTCAAATCGAGGGCGCCCGTAGCTCAGCTGGATAGAGCGCCGGGCTTCGAACCCGTAGGCCGCAGGTTCGAATCCTGCCGGGCGCGCCACACTCGAGCGGCAAAAAAGTAAAGATCGTGGGCGTGTAGCTCAGCTGGTAGAGCAGTTGACTCTTAATCAATTGGTCGGGGGTTCGATCCCTCCCACGCCCACCAA
>CAYVVQ010000035.1:14211-31174 GCA_964454455.1 uncultured Desulfobacterales bacterium | reverse complement strand
CTTTGCAGCCGTTGCGACCAACCGCCCGGTCCGCTGTTACCGGGACGGCCTCTGATTCGACAAAATCCCCATTGCGGCCGTTTCTCGAGCCGCTTCGGTCGGTGAATCAACCCACACCTCAGCCGGCTCCGCGGCGCGCCGCAAGCAGGCCTCCTCGACCTCTGCGGACGCGGTGTCGTACGGCCGGGATCGCCCCCCCGAGACGGTCCGGACCGAACCCTGCCGGTCCAGAAAGCCGATCCAGCCCACGGTGACGGTGATCGCCCCGAGCTCCTCCTCCACCTTCCCTCGAAGCACGTACGCCCGCCCCTTTCCCAGCATGTGGCAGAACCGCCGGTACTCCCGGGGAAAGAACACGGTCTCGTAGAGCCCGGTCTCGTCCTCGAAGGAGACGAACTTCATGGGGTCCCCCTGCCTGGAGTGAACCGTCTTGCCGGTCACGGGCCAGCCCGCCAGGGTGACCCGACGGCCCACGCGGGAGGGGAGGTCCCGGGCCCGGCAGCGGGGAACCCCCCGAAGGAGCTTCCCGTACCGCTCCAGGGGGTGAACGGACAGGGGAAACCCCAGGGTCTCCACCTCGTCCCGCAGCCGGTCCTCGAGGGAAAGGGGCCGGGAGGGCCGCTCCCGGCTTCGGGTCCCGCCGGGGGCCTGAAAGAGCCGGGCCTGGACCGGGGCCTCGGTCCGGTTGAAGAACCGCAGGGCCTCCCAGAGGACGGCGGACCGGCGGTCCGCGCCCTCGAGCCGGTCGAAGCAGCCCGCGCGGATCAGGACCCGCACGTCCTGGAACCGGACGTGCGGCCGGGTGCGATCCAGGAAGGACGAAAACGAGGCGAACGGCCCGTTCCGGTCCCGCTCCCGGACCAGGGCCTCCCGGGCCTCCTGCCGCAGGTCCCGCAGCTGCATGAGCCCCACCCGGATGAACCGGCCGCAGCCCGTGTAGGCGATCCGGCTCCGGTTCACGTCCGGGGGAAGGAGCGTGAGCCCCATCCGCCGCGCCTCGGAGAGGTAGCCGAAGGCGGAGTAGTAGCCCCCGCCGTTGGAGACCACCGCGGCCATGAACTCGGCCGGGTGGTGGGCGCGGAGCCAGGCCGACTTGTAGGCCACCAGGGTGTAGCTGGCCGAGTGGGGCTTGCAGAAGCTGTACCCATCGAACCCCATCATCATCTCCCAGGTCTTCTCGGCCGTCTCCCGGGAGACCCCGTTCGCCTCGGCCCCTCGAAGGAACCGGGCGTGAAAGTCCCGGAGCTTCTTCTCCCGGTGCTTCTTGCTCACCACCTTTCGGAGGGTGTCGGCCTCGGCCGGGTCGAACCCGGCCAGGTGGATGGCCGCCCGGCTGAGCTGCTCCTGGAACACCATGACCCCCAGGGTCTCCTCGAGCACGGGGCGGAGCCGCGGGTGGGGCACGTCCCAGGGCGCGCCGTGGAGGCGGGTCACCCAGTCCAGGATGCTCCGGTTCGAGGCGGGCCGGATGATGGAGGTCACGATTACGTTCAGCTGGAAGGGGTCCCGGCGGGCGTACGCCTCCGGGGTGAAGCCGCTCGCCACCTTGACGAGCACCTGCCGGGTGGCCGGGCTCTCGAAGTAGAACACCCCCATGGTCTCGCCCCGGTAGAAGATCCCCAGGGTCTCGGGGTCGTCCACCGGGTCCCAGTCCGCGTAGTCGATGCGGCGGCCGGTGTTCTCCTCCACCATGGCCAGGGCGTCCCGGATCACGGCCAGGCTGCGGTTGCCCAGGAGGTCGATCTTGACCAGGCCCGCCTCCTCCACGGCGTCCTTCTCCCACTGGAGCACCTGGACCCCGCCGGCGGAGATCTCCACCGGGCAGTAGCGGCGCACCTCGTCGGGCACGATCACCACACCGCCGCAGTGGACCGAGAGGTGGTTCAAATGGTCCTCCAGCCGGACCGCCGTGGCCAGGATCCGGTCCCAGGGCGGATCGAACCGGAGCCCCCGCATCCTGGGGTGGGAGCCCAGCTCCTCCCAGACCTCCCGGAGGCGCCAGCCGAAGCCGATCTTGCCGGTGACCGCGCCGATCTCCTCGTCGGAGAGGCCGAACACCTTGGCCACCTCCCGGACGGCCGAGCGGGCGCCGTAGGTGTTGTGGTTCGCCACCATGGCGGCCCGGCCGTGGCCGTACCGGGCGAACACGTAGTCCAGGACCTGCTCCCGCTCGTCCCAGGCGAAGTCCACGTCGATGTCCGGCGGGTCCTGCCGGCCCGGGTTCAGGAACCGCTCGAAGAAGAGGTTGTTCCGGATGGGGTCCACGTGGGTGACGCCCAGGGCGTAGGCCACGATGGAGGCCGCGGCGCTGCCCCGGCCGCAGGACCGGGGCGCCCTGCGGATGATGTCCGCCACCACCAGGAAGTAGTGGGCGAACCGCTTCTCCCGGATGATGCGCATCTCGTGAGCCACCCGCTCCCGGACCGCCCGGGTGATGCGGCCGTAGCGGCGACGGCATCCCTCCAGGGTGAGGCGGCGGAGCCGCTCGAAGGCCTCCTCGTCGCTCATCCGCTCGAACCGGGGGAACACGAGCCGGCCCGGGGGCCGGCGGGTCCGGCAGCGGGCGGCGATCCGGAGGGTGTTCCGGATCGCCTGGGGTGCGTGCGGGAACCGGTCGATCATCTCCCGGGGGGTGCACAGGGTGTGGTGCTCCCGGGCCGTGTCCCCTGGGCCGAGGCGGGAGAGCTTCGCGTTCAGGGCCACGGCCCGGAGGACGCGGTGGAGCGGAAACTGCTCCCGGTCCAGGAGGCAGGCCCGGTTCGTGGCCGCGGCCGGGATGCCGCTCCGCCGGGAGAAGGCGATCGAGCGGCTCATGCCGCAGCCCGGGGAGATCTCCACGAACAGGTCCTCGCCACCGTCCTTCCGGAGCCGCTTGAGCAGGTCGGCGTCGTCCGAGAGCACGATCAGGCCTCGCCGGTGCTCCCGCAGGGAGGCGGGCAGGTCGAACTCCGGGTCGCAGTGGCGGGCCGAGATCAGGCGGCAGAGGTTGGCGTAGCCGTCCCCGTCCCGGACCAAGAGGACCGCCCGGTGGCGCCCGGCCGTGAGCTCGCTTCCCACCAGCGGGTGAACGCCCGCCCCCCGGGCCGCCTCCAGGAAGGGGATCAGGCCGTAGAGGCCGTTCGTGTCGGTGAGGGCCAGGGTGTCCATGCCCCGCTCCCGGGCCGCCCGGCAGAGGTCCTCCACGTCCGGGATGCCCCAGCCCCGGGAGTAGTGGGAGTGGACGTTGAGGTGGACGAAACCGTTCATGACTTCCGTGGTCCGTGGTTCGTGGCTCGTGGCTCGGAAGGCTCTCCCTTGACCCCGTCAATCCTCTCTTCCCGAACGTCCAGGCCTCGGCCGTACCGGACCGCCCCGTCGCCGTACCGCGCCCGGATGCGGTCCAGGGCCCGGGTCACCCCGGCCCGCTCCTCGCCGGCGGAAGGAGGCGCGTCGAAGAGGGAGAGCTGGCGGCCGCGGGGAGGGACCAGGTCCGTGAACCAGACCCGGAGGAACCGCACCCGGACCCGGCGGCTGCAGGCCCGGAGGAACAGCTCCTCCAGGGGGCCGTAAAGGTCCGGGTCCCAGCTGCTCTCACCGGAAAGCGCGGTCCGGCGCACCTCCTCCCGCCGGTCCGCGTACCGGATCAGGAGTCCCGCCTTCCCGGGGGCCAGGTCCCGCTCCCGGAGCCTCCGGGCGCACCGCTCCACCATCTCGTACAGGAGCCCCAGGAGCCTGCGGTCGTCGTTGTCGTCCTCGGCCAGGGTGCGCTCCTCCTGCACGAGGGGTTTTTTCCGGGGGGGGTAGACCGGCGTGGGATCGATGCCCAGGGCCCGCTGGTGGAGGAGGTCGCCCCGACGGCCGAAGAGGAGCCGCAGGTCCCCCGCCTCCAGGGCGGCCACCTGCCGGACCCGGACGATCCCCAACTCCTCCAGGAGGAGCCTCCGGCGGACCGGCCCGATGCCGGGCAGGACGTCCACCTCCAGGGGGGCCATGAACCGCTCCTCCCGGCCGAGGTCCACGTCGAGGATACCCGGGACGGGGTGGATGCGGGAGGCGATGCTCGAGACCATCTTGTTGCCCGCAACGCCCGCGGTGCCGGCCAGCCGGAGCCGCTCCAGGACCTCCCGGCGGACCCGGTCGGCCGTGTCCTTGGCCCGCCCCCAGAGCCGGGAGGTGCCCGTCACGTCCAGGTAGACGTGCCCCGGCCGGGGGGGCTCCCACAGGGGCGTGTACCGGGCGGCCGTCTCCGCCAGGAGGCGACCGGCCCTTTCCGTCCGCGCCGGGTCCGGGGAGAGCACGGTGAGGCCCGGGCAGACGTCCCGGGCCCGGCCCAGGGGCATCCCCCGGGCCACCCCCTCCCGCCGGGCCTCGGAGGAGACGCAGAGCAGGGAGGCCCGGGCGGTCCGGCCCCACGCCACGGCCACGGGCCGGTCCCGAAGCTCGGGCCGGGCCACCCGCTCCACGGCGATGGGAAAGGCCGGGATGTGAAGATGGATGATGTGACGGGTCATGGGTACTGCCTCACCACCCCCACCACCTTCCCCTCGATCTTCAGGTCCCCTTTCCGCACGAGGATCGGCGGCATGCCCTCGTGGGCGGGGCGGAGCTCCACGTGGTCCCCCCGCCGGTAAAACCGCTTCACCGTGGCCTCGTTCTCCACCAGGGCCACCACGGTCTCGCCGTTCTCCGCCGTGGGCTGCCTGCGGACCACCACGTAGTCGCCGTCCAGGATGCCGTCGTCCCGCATGGAGTCCCCCCGGACGCGGAGCACGAACCGGTCCCCCCGCCCCTGCATGGACGGCGGGACCTCGATCACGTCCGGCGTCTCCACGGCCTCGATGGGACGGCCCGCCGCCACGGTGCCCACCAGGGGGAGCTCGAAGCGACGGCTCTCCACGGGACGGATCACCTCCACGGCCCGCTTTTGGTTCTTCGCCGCGGGCCGGCGGATGTACCCCTTGCGCTCCAGGTGGCCGAGGTAGGTGGCCACCGTGTTGTAGGAGCGGAAGCCGAACCGCCCGCGGATCTCGTCGAAGCTGGGGGACTGCCCCCATGCCTCCTGGTACCGGGAAAGGTACGCCAGAACGGCCTTCTGCTTCTCGGTCAGCTTCATGGTCACCCCGCTCTAACTTACAGTGAAACTTTCAGTAGAATCCACATTACGGGTACTTTCACTGAAAGTCAAGGGGCGATCTTTGGGTATTCCACAGGGGAGACCCGCATGGGTCATCGAGGACGACATCGACAAGAGATTCAGGGAAAGCCCGGGGCGATGGAGGGAAGCATGGAGAGAGGCCCCGGTCCGGCCCGCCGCCTCGATGGCGGCGGGCCGGGGTTGCAGCGATCAGCCGCCCTTCACGCCCTTGGCGATGCGCTCGCCGATCTCCGGGTCGATGTTGCGCCAGAACTCCAAAGCCCGCCCCAGGACCGGCTCGGTCACCCCCTTCCCGAGGTGCCCGACCACGTTGGCAACCAGCCGGTCGCGCTGGGCGTCGTCCATCACCTCGCGCACCAGGGTTCCCGGCTGGACGAAGTCGTCGTCGTCCTTGCGCCGGGTGTAGGCGGCGCGGACGAACTCGCCGTCGGCACTCCAGACGGCCTGCTCGGGGTAGCGCTCGGGGTCGGCCTGGGGGCCGCCCTTGGAGTTCGGCTTGTACACGGGATCGGAGACGTTCTCGATCCGCATCGCACCGCCCTTGCTGTAGCTGTGCACCGGGGACTTCGGCCGGTTGACCGGGATCTGCTTGTAGTTGACCCCCAGGCGGGCGCGGTGGGCGTCGGCGTAGGAGATCAGGCGGGCGAGCAGCATCTTGTCCGGGCTGGGGCCGATCCCCGGCACCAGGTTGTTCGGCTCGAAGGCCGCCTGCTCGATCTCGGTGTGAAAGTCGGCCGGGTTCCGGTTCAGGGTCAGCCGCCCCACCTCGTGCGGCGGATAGTCGCCGTGGGGCCAGACCTTGGTCAGGTCGAAGGGGTTGAACCGGTAGGCCTCGGCCTCCTCGAAGGGCATGATCTGCACCTTCAGCGTCCAGCTGGGGTAATCCCCCCGCTTGATCGCCTCGAACAGGTCACGCCGGTGGTAGTCGGCGTCCTCACCGGCGATCCGGTCGGCCTCCTCCTGGGTGAGGAAGTCGATGCCCTGGTCCGTCTTGAAGTGGTACTTCACCCAGAAGCGCTCGCCCTCGGCATTGACCCACATGTAGGTGTGGCTCGTGTAGCCGTTCATGTTCCGCCAGGTCTTCGGGACGCCGCGGTCGCTCATCAGGATGGTGACCTGGTGAGCGGATTCGGGAGACAGGGTCCAGAAGTCCCACTGCATGTCGTGGTCCCGCAGCCCGTTGTCCGCACGACGCTTCTGTGAATGGATGAAGTCCTGGAACTTCATGGGGTCGCGCACGAAGAACACCGGCGTGTTGTTCCCCACCATGTCGTAGTTGCCCTCGGCGGTGTAGAACTTGAGTGCAAAACCCCGCACATCCCGCCAGGTGTCCGGGCTGCCGCTCTCGCCGGCCACCGTGGAAAACCGGGCCAGCACCTCGGTCTTCGTGCCCGGCTGGAACAGGGCCGCCCGGGTGTAGGCGCTGACGTCCTGGGTCACCTCGAAATGCCCGAAGGCTCCCGAGCCCTTGGCGTGGGGCTGGCGGTCCGGGATCATCTCCCGGTTGAAGTTGGCCATCTGCTCCACGAGGTAGTGGTCCTGCAGCAGCACGGGCCCGTCGGGTCCCACGGTGAGCGAGTACTCGTCGCTGGATACGGGGATCCCGGCGTCGGTGGTGGTGGGTTTGCGATCGTCGTTTTTCATGGTGTTGCCTCCTTCCTTCGGTTGTTTGTCGTCGTTTTCGACTTTTCTTTTCTCTTGCAGGTCCTGCAGATGCCGAAAAAGTCCAGGCGATGGGTCAGTATGTCGAATCCGGTCTCATCGGCCACCTCCGCCGTCACATCCTTCAGGGCACTCAGATCAGGATCGACGATCTTTCCGCATCGGACGCAGATGGCATGGGGATGTGGGTAGGGTTTGTGGCCGTCGTACCGGTTGCTTCCGTCTGGAAAGGCGATCTCCAGCACCTCGTTGATCTGCTTCAGGAGATGGATCGTCTTGTAGATGGTGGCGATGCTGGTGGTCGGGAACTCGCGCCGGACGATGTCGTACACCCTTTCCACGGAAGGGTGCCCATCGCCGGCCGCCAGCACCTTCAGAACGGCCAGACGCTGCGGCGTGATCCGGAAATCGTGCCCTCTCAGCCGCGAGATCATCTGATCCATTCGCCGCTCGACGTCTTTGGAAGGGGAGCCCGGCTTCATCGACCACCATGGGGAAACTGGATATCCAAGGATAATGATTATTCATTACGATACAGTCCTCGGTTTTCGCCTGTCAAGGAGAACCGTGATGGGCACCCAAAAAACAACCGAAAATCAGACACATGCCTTGGCTGCTCCCACGGCTCCCCGGCAACCTGCGCCGGGTGAGCCGGTTTCCCGCGAATCCCTCCCATCGGGGCAGGGAGTGCACGTGATCGGGCGGCAGTGGATCGGGACGGCTCTCTTCTTCACCCGAAACGCGGGAACAACCCGGTGGAAGTTCCTCGTCTGAAGGTCTATACTGGGAAACGCAGACGGGTGGCGGCCCAGATGCTGGCCGGCAGGGGGTTCGATCAGGTGATCAACCTGTCCGGCGGCATCAAGGCCTGGGAGGATCCCACGGCATTCGGAACGGAAGACCAGGGGCTGGACCTCTACACCCGGGCAGCGAATCGCAGCAGGGATGAACAGGGGCGGAGGGCCCTGAAGCGGCTGGCGGAGGAGGAGCGGACCCACCTGGATCGACTGGCCGAAGGGATGGACCGGCTGTAGGACGAGGCCGTGCCGGAAAGCATGGCGGGAGACGACAGGATCAGCCCATGACAAAACATCTGGTACTCGTCGGCGGCGGTCACGCCCACATGGTGACCCTCGCCAACATTCATGCCCTCGTGGAAAAAGGCCACCGGGTCACGGTCATCGGACCCTCGGAGCACCACTACTACTCCGGCATGGGCCCCGGCATGCTGGGAGGGACCTACGCGCCGTCCGAGATCCGGTTCGCCACCCGACACGTCGTGGAAAAGCAGGGCGGTGCGTTTGTCCCGGGAAAGGCGGTCCGTGTCCACCCCGATGCCAAGCAGATCGAGCTGGCGTCCGGGGAGGCCGTCTCCTATGACCTGGCTTCCTTCAACGTGGGCAGCTACGTACCCCGGCTGAACCTGCCGGAACCGGCCGAGAACATCTACCCGGTCAAGCCGATCGAAAAGCTCATGGAGGCCCGCGCCAGGATCCTGGAGCTGATCTCACGGAAGCCGACCACCATCGGCATCCTGGGGGGCGGGCCCTCTTCTGCCGAGATCGCGGGAAACGTCTGGCAGCTGACCTCCGGGGAGGGGAAGCACCGCGCTCGCGTGCGGATCTTCGCCGGCAGGGGGCTCATGGCCCGATTCCCCCAAGCGGTGCGCAGACGGATCGAACGTACCCTCGAACGCCGGGGCATCGAGATCCTTCCCGGCTACGCCCAAACGGTCGAACCCGACGGCGTCATCCTCGACTCCGGGGAGCGACACGATCTGGACTTCATCTTTCTGGCCCTGGGTGTGAGGCCGAACGCCCTGTTCGAACGATCCGGGATCCCCACGGGACCGGATGGAGGCCTGCCGGTCAACGCGCATCTGCAGAGCACCGCCTACCCGGACCTGTTCGGCGGGGGCGACTGCATCCATTTTCAGGACCAGCCCCTGGACAAGGTGGGGGTGTACGCCGTTCGCCAAAACCCGGTCCTGTACCACAACCTCGTGTCCGCGTTGGAGGGCAGGCCGCTCGAGGTGTTCGAGCCGGGGGGCGACTACCTGTTGATCTTCAATCTCGGCGGCGGAAAAGGGGTGCTGCGAAAAAGAAGACTCACCTTCGACGGAAGGCCCGCGTTCTTGATCAAGAACCACATCGACAAGAAGTTCATGAAGCGGTTTCAAGCGATCGAGTGAGCCTTTGTCCCGGGCCGTCTTCCCCCTGGCGACACGTTCCGGATTCGCTGTCGGAGACGGGGGCCGGTGGGCCCGCGATCCGTCACCTCGAACGCCCCCCGAGGTCTCGGGAGACCTCGGCTGTCAATCTGTTTCCTGCGGATGAACAGGGGCGCCTGGTTCCCGTTCGGGAAGATGGCTATATTGTAATTATAATACAGCTATATTGATAGGCAGGGCCGGGTTTCGCGTCAAGAAAAAAGTGCGGGCACCTTGGACCCGAATGCCGTAAGCCCATCGCGACGTCCCATGGACGGGAAGCGGCCGGAACCTGGTCACGCAGCCTCGGCCTCCGAGACCCCATCGACCTCCCGCCAGCCGGAAACGAAACGCAGGAGCGCCAGCGCCGCGGCCAGGATCGCGGCGAACACCCCCACCGTCAACCCCGTGCTCCAGCCCCACCAGATCGGACCGTTCACGAGCACGGTGCACCCCCCCACCACGGGCAGGGCGAAGACGTTCATGACGGCGATGTCCACGGCCACGGGGGTGCGGAACTCGGGATCCGCGATCCGGAGCAGGAGCAGGCCGCAGGACACGGTACCCGTCACCGTCCCGAAGATCGCGGCGGTCCGTTCCAGGGCGTAGGCCCCGGACCGTTTGCCTAAATAGACGACCACCGCCGTGGTGGCGATCCCGTTGGCCAGAGCGAACAGAGAGACCGGCACCAGGTAATCCCTCAACACGGGGAGCTGGATCGCCGTCACCGTGGTGACGATCAGGAAATCCACGGCCGATCCCGTGACCCGCCGCTGGACATCGGGATCGATCGTGTGGTCCACCCGAAGCAGTCCCATGCACCCCCTCACCCCGAGGGCCACGGCCAGCCCGAAGAAGAAGAAGAACCCCCACAGGATCCGGCCCGCATCCGGCGGAAGCAGTCCCGCCAGGGAGGCGACCAGCCCGTAGGTGATCACATAGACCAGGCCCACGAGCGCGATCTGAAAGGCCAGGGTGTCCGTGTTGCCGTTGTGGAGCGTGAGCGCTCCGGCCGAGGGGCCCTTCTCTCCCCGGGCGAAGACCCCCCTCTGGAAAGCGCGCGGGAGGGCGGCGCGCGCCCGGCCGGACCACCCGCGCCGGAGGCCGCGGTTGACCAGGGGAACCCCGACGAAGAAGGAGAGGATGTACCCGATGGTGGCGAAGGAGAGACCGATGGTGGCCGCGTTCAGGAACCCGAAGCCCTCCCAGACCTTGCCCAGGCTCAGGGCCTGGCCGGGCCCCTCGTTGAACCCCAGGGGCACCAGGAACCCGAACGTCGGAAAGAGCTCCAGGCCCGCAAGGCCCAGCAGGATGACCAGGAGCCCGCCGATCACCGCTTGGAGCGGAAAGGTGACGGCCTGGACCAGGGCCATCCAGACGGGCCCCTTGAGCCGGGCCCGGCCCGTTCCGAGCCGGTCTCCCGGCGGGGAGCGCGTGAGGCCCACGGAGATGAAGGAGACGTTGAAGGCGTGGTAGGCGAGGTTCTCGAGGGTGGACGTCGAGGCCCCGACGAGGCCCGTGCTCACCAGGATCAGGCCCAGGACCCCGCCGATCAGGCATCCCGGGAACAGCATCCGCTGCAGAGCGGGAACGCTCGCCCGGAGGAGCACGCCCGCCAGCAGCATCAGGCAGAGAAAGCAGAACAGCAGCAACGGCTCGAACGAAAACGGGCTCTCCATGCGGAACCTCCCATCATCTCTCCGGCCGGAAGAGATCGTTGACAAACGCGGTCAGCAACCGCTCCCGCAGCGCCGGGGGCAGCGCGTTCATGGCCCCGTTGACGCCTGCCATCTCCTCGGGCAGGCCTCCGCCCGTCATCCCCGCCGCCTCCAGGATCCGCCCGAAGGCCTCGTCGTCGAGCCCGGAAGGGTCGAGCCCGGAGAGGGTCTCCAGGAGACCCCCGGGCAGCACGGCCGGCCCTGCCTCCCGGGCCGCCGCGACCGACGCCCGAAGGTCCTCGAGGAGCGGCTCCACCCAGGCGGTGTTGGACGCGTTGACCGAGAGGTGGACGTGCCGGGGCGAGACGCCGAAGGCGAAGGCGGGCTGGACGTACCAGCCCCTCTTCGCCATCTCGTCCACGACCCGGAAGACGTCCACCGTGTCCGAGGTGAAGGCCACCAGGCACATGTCCGGGCGCCCCAGGAGGCGAAGGTCGTCCATGGCCTCGACGGCCTCGGCGATCCGCTTCGTGGCCTCCAGCTTCCGCCGCGCGATCTCGAGGTAGCCCTCGTCTCCCACGTAGTGGAGCACCGCCCAGGCCGCGGCCATGGGGCCGCCCGACTTGCTGCTCTGAACGGCGTTGTTCACCACCGAGTACCCGGACCACCGGGCGCAGGCGTAGATCTGGTGCTTGCGCAGACCGCGGTCCCGGTAGAGGATCAGGGAGGCTCCCTTGGGCGTGTAGGCGTACTTGTGGAGATCCACGCTGAGGGAGGTGACCCCCGGCACGCTCAGGTCGAAGTCGGGCACGGGCTCGCCCAGCCTGCGGAAGTAAGGAAGCATGAAACCGCCCATGCAGGCGTCCACGTGGAGGAGGAGGCCCCTTTCCAGGGCCAGCTCGCCCAGCTCGCGGATCGGGTCCACCACCCCGTGGGCGTAGGACGGCGCAGAGCCCACCAGGAGAATCGTGTTCGGGGTGATCGCGTCCCGGACGCGGTCCACGTCCGCCCGGAAAGTCTCCGCGTCCACCGGGACCTGGACCACGTCGACATCCAGGTAGTGGGCCGCCTTGTGAAAGGCCGCGTGGGCCGTTTCCGGAAGCAGGATCTCCGGGGCCCGGACCTCCGGGCTCCGCTCCCGGCGGAAGTCGCGGGCCGCCTTGACCGCCAGCATGATGCTCTCCGTGCCCCCGCTGGTGAAGTTCCCCACCGCCTCGTCGTCGCCCCCCAGGTGTTCCGAGAGCATGCCCGCGAGCTCGTTCTCCAGCCGGAGAAGGCTGGGAAACGCCGTGAAGTCCAGCCCGTTCTCGGTGAGGAACGCGGAGTAGGCCGCCTTGCCCACGTTCATGATCTCCTCGCCCGGGTCGAACACGTACCCGAACACGCGCCCGGAGCGCCAGTCCAAATCCCCCTTCCGAAAGGACTCCAGCCGCTGCAGGATCCCTTCCCCGTCCATGCCCTTCTTCGGAATGCCCATGAGAGAAAGCGCCTCCTTTTCGAGTGGGGTGTCGGTCAGCGTCCCCTTGTACCACAGATGGGTGTGAAACGGCCACGCTGGATCGAGATACACCATGCCCATACAACGGTTTCTTTTCGTTGACAGGGAGGGAAGCATTGATCATACTTCGGGGCGTCCGGAAGCAGCGGATTCTTCTTTCGACCACGACCTTCACATGGAGGGAACGTCACCATGAAACGCTTGGTACTGCTGGCTTTTGTTTGCTTGCTGGTCCTTCCGGCCACGGCTGTCGCGGGCGGCCCCGACATGGAGCCGGGCCTGTGGGAGATCACCACGGAGTCCCGCATGCAGGGCATGGACATCCCCGCCTCGACCATGACCCAGTGCCTCACCGAGGACGACATGGTCCCCCGCAACACCCAGCCCGGCCAGGACTGCGAGATCACCGACATGACCACGTCCGGCGACACGGTGCGGTGGAAGATGCGCTGCGGCGGTCAGGGCGAAGAGGTCGAGAGCACGGGTCAGATTCGTTACCACGGCACCTCGTTCGAAGGGACCATCACCACGACCATCGGGGCCACGGGGATGACCGTGGAAAGCACCCTCGAGGGGAAGCGGTTGGGCGACTGCAACTAGCCCCCACCGGAAGCGGCTTCGCAGGGCCGTCTCACGCTCCGGAGGCCGGTCCGTCCTGCCCGGTTTACCGGCTCTGACGGAAGGCCCGGGAAGGCCTCCGGGACACGCTCAGGGAGGCCGATTTCGAGCGTCTGGCCCACGACGAAGAGGTCGGCGGTTTCCCGAAGGATCCGGACGGCTGCCTGCATACCCTTGACACCCGCAATGCCTCCTCAAACCCGCTGACCTTCGAGATCGTGCAAAGGCTCACCCCGGCCTTCGTTCCCATGGTTTTCGCCTACCAGACTCGGGTTTACATGCTCTTCCGCGACAAGGTCCAGGGCGAGCAGGAACCCGGCGTCCATGACTGAAAGCGTCGTTCGAACGTCATGGGCACACCGGGCTCCCGGCGACCGAAGCCCGGCGCGCCCCCTTCCCTTCCAATAAGAACCGAACGCCACCCCAACAGAAAACACATTTCCCGCTCACCCGAATCTCACCCGCCTCCCGTAATTCGACGTGCGAAGCTTCCTCGGGCTCTTTTGCCCCGCACCTGACGACAGGGAGAGCGCACGTGACCACACCCGTTGCCGGCCCCGTCCGGCCCCTGGACCTGGAGATCCAAACCGCCAACCCCCTCGTTTCGCTGCTTTTCACCGCGGCCAGGCGCCCCGTGGAGCGCCTTCTTCACCTCGAGCGCATCCGCACCCTTTACGGCAGGGCGTCCGGCAGCTCTTCGGGAAAGGCCTTCCTGGATCGCGCTCTGGACGTCCTCGAGGTGGACTGCCGGATCCCGCCCGGCGATCTGGAACGCATCCCTCGAACCGGTCCCGCTCTTTTGGTGTCCAACCACCCTTTCGGCGTTCTGGATCCCATGGCGGTCTTGTCCTTGACGCTCTCCGTCCGCGAGGACGTCAAGGTCCTGGGGAACCATCTCCTCAGCCGGATTCCCGAGCTCCGAGACGTCCTGATTCCCGTGAACCCCTTCGGCGGGCGCCGCGCCACACGGGAAAACGCCCGGGCCTTGAAGCAGTGCATCCGTCTGCTTCAGGAGGGACACATGCTCTGCATGTTTCCTTCGGGCACGGTCTCCCACTTGCATGTCCGTCCAGGTTGCTCCCGGGTCACGGACCCCCCCTGGAATCCCGTGGCCGCCCGGATGGCCCGAAAGACGAGGGCGGCCCTTGTCCCGGCCCACGTGGCCGGCCGAAACACCGTGATGTTCCAACTGGCGGGCCTCGTGCATCCTGTGCTCAGGACGGCTCTTCTTCCCAGGGAGACGGTCAAAAAGGCCGGGGGGTGCATTCGTGTCCGCATCGGGGGCCCGATTCCAGCGCTTCGACTGGAGCGGCTGCGAACAGATGAGGAACGCATCGCCTTCCTCCGGTCCCGCACCTACCTCCTTGCGGAAGAGCTCACCGGACCCACGAAACGAATCCCGCGCAGGCCCGCGAGACCCCGGCTTCAACCCTTGGCGCCCCCCCGGGGAAGGGACCGCCTTGCCGGCGAGATCCAGGAGCTCTCGCCGAACCAGATTCTCGCCGAGAGTCGCGGCTTTGTGGTCTTCGAGGCGCGGTCCGCCCAGATCCCCACCTTGATCGAGGAGATCGCGCGGCTCCGGGAGCTCACATTCCGGCGGGAGGAGGAGGGAACCGGGGCCGCTATGGACACCGACCGGTTCGACCTGCACTACCGCCATCTCGTCCTGTGGAGCCGCGAGCGGGAGGAGGTGGCGGGCGCCTATCGCATGGGGCTTTCCGAAGAGATCCTCCCCGCCTTCGGGCCGAGGGGGTTCTACACCCACACCCTGTTTCACTTCGGCCGGAGGTTCCTGGACCGGATCGGGCCGGCCGTCGAGCTCGGCAGGTCCTTCGTGCGGATCGAGTACCAAAAGAGCTACCACCCTCTCTTTCTCCTGTGGAAGGGGATCGCACGCTTCGTGTCGCTGAACCCCCAGTACAGGCACCTCTTCGGACCCGTGACCATCACCCGCGCCTACCGGAGCCGATCCCGGCAGATCATGGCCGCTTTCCTGGAGGAGAACAACCGGGTGACGGAGCCGGGCCTGCTCGTCCGGCCCAGGAGGCCGATTCGTAAAGGCCCCCTGACGCTCCCGGAGCTCCGGGGCGCCCTGGACGGCTTGGGGGATCTGCAGGAGCTCAGCGAGCTGATCTCGGAGATTGAAGGCGGCCGCAAGGGGGTCCCGGTCCTCATCCGCCAGTACCTCCGCCTCGGCGGAATGATCCTGGGTTTCAACGTAGACCCCCTGTTTCGCGACGCGCTCGACGCCCTGGTCCTGGTGGACCTTGCCCAAGCGGATCCCAAAACGCTGGTGCGATACATGGGATCGGAGGGCGCGGAGGGCTTTCTTCGAGCCCATGCCGCCGCGCCCCTGGCCCGTTGCGCCTGACCGGACCAGGATACCCGGGATCAACGCATTTTTCACTTTCCCTTAACATTTCGTGAACACCCCGCGCCTACAAGGGAGCCCGGTCGCAACAACCCTATCCCTACCCGGGAGGCAAGCCATGGATCGATTCTCCATCGCAACAGAGGAGTTGACCAAGATCTACCCGAACGGGACCTGCGCGGTCCGGGGCGTGACCTTCTCCGTCGGGAGCGCCGACCTCATGATTATCCTGGGCCCTTCGGGCGCGGGAAAGTCCACCCTGCTTCGGTGCATGAACCGCCTGCTCGAGCCCACCTCCGGCCGAATCCTGCTCAACGAACGGGACATCACCCACGTGGGAGGCATGAAGCTCCAGGAGGTCAGAAGGCGCGTCGGCATCATCTTTCAGCAGTTCAACCTGGTGGGTCGTCTCTCGGTCCTCGAGAACGTCCTGGCCGGTCGTCTCACCCACTGCAGCAACGTGCTCTGGCACACGACCTCCCTCCTTCGGCTGTTTCCCAAACGGGAGAAGGATTTCGCCTTCGACTGCCTGAAGGCGGTCCGCATCGAGCAACTGGCCTACCAGCGCGCCGACACCTTGTCGGGCGGCCAGATGCAGCGGGTCGCCATTGCGAGGGCCCTGGCCCAGGAACCCTATGTTTTCCTGGCCGACGAACCCGTGGCGAGCCTCGACCCGGCCAGTGCAGAAATCGTGATGGAGACCCTCCAGGACATCCAGGAGACGCAGCACATCCCCGTGATCGTGAACCTCCACCAGATCGGCCTGGCGGAACGTTATGCCAAGCGGCTGCTCGGCATGGCCGACGGGGAGATGGTCTTCGAGGGCGAAACCCGCGCCCTGACAGGCGAGGTGATCGAACGGATCTACGGCGTCGAGGTGGATCCGAAAACCGGCCGCCCCAAGGGGCGGCGGAAGATCCAGTTGGAAGCACCCCCCGTTCTACAACCCGGCGAGGAGACGGCGCCCCTGGGGGCGCAGGAGCTCAAAGCCACGGCTTCGGGCTGAGACCGGGGATCGTACCCGTCCGAGGACCCCCGTTTTACTCAATTCCAACATGCGAGGAGGAGATTATGGGAACGTGGAAGAAAAACAAGCTCTTCATGGCAGCAGCCCTTCTGTGTACCGTTTTGATCGCCGGAACCGCGGCGCACGCCGGACCCGACTGGCCCAGCAAGATCAAGGTGGGGCTGATTCCCACGGAGGGCGGGGCCGACATCATCAAGAGGTTCCAGCCGCTCATCGACCACCTCAAGAAGACCCTCGAGATCGACGTGGAGCCCTTCAGCGCGTCGGACTACGCCGGGATCATCACGGCCATGGCCCACAAGCACATTGACTTCGCCTACTTCGGGCCCAAGAGCTACGTGGAGGCCGCCGCCCGGGCGAACGCCGAGGCCCTGGCCCTCGAGCTCAACAAGGACGGCGCCCAGGGGTACTACGGCATCATCATCACCAGGAAAGGCTCGGGCATCGACACCCTGGACAAGGCGATTCGGAACAACAGGACCTTCGCCTTCACCGACCCCAACTCCACCTCCGGATGCCTGGTCCCCAGCGTCCTGTTCTACCGGGACCTGAAGACCCCGCCCGAGGATCTCTTCAAGGAGGTCAGCTTCTCGGGCTCCCACGGCGCGAGCATCCTGGCCGTCAAGAACGGGAAGGTGGAGGTCGCGGCCACCAACAACATCGACATGGACCGCATGATCGAGAAGGGGTCCGTGTCCGCAGACGACTTCAATACCATCTGGCGGTCCGAACTGATCCCGGGCGCGCCCATGTGCGGGAGGAAGGACCTCCCGGAGAGCCTCAAAG
>CAYVVQ010000035.1:1833-14111 GCA_964454455.1 uncultured Desulfobacterales bacterium | reverse complement strand
CTGATCCCGGGCGCGCCCATGTGCGGGAGGAAGGACCTCCCGGAGAGCCTCAAAGCCGCCTTCACGGGCGCGCTCATGAGCTTCAACTTCGACCAGGAAGGGATCGACAAGATCCAGAACGGCGGGTACGCGCCCGTGCACGACAAGACCTACGATGTGGTCCGCTACCTGAAGCGGCTCAAGGCCCAGCTTCAGGAGAAGGGGGGAGACTGATCCCAGGGCCCCTGGACCCGGAACGGCCCGCCGTTCCGGGTCCCTTCCACTCCAACAGCGCCAACCACGAATCGGATGACACCCATGGCCCTGGAAACGGTTTTCCCCAAGCTCAAGGCAATCCCCCTGCCCGTGACCCGAAACGTCGTCGCCCTGCTCGCAGGTTCCGGGCTCACCCTCCTGGCCCTCTTTCTCCCCTGGCTCCGCACCGGCGGGATTTCCGTCACCGGGTCCGAGCTTGCCCTGTCGGGCTACGGCTTTCTGTGGGCGGTCCCGCTCTTCGGCCTCCTGGCGGTCTGGCTCTCGTTTCTCAATCCGGACGCCCGCCCGGCCGCGCTGATGCTCCCGGGCATTACGGGGCTCCTCTGCCTGTTCCTGCTCTTCTCCATGGTGGTCAACCATGACGAGGCCGTTCTGTCCCTGGTGAGGGACCGGCATGTGGAGGCGCACCTCCGGCTGAACCTTCACGGCATGTCCCACCGAATCACGGGCATCGGAGAGACGGGTCCAGGGCTCTATCTGACCTTGCTGGGCCTTCTCCTGGTCTGTGCAGGCCCGCTTCTTCATCCGTCGGTCCGCTTCCGAAGGGGGGAGAGCCCACATCCCGGGACCTGTGCGAGGGATCAGGCGACCTCCCTGGAAGCGCTGCACCACGGCTGGACCCGCCGCCGCGAGCTCAAGATCGCAGCCGGCTGCCTCCTCGGAGGCTCCATCCTCATCTTCACTTACACCTGGTGCGGGATGAGCCCCATGAAGCTGTGGGAGAACAGGGGAAACGCCCGGGAGTATCTCTTCGGCAGGGACCTCTCGGAATCGGACATGCAGTACATCGAAGAGCAGTCCCGGCGGGCCCCGGAGATCGAGGCGCAGGGGAGGGCCAGAGAGTACCAGGACAACAAGTACCGCTCCATCCCCGTGGAGGAGCAGCCCGGGATCGAGGAGAAGATGAAGGAGAACGACGCCCTGGCCCGGAAGTACCTGGACGGGATGACCGAGACCGAAAAGGCGGCGCTCCGTGAACGGGCCTACGCCGACGCCCTGCAGGAGAAGGAGGGGGGGTACTTCCCTCCGGAGACCGCGTGGCCCCGGATGAAAGGATACATCGTGGCGCTCCTCGAGACGGTGGCCATCGCCATCTGGGGGACGCTGCTCGCCGTGATCTGCGCAGTGCCGGCTGCGCTCTTCGCCGCGCGGAACACCCTGAGCCTGATCGTGCCCGGCGACGGACGGGCGTCCCGGCTCATCCGTTGGTTTTCCATCTTCGGTGTGCGCCGCTTCCTGGACGCCTGCCGGGGGTTCAACGAGTTCGTCATGGCCCTGATCTTCGTGGCCGTCATCGGGCTCGGCCCCTACGCCGGCATCCTCGCCCTCTGGATCCACACCTTCGGCATCCTCGGAAAGGTCTTCAGCGAGCAGATCGAGGCCATCGATCCGGCCCAGGTGGAGGCCCTGTCGAGCACCGGGGCCTCCGTGGACCAGACCATCGCCTTCTCCGTCCTGCCCCAGGTGATGCCCGGGTTCGTGAGCTACACCCTCCTGAGGTTCGAGTCCAACGTCCGGAGCGCCACGGTGCTCGGGTTCGTGGGCGCCGGGGGCATCGGGTTCCTCATCTTCGACAAGCTCAACGGCTACCTTTTTCGGGAGGTCTGCACCATGATGATCATCATCATCATCGCCGTGAGCCTCATCGACTACCTCTGCGGGATGCTCCGCAGCCGCTTCATCTAGTCATCCAGGGGACGTTCTTGCATAATTCGATAACTCGCTGGCTCATGAATCGAGAGCGAACCCGGCGCGAGTAGTTATCGAATTATGCAAGAACGTCCCCTGCAAGATTCTCCAGGTGGGGGAGCAGGGCCGGGGCGCAGGCGATGATCTCCCAGCCGCCGGGGTCCACCTCCCTCGCCCGGAACAGGCCGCCGCTCTCCTCCAGGATCACTTGCGCCGCGGCGAAATCCCAACGGCGGACCCGTCCCTGGATCAGCCCGGACATCCGGCCGCAGGCCACGTAGGCCATGTCCAGAGCGGTGGCGCCGAAGGCGCGGAGTTTTCTGGAGTCCCGCGCCAGGGAAGCGCTCATGGCGCACATGCGCCGCATGGTCTCCTCCCGGCTCCCGAAGCTGAAGCCGATGACGGCCTCCTCCAGGGAATGGACGTCCCCGACCCTGATGGGCTGACCGTTGCAGGTGGCGCCGCCTCCCCGCACACCACAGAAGAGCTCGTCCGTCACCGGCGCGTACACTACGCCGAGCATGGGCTCACCCGTGCTCGGCGCGGCGGTCTCCCTACGCATCCCGCTTTCGCTCGGCAGGAGTTGGCAGGCCAGTGAGACGCAGAAGTGAGGGATGCCGTGGTGGTAGTTGACGCTTCCGTCCAGCGGATCGACGATCCAGAGGTGGTCGGATCGGCCGGGATTGCGGCCGGTCTCCTCGCCCAGGATCCCGTGGTCGGGAAAGGAGCGCCTGATCACCGACGCGATGGTCTCCTCGCTCATGCGATCGACCTTCAGCTTGAGGTCATGGCGCCGGAAGACCTCCACGCCTCCGTCGCACCGGAACCACTCCATCTGGAGCTTCCCGGCGGCCCGGGCCGCCCGCTCGGCCGTCTCCAGGAGCAGGCCCCAGGGCTCCCCATGCCTTCCGCCGGAAGGCGGTTTCCCTTCGGCGTTCAGCATGCGCCCTCGCCGGTGGAAACGGTTGAGTACACGGGCCTTCCCTCCACGAAGGTGGTGCGAATCCGGGGGACGCCCTCCCCTGCGGACACCAGCACGAGGTCCGCACGGCAACCCTTCCGGATCGCCCCGATCTCCCGGTCCATGCCCACGGCCCGGGCCGGGTTGAGGCTCACCATGTTGACCAGCTCGTTCAGCGGCGCGACCTTCAGGCGGGCCAGCTCGAACAACGCGTGGAGCATGGAGGCGGGGGCGTAGTCCGACACGATGATGTCGCACCACCCTTCCGTCACGGCCCTGCGCCCGCTCAGGTTGCCGGTGAGGGAGTTCCCCCTGAGAACGTTGGGGGCCCCCATGAGTACGTGAAGCCCCAATGCAGAGGCGCACCCGGCCGCCTCCGCGCTGACTGGGAACTCGCAGATCCGGATCCCCAAGTCTCGCACCCAGTGCACCTTCTCGACGCTGTCGTCGTCGTGACTGGCCATGGGAACGCCCTGCCGGCGGCACAGGAGGGCCAGCCGCTCCACGTGGGTCAAATCCAGCTCCTTGCGGGCCCGGACCCGCCGGTCAGCCAGCGCCTCCAGCTCCTCTGCCGTCATGTGATCCACGGTGCCGTAGTAGGCCCTGAAGTGGTCCATGGAGACGAACTGCCCCTGACCCGGGGTGTGGTCCATGATGGAGAAGAGGTGGACCCTGCCCTCGAGGATCAACGCCTCTATCAGGGGAGCGCAGCTCACGTCGATCATCTCGAAGCGGGCGTGAATCAGGTTCCGCACGTTCAGGCGGGGGGACAAGTCGTGGATGTCCAGCACCACGGACCGGGCCACGTCCGCGCGGCGCATCTCGTTCTTGTCCGTGGCGCTGAAGGAGAGGGAGTGGAACATGGTGGTGACGCCGCAAGCCGCGAGCCGCTTGTCCAGCTCCACCAGGGCCATCTCCACGGGAAACCGGCCGCCGGGCCTCGGCTGGATCTCGGACTCCACGGCGTCCGAGTGGAGGTCGATGAAGCCGGGCAGCACCAGGAAGCCGGTCGCGTCGTGTACCGGTCCGCCGGCAAAGGCCGCGTCCTCCCCGACCGCGACGATCCTTCCCTCCTCAACCACCACGGAAGCGCCCTCCAGCAGACCCTCCGGGGTCACCACGTTGCCGTTGGCGATCACGCAGCAAGGCGCACGGTTCGTGTCCAGTGCCGCATCACGTAAGCTCATGGTCTCTCCTCGCGGACGCGCCCGTGTCGTATTTCTCCACGAATGCCGGGGCGTCCAGCGATCGAAAATCGTCCAGGGCCCGCCGAATGCGGTCCCTGGGCCAATCCCACCACGCGATCCGCAACAACCCTTCCTGCACGGGTTTCGGGAAACGCTCCCGGAGAGGAACCGCAGGGATTCCGGCCGCTACCGTGAAGGGAGAAACGTCCCGGGTGACCACGGACCCGGCCCCCACCGCAGCACCCGTTCCGACGGTCCGGCCCGGCAGCACCACCACCCCGTGCCCGATCCAGACGTCGTCACCCAGGATCACTGCGCGAGACCGCCGCCACTCGAAAAAGCGGGCGTCGTCGTCCCCCGCCAGGCCGTACCAGCGGCTCCGGTAAGTGAAGTGGTGCAGGGCGGCTCTCTCCACGGGGTGGTTGCCGGGGTTGATGCGCACGCCGGAGGCAATGGAGCAGAACCGGCCGATCCGGGCGTAGATCGCCTGGCTGTCCCGCTCCACGTAGGAGTAGTCCCCCAGTACGGTCTCGATGAGCGAGACCCGGTCGCCCACCTCGGTCCACTCGCCGAGCTCGGAGTCGATGACCACGGCCGTGGGGTGAACCCGTGGGCTTCGCACGGTCCCCCCTTGCGAGCTCCGTGGTCTTCGCTCCCGCTTTTCGGTGATCATCAGCACCCCCCTTCCGGGATTCCGCCGGCCGAAACCCTCTCTGGGCCGCCGTTCTCTTCAGGCCCCCCGATCTCGACGATCCTGGCCGCGAGCCGGCTGCGGGCATTTTCGTCGTGAAAAATGCCGACCACGGCACTTCCCGAGTCGATGGCCTCTCGAATCATGACGATCACCGTGGACCGATTCGCCGGGTCCAGGGAGGCCGTGGGCTCGTCCAGCAGGAGGACCGGATAGGGGGCGGCGAACCCGCGGGCGAGGTTGATCCTCTGCTGCTCTCCTCCGGAAAAGGTGGTGGGGGAGAGGTGCCAGAGACGCTCCGGGATCCTCAACCGCTCGAGCAGCTCCCGAGAACGCCTGCTTGCGGTCACTTCGTCGATCCCGCGCTCCCGCAGGGGTTCCATCACCACCTGGAGGGCGGGCACCCGGGGGACCACGCGAAGGAACTGGCTCACGTACCCCACCGTCCACCTCCGGACGTCGAGCACCGTGTGGGGATCGGCCGCGGCGAGGTCGACCACGCTCTCCCGGTGGCGGATCCATATTTCCCCACCCTGTGCCCGGTAGTTCCCGTAGAGAAGCCGAATCAGGGTGCTCTTCCCGGCGCCCGAGGCGCCCACGAGGCCGATGCTCTCGCCGGGCATGACGTCGAGGCTGAAATCCCGGAGCACCGGAATGTGCACGTCTCCCTGGGTGTAGAGAACAAACCCCTTGCACAGCCTGCGCGCCTTGACCAGGTAGTCCACTGAAGACCTCACGGGGCGAGAATAGAGGAGACCAGGAGCTGGGTGTAGGGATGCTGCGGGTCGTCCAGGACCTGGTCCGTCAACCCGGACTCCACCACCTCCCCCGACTTCATCACGAAGAGCCTGTGCGCCAGGATCCGCGCCACAGCCAGGTCGTGCGTTACGATGATCATGGAGAGCCCCAGATCCATGACCAGCCTGCGCAGGATATCCAGCAGCCTGGCCTGGACCGACACGTCGAGCCCGCTCGTGGGCTCGTCCATGAAGAGGAGGCGTGGCTGGGTCACGAGGTTCCGCGCGATCTGGAGCCGCTGCTGCATGCCTCCTGAGAACGTTCCGGGTGTGTCGTCGATCCTGCGGGTGTCGATCTCCACCCGCTCGAGCCACTCGAGGGCCCGGTGCCGGATGCGGCCGTAGTGGCGCGCGCCGTTGGCCAGCAGACGCTCCCCGATGTTTCCTCCCGCACTGATCTTCATCCGGAGCCCGTCCCGGGCGTTCTGGTGGACGAAACCCATCTCCGTCCTCATGATACGGCGCTTCAAGGCGAGGGGCGTATCGTGAAGCTCCAGCCAACCTTTCTCCCGGCTGCGATAGCGCACCCCCCCTTGAGTCGGCGTCATTCGGCCCGCGATGCACCGGAGCACCGTGGTTTTTCCCGACCCCGACTCGCCGACGATCCCGAGGGTTTCCCCCGCCCACAGGCGGAAGGTGATCCCGCGACACCCCACGATGGACCCGTAGAAACGATCCAGGGCATCGACATCGAGAAGCGGGGTCGCCGGCTCCGGGCTCACGGTCCCTCCTCGAAGTCCGCCGTCTGGGCGAGGCCCGGGCCCTGCGTCTCCGTCTCCCGACGCCGGCCGCCCCGCTCCCGCCTTCGGCGGCAGGCGTCGGTGTCCGAGCAGGCGTAGCGCCTCCCGCCGCGGTCGTCCACCACGATCTCGTCCAGAAAACTCGTGCCCGAGCCGCAGAAGTCGCAGACCCGGGACCACGACTCCACCTCGAAGGGGTAATCCTCGAAATCCAGGCTTCTCACCTCGGTGTAGGGGGGGACGGCGTAGATGCGCTTCTCCCTCCCCGCTCCGAAGAGCTGGAGCGCGGGCATCCGGTTCATCCTGGGGTTGTCGAACTTGGGAATGGGTGACGGGCTCATGAGGTAGCGGCCGTTCACCATGACGGGGTAGTCGAACGCCGTCGAGATCTTCCCCTCCCTGGCGATGTCCTCGTAGAGCTTGACGTACATCACGCCATACTCCCCCAGGGCGTGCATGCGCCGGGTCTCGTCGGCCCGCGGCTCGATGAGCCGGAGGGGCTCCGGGATGGGCACCTGGTAGACCAGGATCTGGTCGTCCCTCAGCCGGGTCTCGGGAATCCGGTGGCGGGTCTGGATCACCGTGGCCTTCTCGGTCCGCGTGGTGGTGGCGACGCCGGCCGTTCGCGCGAAGAACCGCCGGATGCTCACCGCGTTCGTGGTGTCGTCGGAGCCCTGATCGATGACCTTGAGCGTGTCCCCGGGACCGATGAGGGATGCAGTCACCTGGATGCCCCCTGTTCCCCAGCCGTAAGGCAGGGGCATCTCCCGGCTGCCGAAGGGTACCTGGTGTCCCGGAACGGCCACGGCCTTCAGGACGGCTCGCCGGATCATCCGCTTGGTCTGCTCGTCCAGGTAGGCGAAGCTGTACCCGCGGAGGGGCCCCGACCCGTCCCCCCGCGTCGTTTCCGCCGCGTCCTTCGGGTCACCCACGATCGTCCTCCTCCCCCCCGCCGTGACCCGCAGCGTGGTCCGCGCGCATGCGGCGCATCAGGTTCAGGTCGGCCTGGAAGTCCACGTAGTGGGGCAGCTTCAGGTGCTGGACGAACCCGGAGGCCTCCACGTTGTCGCTGTGGCAGAGCACGAACTCCTCGTCCTGGGCCGGGTAGTCCGCGTCCTCGCCGAGCTCCCTGCAGCGCAGCGCCCGGTCCACCATGGACATCGACATGGCCTTTCGTTCGCAGTGGCCGAACACCAGGCCGTAGCCGGTCTTGAACTCGGGCGGGTGCTCCGCCGAGCCGGCAAACCGGTTGATCATGAGGCACTCCGTCACCTCGACGGCGCCGATCTCCACGGGAAACCCCAGCTCCTCGGGCACCATCTCGACGACCACCTCCCCGTAGCGGATCTCCCCCAGGAAGGGGTGCGCGTCGTAACCGAACCCCCGCTGGAGGGAGTAGGCCATGGAGAGCAGGAACCCCTCGTCCGCGCGGGCCAGGTTCTGGAGGCGGACATCCCGTTCCGCGGGCGGCAGGAGCGGCTCCCGGGTGAGGTCCCCCACCTCCTTCGAGGGGTCCTCCTCGGCCTCCTCCTCCACCAGCGACTCCAGGCGGAGGAGGTCCGCAACCCGGGTCATGGGGGCCTCCTCTTTCCCTTCCTCCGCTTCCCCGGTTCCAGGCTCTCCTTCGGCGCCCTTCCCGTCTTGCCGGTCGTCCATCAGGGAGAAGTCGAGGAGCCGGTGCGTGTAGTCGTAGGTGGGTCCCAGCACCTGACCTCCGGGCAGGTCCTTGAAGGCGGCGGAAACGCGCCTCCGCACCTCCATGACGCCGGTGTCGAGGAGTTCGGAAACGCCGAACCGGGGAAGCGTGTTCCGGTAGGCGCGCAAGAGGAACACCGCCTCCACCAGGTCACCCTGGGCCTGCTTCACGGCCAGGGCGGCCAGCCTGCGGTCGTAGAGGGAGCCCTCGCTCATGACCCGGTCCACGGCCAGGCCGAGCTGGCCCGCCACCTGGTCCACCCCCAGTTCCCGGACGCGGCCGTCCCCCCGCCGCTTCTCGGCGAGGAGCCGGTGGGCCTCCTGAATGGCCTTTTCTCCGCCCTTGGCGGCGACGTACACGGCTCAAACCTCGATTCGTGTGGTTCGCGGCAGGGCCGCAAGCCGCCCTCCCTCGGTGAAGACGAAGTCCAGGCCCAGGGGAAACAGGGCCTCCATGCCTGCGCGCTCCTCCCGGAAGCCATCGGGCAAACCGTCCAGCCTCAGTCTCGACGCCTTCTCGATCCCCGGTCCCGTGAGGGTCCATCCGGTTCCGGCCTCCATGGCGGCGACCTGGACCACCACCGTGGCTCCCCGCTCGGGGCGCTCCTCCTCGCCGGGGTGGAACCGGCCGAGCGGGCAGAGGTTCTCCGCCCGGGTGATCAGCACGAAGGAGGCCAGCTCGGGCGTCGCCGCCGGGGGCGCACCGCAGTGAAACCGGAGCCAGTCGACGGCCGGGCCGGCCGCGGGAAGGTCCGTCCACAGAGGGGTCTGGAAGTCCAGCAGGGTCAGGCAGACCGCCCCGAAAGCGGGCCCGATTCGCTCGGGAGGATCCAGGCCGTTACCCGCCCGGAGGACCTTTCCCGGACGGGACACGGCCTCCAGGATGGACCGAAACGTTGCCTGAAACTCCGTTGCGGTCTTGAAGCCCGGGCGAGTGATCGGGGTCTTTCGTCCTCCTAGATCCACCTCACTCCCCCCGAACCATGGTGAAGAAGTCCACCCGTGTTCCCGCGGTCCGCGCTCGCTCCCGCTCCATTCGGGCTGTCTGCTCCATGCGGAGCGGCTCGATCACGCCTCGCCGGATCTCCCCGGAGTTGGCGGGATCCTGGAGCAGGGCATCGAACAGAGCGGCCAGCTCGGCATGCCGGTGGTCCCTGCCCATGACGTAGGCCGTCCCCACCCATCCGCCCTCGGTCTCCAGCGTACACCTCGTCACCGGTACCTCCCCCAGATGGAACGGCCGGCCCGTGCCGCCCGCCCTGCCGCGAACCATGACGAGGCCGGTCTCCGGCGGGCGAACCCACCGGTAGCCCGCCCGGACCGCCACCCCGTCCCACGCCTTCTCCAGGGAAGAGAGGGGGGCCCTGGACAGAACGGCCATCCATTGCCGCCGCATTTCATGGTTCGGGCTGGTGCTCATACATCTCCGTCTCTCGAGGGACCCGCTTTTCAACCCGCAGCCTTGCGGGCCCGATCCCGGCGGCCTCCTGCTACGCTTATTCCCCCCTGCCGTGTGCGTGCGATTAGCTCCACGTTAATTTTCCATGAGTACGCTCTCAGAGACATTGATGGCGTCGCAAAAAGTCCGAAGCCTTGAGATCTGCCCCAGGAATATCAATGGCTTATGGCGTTTCCAGCGGCGGGTGAGCGGGTTTTTGCGAACCCGTCAGACATTCGGTAGCGTTCGCTCCCCAAGACCTTTCCAACAAAATCCGCGCACAATCCTAATACTCACAAAATGCGGCGGTTCTACAGGAAGCGGAAACTGCGGCCAAACCCCGACAGAGGAGGACAAGCGATGAAACCGAGGCCGAAGAAGGCCGACCTTCACGTGCACTCGAAGTACTCCACCCGACCCTCAGAGTGGATCCTTCGAAAGATCGGCTGCTCGGAGAGCTACACCGAACCCCTGCAGCTCTATGCCGTCGCCAAGGCGAGGGGCATGGATTACGTGACCATCACGGACCACAACACCATTGCCGGGAGCCTGGACATCGCTCACCTGGAGGGCACCTTCGTCAGCGAGGAGATCACGACCTACTTCCCGGAGGACCGCTGCAAGCTCCACGTCCTGGTCCACAACATCACCGAGGCCCAGCACGAGGAGATCTCCCGCCTCCGGGAGAACGTCTTCGACCTCACGGCCTACCTGAACCGGGAGGGCGTCCACCACGCCGCTGCGCATCCCCTCTACAGCGTCAACGACCGGCTCACCGCGGAGCACGTGGAGGAGATGCTGCTCCTGTTCAACACCTTCGAGATGAACGGATCGCGGGATGCCTATCAGAACCGGATCCTCCGGGAGATTCTCGACCACCTGACCGAGGAGGACCTGGATCTTCTCGAAGACAAGCACGGTGTGCCGCCCTTCGGCGTCACACCCTGGAAGAAGCGGGTCATCGGGGGTTCGGACGACCACAGCGCCCTCAACATCGCGCGCACCTGGACCGAGGTGGAGGACGCCGACTCGATCGGACGGTTCCTGACGGGCATCGAACGGGGACGGGCCTGCGCCCAGGGCCGGGAGTCGTCGCCCAAGACACTGGCCCACAACATCTACAGCATCGCCTACCAGTTCTACCGGCACAAGTTCTCCCTGGGCCGCTACGTCAGCCGCGAGCTCCTTCTCCGGTTCGTGGACCGCGCCCTCACGCCGGAAAACGGCGAGGGGGAGGGTCTGGTGGAGCGTCTCAGGACGGCCCTGGCGGTCCGCATGCCATGGTTCTCCTTCACCCGGACGGTGCCAGGCACCATGACGGGGCTTCTCCAGCGGGAGGCCAGGGAGGTCATCACCGGCAACGAGGTCATGCACCGCTTTCTCAGCCAGCCGGTCGGGGGGGCCGGGCATGGGGAACAGGCCTGGTACACCTTTCTGGTGGACATGTCCGACAAGATCCTGAGACAGCTCGCCGACTCCATCATGGGCAGCCTGTCCGGCGCAAACCTCTTTCACGTGTTCCAGACCATCGGCTCGGCCGGCTCGCTCTACACCATGCTCGCACCCTACTTCGTCTCCTACTCGGTCTTCACCAAGGATCGCCGGTTCTGCGACCACTGCCTCGCCCGCATGGTGAAGTACAGTCCCGGGAACGCGCCGGGGCGCCTGAACATCGCCCACTTCACCGACACCTTCTACGAGGTGAACGGCGTGGCGAAAACGCTGCAGCTGCACGTGAAGATGGCGCTGAAGAATCATAAGCAGCAGACGATCATCACCTGCAGCCCGGAGCCCGACACGCCCGGGGTGGTCAACTTCACCCCCATCGGTACCTACGAGATGCCGGAGTACCCGGACATAAAGCTGTTCTACCCTCCGCTTCTGGAGATGGTTCACTACTGCTACGAGCAAGGGTTCACGCACATTCACTCCGCCACGCCGGGTCCCATCGGCCTCGCGGCCCTCGCCATCGCGCGCATCCTGAAGCTCCCCATCTGCAGCACCTACCACACGGCCCTGCCCCAGTACGTGTCCCAGCTCACGGAAGACACCGCAATGGAAGAGCTCATGTGGCGTTACACCCTCTGGTACTACAACCAGATGGACGTGATCTACGTCCCGTCCCACGCCGTCGGGGACGAGCTGAAGGCCAAGGGCGTTCCCGGGGACAAGATCCGGTTCTACCCTCGGGGGATCGACAGCCGGCGTTTCCACCCGTCCAAGCGAAACGGCTTCTACAAGAGCCGATACCGCCTCGACGACGATGTTTTGAAGCTCATCTACGTGGGCCGGGTCTCCAGGGAGAAGAACATCGAGCTGCTCGAGAGGGTGTTTCGAAGGATCTGCGAGAGCCGCAGGGACGTTCACCTGGTGATCGTGGGGGAGGGTCCGGACTACCAGGAGATGCAGAGGCGGACGGCGGGTCTTCCCGTGACCTTCACCGGTTTCCTGGACGGGGAGGACCTGTCCCAGGCCTACGCCTCGAGCGACATCCTCGTGTTCCCTTCCACCACGGACACCTTCGGCAACGTCGTCCTCGAGGCCCAGGCCTCGGGTCTACCCGTGGTGGTCACCGACGAGGGCGGACCCAAGGAGAACCTGATTCCCGGGAAGACCGGCTTCGTCGTGCCGGCCGACGACGAGACCGGGTTCGCCAGCGTCCTGATGAACCTCATCGACGACCGGGAGCTCCTCGCATCCATGAAAGCGAGCGCCCGTCGCTACTCGGAGGGACGGTCCTTCGAGAAGGCCTACATCGAGCTCTGGGACAGCTACCGGAGCCTCTCCTGAGAACGCCGCCCGCAATGACCAGGCCGAAACCTCTG
>CAYVVQ010000035.1:0-1733 GCA_964454455.1 uncultured Desulfobacterales bacterium | reverse complement strand
ACCTCTGTCGGGCTGCGGGCGTCAGCCCGTCCTGGAAAATTCACCGCCGGATCCGGTGTCCTGGAGCCTTTTCGGTTTGAGGCGGGGAAAAGGAGGGCTCCTCTCAGCCGGAGCACCATAGGCCGCAGAGTCGGACGATGGTCTCGGCGGCCTTCGCCATGACCGTTTCCGAGACCCACTCGGTTCTGGAGTGGGGCAGCATGGCGCCCGAGAAGAGGTTCGGGCAGGGCATCCCCATGAAGGAGAGCCTGGCCCCGTCGGTGCCGCCGCGGATGGGCCTTTTCACGGCTCGCAGTCCGACGGCCTCCACGGCCTGCTCCGCCCGGGCCATGACCTCGGGGTGTCTCGCAAGAACCTCCTTCATGTTGCGGTACTGCTCGCGGGCCTCCACCCGGACGCCCAGGCCGGGGTGCCTTTGCCGAAACAGGCCGGCCAGGTCCTCGAGCAAGGCGATCCGCTTCCGGTTGTGCTCTTTGTCGAAGTCACGGAGGATGTAGGTGAGCCGGGCTTCGTTCTCGCAACCCTCCATTCCCGTGAGATGGCTGAACCCCTCCCGGCCCTCGGTGTGCTCGGGCGTGTCGTGCTCCGGCAGGGACGCGGCAAACCGCGCGGCCGCGGACCCTGCGTTGATCATACGATCCTTGGCGTGGCCCGGGTGCACGTTTCGGCCGGTGAAGAGAACCCGGACCTCGTGGGCCGTGAAGCACTCCTCCTCGATCACCCCCAGGTCTCCCCCGTCCACGGTGTAACCGGCCGGAGCCAGCCGCTCCGTGTCGATCCCCACAGTCCCCCGGCCGATCTCCTCGTCCGGCGTGAACACGATGCGGAGCTCCGGGTGGGGAAGCTCCTCGAATCGGCGAAAGGCGGAGAGCGCCGCCATGATCTCGGCGATCCCGGCCTTGTCGTCCGCCCCCAAAAGGGTCCGGCCGGAGGCCGTGACGAGGGTGTGACCCGTGCAGCCGCTGAGCTCCGGGGAAAGCTCCGGGGTCAGGATCAGGTCCGGGTCGTCCGGAAAACGAATGGGGCCTCCCCGGTAATCCTCGTGGAGGATCGGGGTCACGTCCTCGCCGGGCTCGGAGGGCGAGGTGTCCAGATGGGCGCACAGGCAGAGGGCGCCGCCCTCCACGCCTTTCGAGGCCGGCAGGCGGGCATACAGGAAACAGCCCGCGTCCACCTCTGCGTCCCCGAGACCCAGGGCGCCCAGCTCCTCGGCCAGCACCCGTGCCAGCTCCCACTGACCCTCGGAGGAAGGATGGGAGCCGGAGTCCGGGTCCGACCGGGTGTTCACCCGAACGTACCGGAGGAACCGGTCCCGGGTCTCTCGAAGAAGCAGGGCGTCGAGGTCCATCACGCTCGGGTCCCCTTCCCCTGCTTCCTGGCCTCGAGGTAGAGGATCTTCTCCTCGAGATCCCGGATCCGCTGTTCGATCTCCGAGAGCTTCTGCTTCATTTCGGGGGGCTTGGGCTCCTTCCGGGCCGGCTCGGGCGACGGGCTTTTCCCCGCCTGCTCCTTGACGATGCGCCCCACGCTCGTCACGCTGATTCCGTACTTCTCGGCCACTTCCTTCTTGGACAGCCCGGCCTTCCCATCCTCGGCCACCTTCCTCCTCGTTTCATCCGATATGCGCTTTCTTGCCATGATGGCTCCCTCTGCCCCGAAAAAAGTCCACCAACGGCCAAAGTTTGACGGGTTCGCAAAAACCCCTCACCCGCCGCTGGAAACGCTATAGCCTG
>CAYVVQ010000034.1:0-31311 GCA_964454455.1 uncultured Desulfobacterales bacterium | reverse complement strand
AAAAAAGTGGAGCCACCGTGCGGAGTCGAACCGCAGACATCCTCATTACGAGTGAGGTGCTCTACCAGCTGAGCTACGGTGGCTCTTCGAAGTTTTTTGTATACCCGCTTTCCAAACGGCTGTCCATCCCTTTTTTTGCCGTCCCGCCGGCCCGCCGTCTCGTCCCTCCGCGCGGCTTCAGGCCCCGATTTCTCGTGATTCTTCGCACCCTTCATGGTAAACAGGCAGGATCAACAGGAGGTGCGGATCTCAACCCTTTGGCAGCCGCCCGGCCCGAAAGCCCGGACGGGCGCAATCGACCTTCGCCCCGGGAGTTGCTTTGAAACGAGAAGCCAAGGACTACATCGTGTTTCCCCTGGACGTCCCCGCCCCGGCCGAGGCCATGGAGCTGGTCCGCCTTCTGAGGGACCACGTGGGCCTGTTCAAGGTGGGACTGGAGCTGTTCATCGCCTCGGGTCCCGACATTGTCCGGGAGATCCACGCCACGGCGGGTCGCAAGGTCTTCCTGGACCTCAAGCTGCACGACATCCCGGCCACCATGAAAAGGGCCTTTCTGTCGGCCAGCCTGCACGGACCCCGTTTCGTCACGGTCCACTGCGATCAGGGAGGCGGTATGCTCCGCGAGGTGGCCGAGAGCAACCCCGGAGGAACGCGGATCCTTGCCGTCAGCCTTCTCACGAGCCTGGGCTCCGAGGACCTGGAACGACTGGGACACCGGGAGGCCTATGTGCGGGATCCCTCCTCCCTGGTGCTCGAGAAGGCGAGGATCGCCTCGGAGGCCGGATGTCACGGGTTGATCTGCTCCGGCCGGGAGGCGGCCCGGGTGAAGCAGGAGTTGGGGAAGGCGTTCGTCGTGATGACGCCGGGTATCCGCCCGGAGTGGACGCTGGTGGACGGAGACGACCAGAAACGGGTCGTTACGCCCCGGAAGGCCGTGGCCGCAGGGGCCGACTACTTGGTGGTGGGACGCCCGATCCGGGACGCGAAGGACCCGGCCGAAGCCGCCCGGCGCATCGCCGGGGAGATCTCAGCCGCGCTTTGACTGCAACCTGTCGCGGCGGACGGCGGCCAGGGTGACCAGGGCCTTGGCCGCGAGCACCTCCTCTCCGTCTCTTCGATCCAGCACCTCGGACTCGGCGACGAGGATCCGGGAGCCGCGACGCACCACCCCCGAGCGGCAAAGGAGGGTGTCCCCCCAGGCCGGACGCAGGAAGTTGATCTTGAACTCCACGGTCAGGATCTGAAACTCCTCCGGCACCGTGGTGAACGCGGCGTAGCCCGCGGTGTGATCCGCCATGGTCGCCATCACGCCCGCATGAACGAAGCCGTCCTGCTGGCGGTGCTCCTCGCCGATGCTCACCGCGGCCTCGAAGAACCCGTCCTTGATCACCCGGGCGTTCATGCGACAGTGGCGGATGAAACCCCTGCAGTAGTCGCGGGCCAGGAATGCGGCCCGTTCGGGGGGAATGTCCTCGTGGTGTCGATCCATGTCAGCACTCCATGCTCCGCGGAACCGGAGGAGAGAAGGATGGGACGCGAACCGTGAGGACACGGTACAGGAAACCCGCATTCGGTTCAAGCGGCCGGCCATGGACTCCCGGGAAAACGTTGTTATGGTGACGGAGATTGGAATCTCGCGCGACCGCAACGGGGCCTCCGGAGTCGTTGTCGAGGAGAGGGGCATGGTGCGCCTTCGGTGTCTACACAGGCTGTCTCGGGCTGCGATTCTCTGCGCGCTGCTCCTCGTCATCCCGGTGCCCGCCGCGGCCGGGGACGGTCCTGCGCCCGGCAAGGCCTGGACCTTCAGCTTCTACTTCGAGAACGACCTCTTCTCCGGCACGGACCGGAACTACACGAACGGGGTCAAGCTCTCCTGGGTCTCTCCCGATCTCAGCAGCTACCGGGAAGGCGGCGGCCTCCCGGAATGGGCGGTACCCTGGGTCCTGAAGCTGCCCTTCATCAACACCCCCGGGCTCCAGAGGAACGTCGCCCTGAGCCTCGGCCAGAGCATGTACACGCCCGAGGACACGGCCCGGAGGACGCTCATCCGGGACGACCGTCCCTACGCGGGGTGGACCTACGGCGGAATCGCGTTCCACAGCAAGAACGAGTCCCGGCTCGACACCATCGAGATCCAGGCGGGCATCGTCGGGCCGCACTCTTACGCCGAGGAGACCCAGCGGCTGGTCCACGAGCTGAGGGGCATCGACGTTCCGGCGGGATGGGATCACCAGCTCGAGGACGAGCCGGGGCTGGTGCTCATTTGCGAGCGAAAGAACCGCGTGCTCGACAAGAGGCGGCCCGGAGGTCTCGGCGTGGACGCCATCACGCACCTGGGGGCGGCCCTGGGCAATGTCTCCACCTACGCGAACGCCGGGCTCGAAATCAGGACGGGGTGGAACCTCCCCGCGGACTTCGGCGACGCCCTGATCCGGCCCGCCGGCGACACCAACGCCCCCGTGAGCGCGAGGGACCCGCGGCTCCTGCAGAGGGGCGGATTCAGCCTGTACGCCTTCGGGGCCGTAAGCGGCCGCTTGGTGCTCCACGACATCTTTCTGGACGGAAACACGTTCACCGGCAGCCACAGCGTGGACAAGGAGGCCCTGGTCGCCGATCTCTGCGCGGGCCTCTGCCTGGTCTACGGGCGGTTCAAGGTGTCCTACGCCCAGGTGCTCCGCACCCGCGAGTTCGAACGCCAGGGCGAGCATCACACATTCGGCTCGGTCACCTTGTCCGTCTCCTACTGAGATCAAGGAGCCGGGGTAGACGCGGGGGCGCCGGGACGCTCGACCGTGAACGGCTTCACGCGAGCCGGCTGCATTCCTGCATTTGACAACCGTTTGCGCCGGTTGTATGAAATCCCACAGGAGGGCACCCGGCCTGCCGAGAGAGGAGGAGGTCACTATTGAAGCACACAGCCACCATCGAGCAGATTCGTGAGGGACGCGTCACGGACGTATACTTCGAACGCTCGGAGCAGATCCTCCGGGCCCGGGGGATCGACCGCCGGGTTCGCGCGGAGTTCGTCGCCAAGGGACTGCCGTCCGACTGGCCTTGGGCCGTGTTCGCAGGAGCCGAGGAGGTGGTGGAGCTCCTTCGGGACTTCCCCGTGGACGTTCGGATGATGCCGGAGGGCACCCTGTTCCACCCCTTCGAGCCGGTCATGGAGATCGAAGGCCGGTATCTCGAATTCGGTCGGTACGAGACCGCGCTGCTCGGTCTCATCTGCCAGGCAAGCGGCGTCGCGACCATGGCGGCGCGGTGCAAGAAGGCGGCCGGCGAGAAACCCGTGAGCAGCTTCGGTGCAAGACGCATGCACCCGACCATCGCTCCCCTGGTCGAGCGAAACGCATTCATCGGAGGCTGTGACGGCGTGGCGCTGGTCCTGGGCGCAGAGATCATCGGCCAGTCCCCCCTCGGCACCATGCCTCACGCCCTCATTCTCCTCATGGAAGACACCGTCGAGGCCACGCGTGCCTTCCACGAAATCATCGAGCCCAAGGTCCCCCGAGTCAGCCTGGTCGACACCTTCAACGACGAGCAAATGGAGGCCGTCCGGGTGGCCGAGGCCCTGGGGAAAGATCTGTTCGCCGTCCGCCTGGACACGCCGGGGTCCCGGAGGGGGGACTTCCTCAGGATCATGAAAGAGGTCCGGTGGGAGCTGGACCTCCGGGGCCACGGCCACGTGAAGATCTTCCTGAGCGGCGGTCTCGACGAGCACCGGATCCTCCGGTACAACCCGGTGGCCGACGCCTACGGGGTGGGCACGGCCATCAGCAACGCGCCGGTGGTGGACTTCTCCATGGACATCATGGAGATCGACGGCCGGCCCCTGGCCAAGAGAGGCAAGCGATCCGGGAGCAAGCGGGTCGCACGGTGCCGTCGCTGCCTCCGGAGCGTGGTCGTTCCCGCGGGAAAGCGGGCCCCGGCCTGCGAATGCGGGGGGAAGCGGGAGGATCTCCTCCGCCCCCTTCTCCGCCAGGGGGTCTGCAAGCAGCGCCTCCCCCGTGCCGAGGAGATTCGGTCCTACGTGCTGCGCCAGCTGAAGAAGGCGGATCTCGAGATCTGAACCCGGGCGACGCGCGCCCGCGCCTGAGAGGAGCCCCATGTCCAAGCAGCACCGCTTCCAGGTGGAAGACCTGGGCCGGCTCATGATCTACGCCCTCGGACACCGCCCGGACGAGTTCGGGCTGGTGCCGGACGGGGACGGCTACGTCCCGGTGAAACGGCTGCTCCAGGCGCTCCGCGAGGAGCCGGGATGGTCCCACGTGCGGGAGGGGCTCCTGAAGGAGGTCCTGGTACACGAACGGATGCGTTTCGAGACCGACGGGACCCGGATCCGGGCCCGCGAGCGCCGCTTTCGGATCGACATGAGCACCCCCGTCCCTCCGCCCGGGGGCCTGCTCTTCTCCCCCGTCCGCAAGCGGGCCCACCCGCACGCACTGGAGCACGGGCTGGAGACGAGACCCGAGGGTCCCCACATCCTCACCGCCGACCGGGAGACCGCGCTGCGGATCGGAGGACGGACCGACCCGTCCCCCGTCCTCCTGGAGCTGCACATCCCCGAAGGAGGCGAGCACGCCGTGCCCCTCTATCCGTTCGGCGACCTCCTGCTCGCGTGGGAAATCCCGGCGGAGGTCATCGTCGGCCCGCCGTTGAGCAAGGAGCAGCAGAAGGCCCTGGAGAAGCCCCCGAAAGCGGAACGCAAGGAAAAGCGGGAAACCGGGAGACGGGACTTCGAGGCCGGGACCTTCGCCCTGGACGCCGAACGGGACCCGGACCCGTCCCGACGCGGGGCCAAGGGGCGGAAGAGGCGTACCTGGAAGGAAAAGGCGAGAAAACTCAGGAGAGAGCCATGAATCGTGATGCCTCGTTCGGGTGGATGTCCCACTTCTTCTACCCGGAAAGCGTGGTGGTCGTCGGTGTCTCCCCGGAGAGGGCCAACCTCGGGAAGAACATCGTGCAGAACTGCCTCAACTTCGGGTACTCCGGGGAGATCCTTTCCGTGGGCATCAAGGAGGGAGTCGTCTTCGGCCAGCGGATCCTCTCCTCCGTGGAGGAACTGGATCGACCGGCGGACCTCGCCGTCATCCTCACCCCCGCACGCACGGTCCCGGGCATCCTGGACGCCTGCGGCCGCAAGGGCATCCGGTGGGCCGTCATCGAATCGGGCGGCTTCTCCGAGCTGGGGGAGGACGGGGCCGCCATCGAGCAAGCCTGCTGCGAGGCGGCCCGAAAGCACGGCATGCGGTTCATCGGCCCCAACGGCATCGGGGTGTCCAACCTGGAGAGCGGGCTGGTCCTGCCCTTCTGGCCGCTGAGAGAAGACCTCCGGACCGGCCCCGTCTCCGTCCTGGCGCAGAGCGGCGGCGTGGGCCTCAGCTATCTCGGGTTCCTGGCCGAGGAGAGCATCGGGGTGAACAAGTTCGTCTCCATGGGAAACAAGCTCGACGTGGACGAGAACGACCTCCTGGGCTACCTGATCCAGGATGAAGGCACCCGCGTCGTCATGCTCTACCTGGAGGGGTTCACCGACGGCCGCCGCTTCGTGGAGATCGCTTCCACATCCCGAAAGCCGATCCTGGTCCACAAGTCCAACCGCTTCGAGGCGAGCTCGAGCATCGCCCACTCACACACCACCGCTCTGTTCACGGACGACGCCTTGGTGGACGACGCCCTGGAGCAGGCCGGCTGCGTGCGGGTCAACACCATGGCCGAGGCCATGGACTACATCAAGGGCCTGACCATGCCGCCCCTCATGGGCAACCGGCTGGCCGTGGTCTCCCGGTCGGGCGGGCACGCGGTCATCACGGCGGACGCCTGCGCGCACTACGGTTTCGAGCTCCCGGACTTCCCCCCGGAGCTCCTCGAGAAGGTGGAAAGCAGGCTCAGGGCCCACGTGATCCGCCTGCAGAACCCCCTCGACCTGGGCGACCTGTTCGACCTGGACTTCTACGAGTACATCGTGGAGGAGATGCTCAAGCGGGACGACGTGGACGGCGTGCTGCTGGGGCACGGGTACCGCCGGGGGTTCGAGCAGGACGCCTCCCGGATCCTGATCGGTCGGATCGCCGAGCTGGCGCCGCGCTACGAAAAGCCCGTGGCCCTGGTCATCTTTGCCGAGGCCATGGAGATCGACCATTTGAAAAAGCACTACGACATCCCGATCTTCGACGCCCCGGAGAACGCCATGCGGGCCTTCGACCTCTCCCGCAAGTGGTTCTCCTCCAGCCGGCAGCCGGGGGTCGCGCTCCGGGCTCCCGGGGAAGAGGAAGAGATGGATCGGGGGGCGGTTCGGGCCCTCCTGGAGCAGGGCCGCTCCAGGGGCGCGCTGCTCCTGAGCGAAGGCCTGGATCTCCTTGCCGCGGCGGGTTTCCCGCTCCCCCCCCACCGGCTGGCCCGATCTCCGGAGGAGGCCGTGGAGGCCTGGCGCTCCGTGGGAAACGCGGCCGCCATGAAGCTGAACCGCCCCCATCTCAACCACAAGACGGACCTGGGCGGCGTCCGGCTGGACCTCCGGGGGGAGCGGGACGTCCGGACCGCCTTCGCTTCCATCCAGGAGGCCGCCGGGCGGGACGACGTGGAGGTCCTGGTCCAGGCCATGGCGCCGGGCGGCCTGGAGGTCATCATGGGGGGAAAGCGGGATGCCGTGTTCGGCCCCGTTGTGATGTTCGGCCTCGGGGGTGTCTTGGTGGAAGCCTTCGGGGACGCGGTCTGGCGCGTCGCCCCGGTGGCCCCGGAGGAGGCGTCGAGGATGACGGGGCGCATCCGGGGGAGCAGGCTGATGGAGGGCTTCCGGGGCAGCCCGCCCCGGGACGTCGCCGCCCTCCAGGGACTCATCGTCCGGCTGTCCCGCTTGATGGAAGCCTTTCCGGGCATTCTGGAGATGGACGTGAACCCCGTCATGGTTCAGGAGAAGGGCTGTGGCGCCCTGGCCGTCGACGCCAGGATCATCCTCGATCGGGCGGCCTCATGAGGTGGGATCCGAGGAAGAGGCCTCCCACAACCTCTCCAGCACCCGGATGTAGTCCTCCTCCCTCATGACCCGCGGGTTGCTGGCGTTGCTGCCGTTCTGCACCGACAGCCGGGCCAGCTCGGGGAAGTCCTCCCGCCTCAGACCGAGCTTCCGGACGCCGGGAAGCCCCACCTCCCTTGCGAGCCTCCGGACGGCCCGCACCGCCTCCCCCGCTCCCTGATCGGCCCCGGTCACGCTGATCCCCATGGCCGACGCGATCCGGGCGTAGCGCTCCGGGCAGGCCTCCCGGTTCCAGTCCATCATCCCGGGGAGCACCACGGCGTTGCACGCCCCGTGGGGCGCGTCGTAGATTCCGCCCATGGCCTCGGCCAGGCAGTGGACCGCGGCCACGTCCGAGTGGCTGAAGGCGATCCCCGCCAGGACGCTCCCCAGGAGCATACCGGCCCGGGCCTCCAGGTCGTCCCCGTGAGCCACGGCCCGCGCCAGGTTGGCGGACAGGAGCTCCACGGCCTGGATGGCCGCGGCGTCGGAGAGGACGTTGGCCGAGGGGGCCGTGTGGGCCTCCACGGCGTGGGTGAGGGCGTCCATGCCGGTCGCCGCGGTGAGCCCCGGGGGCATGCTGCGCGTCATTGCAGGGTCCAGAAGAGCGATCCGCGGGGCGATCCGGGGGCTCTTCATGGTGAACTTGTAGTGCTCCTCCGAGTCCGTGATGACCGCGCTGAAGGTCACCTCGCTCCCCGAGCCCGCGGTGGTGGGAACGGCGATCAGGGGAAGCACGTCGGGACCGATGCTCCCGCGCACCTCGTAGTCGTGACAGATCCCTCCCTGGGGCGCCAGCACGCTCACGGCCTTCGCGCAGTCCAGGACGCTGCCGCCGCCCACGGCCACCACGGCCTCGGCCTCCAGGGACCTCGCCTCCAGGGCCCCCCGCTCCGCCTCCGCGTCCCTGGGGTTGGGCGACACGCCCTCGAACAGGCGCACCTCCCGCACGCCCAGACCCGGGCTCTGGAGCACGGTGGAAAGGACCCCCGCCTCTCGGAGACCCGGATCCGAAATCACCAGCACCCGGCTCGCGCCGAGCTCGTCCAGGAATCCCCCCAGGCCGGATAGCACATGCGGTCCGTACTCGATTCTCGTGGGAAGCTCGAACCCGAAGCTCTCGAGCAGATCCATTCTCTCCCTCCTTCACCCCTTCTCGACGCGCCCGGCCACCCGGTCCCCGTCCAGGCGCTCCGCCCGGACCCGGACGACGTCACCGGCTTTTTCGCCGGAAGCCTCGAACGAAAAGGGAATGTAGTTGTCCGACAGCCCGCCCGCCAGACCGGTTCCGCCGGGCGCAACGGTTTCCACGAGGACCGGGTGCACCTCGCCGAGGCAGGACTGGAAAAAGGCCCTTCGCTTCTCCCGTCCGACGGCCCGCAGAAGGGCCGCCCGTTCCTTGGCCTCGGCCTGGGGGACCGGGTCCGAAAACCGGGCCGCAGGCGTACCCGGCCGGGGGGAGAAGCGAAACACATGCAGGTAGGTGAGCGGGAGCGCCTCGATGAGCGCCCTGGTGCGCTCGAACGCCTCGCGCGACTCCCCCGGAAAACCCACGAGCACGTCCGCGCCGACGGCCGCGTCGTGCATGCGGCGCCGGACGGTCCGGACCACGCCGGCGAACGCAGCGGCCGTGTACGACCGCTTCATGCGCCCGAGAACCCGGTCGTCCCCGCTCTGCATGGCCAGGTGGAAGTGGTTGCAGAGCCCGGGGTCCGACGCAACCAGATCGACGAGCTCCTCGTCCACCTCGTCCGGCTCCAGGGAGCTCAACCGGACCCTCAGCGGGAGCCCTTCCCGGCGGATCCGCCCCAGGAGCGCCTTGAGGTCGGCGCCCGGTCCCAGATCCACGCCGTACCGGCCCAGATGAATCCCCGTCAGGACCGCCTCGAGAAACCCGGCCCGGGAAAAACCCTCCAGCGCCTGCAACACGGCATCCACGGGCAGGCTCCGCGGCCGGCCCCTCGCGTGGGGCACGATACAGTAGCTGCAAAAGGCGTTGCACCCGTCCTGAATCTTCAGGAGAGCGCGGGTCCGGCCCGGCCGGCCGCGGACCGGCAGGGCATCGAAGGGGGTGTCCCGGCCGAGGGGCTCGTGGAGGACGACAGCGCCCTCTTGGGGACGCGCCTCCAGAATGAAGCCGGGGAGACGGCTCTTGAAGCTGTTTCCCGCCACGAGATCCACGCCCTCGATGGCGGCCAGCTCCTGCGGCGACACCTGGGCGTAGCATCCCGTGGCCACCATCACGGCCTTCGGGTTCTCCCGGATCTGCTTGCGGATCGCCTGCCTGGACTGATAGGAGGCCCGGCCGGTGACCATGCAGGTGTTCACCACGACCGCGTCCGCCGTCTCCCCCCGGCCCGCCCGTCTCCAACCCGCCCCCTGGAGCGACTCCTCCAGGTAGGCGGACTCGTACTGGTTCACCTTGCAGCCCAGGGTGAGGATGCGAAACCTCTTTTGCGGCATCTGCGTCAACCCAGCCCGTCTCCCGCCCGGACGATCCAGCCGCCCCCCAGGACCCGCTCGCCGTCATAGCAGACCAGGGCCTGGCCCGGCGTGACGGCCGGCTGCGGCTCGTCGAACACGAACCGCACCCGGTCTCTGTCCAGCAGGGCCAGCCGGCCCGGCGCCGCGGCGTGCCGGTACCGGACCTGCGCCTCGGCGCGCAGGCGGGCCTCGTCCGGGGGGCCGCCAACCCAGTTGAACGACGCGGCCTCCACGATACGGCTGAGCAGCTCCTCGCGGCGGCCCACCACGACCTCGCGCCGCTCCGGCCTCAGGGCGACGACGTAGTAAGGCTCCACCGAGGCGATCCCCAGCCCGCGGCGCTGCCCGATGGTGTAGCGGAAGACGCCCCGGTGCTCGCCCAGCCTCCGCCCCGCCGTGTCCACGATGGCCCCGTGCCTGGAAACGGTGCTCCCCTGCCGGCGTTCCAGGAAGGAGCGGTAGTCCTCTCCGGAGAGGAAGCAGATCTCCTGGCTCTCCGGGCTCGAGCGGGAGGGGAGCCCTCGTTCGGCGGCCATGGCCCGGGTCTCCGCCTTGAGAAGGCCGCCCAGCGGAAACCGGCTTCTCCTCAACGCCCGCGTTCCCAGGCGGTGGAGGAAGTAGGACTGCTCCTTTTCCGGGTCCCTCCCTCGGAGCAGACCCGGGGCGCCTCCTTCCGATCCCGCGGTGCGCACGTAGTGGCCGGTGGCTCCGAACCGCACGCCGTGCCCGTCCGCCCAGGCGAAAAGCGCATCGAACTTGACCTCGGGGTTGCACACCACGCAGGGGCTCGGGGTCCGACCGGCCAGGTATCCGTCCACAAAGGGCCGGACCACCCGCTCCTCGAACTGCACCCTCAGGTCCACCATCTCCAGGGGGATCCCCAGGTGGCGGGCCACTTTCTCCACGGCCCGCTGCTTGCCCCGTGCCTCCTCGTCGGATGAGGGGAAAACGAAGTGGATCCCCTGGACCTCCCACCCCTCCTCCTTCAGGAGCGCGGCGGCGAGGGAGCTGTCCACGCCGCCGCTGAGGGCCACAACCACGGATGAAGGGTGAGCAGACGTCATGGCGAGGATGGAGCGGGCGTGTCAGTACAGAAGGGTTCGGTTGAACTTCACTTCCATGGCCCGGGCCGGGCAGGCCACCACACAGAGCTCGCAGGCGCTGCACTTGTCCTTGTCGAAGATCACTTCCATCTCCGGCCTCTTGATGTGAAGGGCCCCGGTCACGCACACCGCGGTGCACGCACCGCACTGGTAGCACCGCTCCTCGTCGCGACGGATGTCGTTGCCGATGCTCTCCACCTTGATCCCGAGGCTCTTCAGGTAGCGGACCCCTTTCTGGAAGTTCTTCTTGTGCCCGCTCAGCTCGAGCACCATGAAGCCTTCCTTGCGGGGATAGATCGTGGCCTTGAGGATGTTGAAGGAGAGGTCGAACTCCTTGACCAGGTTCACCGCGATAGGCTCGTTCACGGCGCTCTCCGGAAACCTGAGGCTGAGCATCTTGGAGTACATGGGGCGTTCCTCCCGGACCGTCATGTCACCGACAGGGATCGACCATACCGGTTTTCCGGGGCGATGTAAAGCGCGCCTTGGAAATGGGGTCAGGTCTTGAATTTTGACATTTTTCGGCTCCGCGGCAAGCCGGCCCCCTGAAGCGGAAGCAAAGGAAAATCATTCGAGGAGGCTCCGGATTCCGCAACGACTTCCAGCTCGATCGCGGAAAGCCCGGCATCCAGGGATGGCCCCTCCCGTACCTGGAGCGAGGGTGCCGCTGCTTTGCCGGGAACCCTGCCGGAAGGCCGGGCCCGCAGGAGCACCTCGGACGTGACCCGGAAAGGGAAATTGCCTTTTCTCCCCATGGGTGATATAAATTTTGATTCGTCGAAATTCAGGAGCGAGGCGAAACGGCCGGGACTGGAAAGGGATCGATGGAGCAGGAGGAGAGGAGAGCAACCCGCCGAATTTACGTCGGTCCCGTCCCCATTGGCGGGGGCGCCCCGGTGGCGGTCCAGTCCATGACCAACACGGACACCCGGGACGTGGACGCCACCGTCGCCCAGGTGGACCGGCTGGCGGAGGCGGGGTGCGAGATCGTTCGGCTCGCCGTGCCGGACGGGGAGGCCGTCAGCGCCTTCGAGCGGATCAAGGCCCGGGTCGCCCCCCCGCTCATCGCGGACATCCACTTCGACCACCGGCTGGCCCTGGGCGCCGTTCGCGCCGGGGCCGACGGGCTCCGGATCAACCCCGGGAACATCGGGAACCGGCGCGCCGTGGAGCGCGTGGTGTCCGAGGCCGGCGCCGCGGGCATTTCGATCCGGATCGGCGTCAACGCGGGCTCGCTCCGGCGCGAGATCCTGAAGAAGCACGGCCACCCCACCCCGGAGGCCATGGTGGAGAGCGCCATGGAGCACGTGGAGCTGCTCGAGGGCCTGGGCTTCGACCGGATCAAGATCTCGCTCAAATCCTCCAGCGTGCTGCAGACCGTCGCGGCCTACGAGCTCCTGAGCCGCCGGGTGGACTACCCCCTTCATCTGGGCGTCACCGAGGCCGGCACCCTGATCGCCGGCACGGTCAAGAGCGCCCTGGGTATCGGTCTTCTTCTTCACCAGGGGATCGGGGACACCTTCCGCGTCTCCCTGTCGCGGGACCCCGTGGAGGAGGTCCGGGTCGCCTGGGAGATCCTGCGGGCTTTGGACTTGCGCCGGCGGGGGCCGGAGATCATCTCCTGCCCCACATGCGGCCGGTGCGAGATCGACCTGTTCACCCTGGTGGAACGGGTGGAGGAGGCGCTTCGCCCCGTCCGCAGCTCCCCCCGCGTGGCGGTCATGGGCTGCGTGGTGAACGGCCCCGGCGAGGCCCGGGAGGCCGACGTGGGCATCGCCGGGGGCCGGGGCCAGGGCATCCTCTTCCGGAGAGGCCGGTTGGTCCGAAAGGTGCCGGAGAGCGAGCTCGCGGAGGTCCTGATCCGCGAGGTGCTCGAGACGACCCGAGACGCAAAGGAAGAGACGCGGTCCGGCCCGCCGGATCCGGAGACAGGAAAGGAGTGACCGGGAAACCATGCGCTACTCGAGGACCTTCATCCCCACCACCAAGGAGACGCCGGCCGACGCGGAGGTGGTCAGCCACCAGCTCATGCTGCGTGCCGGCATGATCCGGAAGCTCACCTCAGGGATCTACACCTACCTCCCGGCCGGGCTCCGCGCCATCCGGAAGGTGGAGCGCATCATCCGCGAGGAGATGGACCGCTCCGGGGCGGTGGAGCTCCTCATGCCCGGGGTCCAGCCGGCGGAGCTCTGGCAGGAGAGCGGGCGCTGGGAGGTCTACGGCCGGGAGCTCCTCCGGCTCAAGGACCGGCACGGCCGCGACGCCTGCCTCGCCCCCACCCACGAGGAGGTGATCACGGACCTGGTGCGCAGGGAGATCCACTCCTACCGGCAGATGCCGGTGAACTTCTACCAGATCCAGACCAAGTTCCGGGACGAGATCCGCCCCCGCTTCGGCATCATGCGGGGCCGCGAGTTCATCATGAAGGACGCCTACAGCTTCGACGGGGACGAGGAAGGGGCCGCCCGGAGCTACGAGATCATGCACGAGACCTACAACCGTATCTTCTGCCGCTGCGGGCTGACCTTCCGCGCGGTGGAGGCGGACACGGGCTCCATCGGGGGGAGCTTCTCCCACGAGTACATGGTGCTCGCCGAGTCCGGCGAGGACCAGATCGTCAGCTGCCGGGCCTGCGACTACGCGGCCAACCTGGAGAAGGCCGAGGTCCGCGTCGAGGCCGCCGTCTCCGACGAGACCCCGGCTCCGGTCGAGGAGGTGGACACGCCCGGGACCCGGACCATCGAGGCCGTGACCTCCTTTCTCTCGGTCCCGCCGGAGCGGCTGATCAAGACGCTGATCTTCCGGGCCGGGGACGAGGTGGTGGTCGCCCTGGTGCGGGGGGACCACGAGCTGAACGAGGTCAAGCTCAAGGCCCTTCTCGGGGCGGACCAGGTGGAGCTGGCCGACCCGGCCCTGGTGGAGCAGGTGACCGGGGCCCCCATGGGGTTCGCCGGCCCCGTAGGGATCGACCTCCGCATCGTGGCCGACCACGCCGTGGCCGGCATGCGGAACGCCGTCACCGGCGGAAACCGCGCGGACGTACACCTCAGGAACGTCAACCCGGACCGGGACTTCACGGTGGACCGCTTCGCCGACCTCCGGGTGGTCACGCCCGACGACCCATGCCCCCGCTGCGGAGGCGGACTCCGGTTCGGCCGCGGCATCGAGGTGGGGCACATCTTCAAGCTGGGGACCAAGTACAGCCGGGCCATGGGCGCCGCCTACCTGGACGAGAACGGCAAGGAGGTCCCCATCGTCATGGGCTGCTACGGCATCGGGGTCGGCCGGACCGTGGCCGCCGCCATCGAGCAGAACCACGACGAGGACGGAATCGTCTTCCCGATTCCCATCGCCCCCTGGGAGGCGGTCGTCCTCCCGCTTCAGATGAACGAGCCCGCCGTGGTGGAGGCCGCCGAGACACTGTACCGGTCCCTGCGGGATCTGGGGGTGGACGCGCTCCTGGACGACCGGGATCTCCGGGCCGGGGCCAAGTTCAAGGACGCGGATCTGCTGGGAACCCCCATCCGCGTCACCATCGGTTCCAGGAGCCTGGGAAAGGGGGATGTGGAGATCAAGCTGCGGTCCGAGGCGGAGGGCGGCACCCTTCCCGTGGACGAGGCCGCAAAGCGGATCCGGGAGCGGGTCCAGGCCCTCTATGATTGACGCATTCGCAAAAACCCGCTCACGCGCCGCTGGGGATGCTATGGCCCGTGGATACTTCCGGGGCAGATCTCGGGGCTTGGGGTCGTTTGAGACTCCATCATGATTCGCTTAAATGATTCGTTTAAATGACATCACCAGCCGGCTCCTGAGCTATCACCCGAAGGCCGACCGCAGCCTCGTGGAGAAAGCCTACGTCTACTCGGCCAAGGTCCACAAGGGGCAGGTCCGCCTCTCCGGGGAGCCCTACCTCTCCCACCCGCTCGAGGTGGCCTACATCCTGACCCAGATGAAGATGGATGTGATCAGCGTGGTGGCGGGGCTCCTCCACGACTCCGTGGAGGACACCTTCGCGGAGCTGGAGGAGATCGAGCGGTTGTTCGGCCAGGAGACCGGCGCCATCGTGGACGGGGTGACCAAGATCAGCAAGGTCCACTTCACGAGCCACCAGGAGCGCCAGGCGGAGAACATGCGCAAGATGATCCTGGCCATGGCCACGGACATCCGCGTCATCACGGTCAAGCTCGCCGACCGGCTCCACAACATGCGCACCCTGGGGTTTCAACCGCCGGACAAGCAGGAGTCCATCGCCCGGGAGACCCTGGAGATCTACGCCCCGCTGGCCGGCCGCATGGGCATCTACTGGCTCAAGAGCAGCCTGGAGGACCTCTGCCTCTTCTACCTGGAGCCGGAGATCCACGAGCAGATCCGGACCGGCATCGCCGAGCGCCGCGGCGCCCGCGTGGCGTTCATCCGTGAGGTGAAGTTTCTCCTCTCCCAGCGGCTCGAGGAGGCCGGCATCGAGGCCACCATCAAGGGCCGGCACAAGCACTTCTACAGCATCTACAAGAAGATGAAGGAGCAAAACCTGAGCGTGAACCAGGTGTACGACATCGTCGCCTGCCGCGTGATCGTGAGCTCCCTCAAAGAGTGCTACGAGGTCCTGGGCGTCATTCACGCCATGTGGAAGCCCGTCCCCGGCCGGTTCAAGGACTACATCTCCATGCCCAAGGCCAACATGTACCAGTCCCTCCACAGCACCGTGATCGGTCCGCTCGGTCAGAGCCTGGAGGTCCAGATCCGGACCTGGGAGATGGACAAGGTCGCCGAGGAAGGCATTGCCGCGCACTGGAAGTACAAGGAGGGCGCGTCGGCCAACCGGACCGATGAGCAGCAGTTCTCCTGGCTCAGGCAGCTGCTGGAGTGGCAGCAGAACCTGAACGACCCCCAGGAGTTCCTGGAGAGCGTCCGGATGGACCTGTTCCCCAACGAGGTCTACGTGTTCACGCCCCAGGGCCACGTGAAGGAGTTCCCCCGGGGGGCCACGCCGGTGGACTTCGCCTACAGCATCCACTCCGACATCGGGGACCACTGCGTGGGCGCCCGGGTCAACGGAAAGATGGTCTCCTTCCGTCACGAGCTCGAGAACGGCGACATCGTGGAGATCCTCACCTCACCGAAGCAGCAGCCCCGCAAGGACTGGCTCGACTTCGTCAAGACGCCCCGGGCCAAGACCAAGATCCGCAACTGGATCAAGCGCCAGGAGCGGGACCAGAGCATCCAGCTCGGAAGGGAGCTCCTCGAAAAGGCTCTGGAAGGCCAGCGCCTCCAGGTCCCCAACCTCCCCAGGAACGAGGACCTGGCCAAGGTGGCCGAGGAGTTCTCCTTTCACAGCGCACAGGACCTGCTCGCCAATATCGGCTACGGGAAGCTCTCGGTGAAGCAGGTGATCGGGAAGATCAAGGCGCGCCTGGGGATCGACGACGAGCACCCGGGCCTCATGCGCAAGGTGGTCTCCCGGATCAAGCGGAAGAAGAGCACCCAGGGCATCAAGGTCAAGGGGCTGGAAAACATGCTGGTCCGGTTCGCCAACTGCTGCAGCCCTCTACCGGGCGAGGAGGTGAAGGGCTTCATCACCCGGGGGCGGGGGGTGACCGTGCACAAGCGGGATTGCCGGCACGTGCTGAACGCCGATCCCGAGCGGGTCGTGGACGTGGCGTGGGAGCCCACGGAGGCGGAGGTGCACCTGGCCCGGCTTCGGATCACGTCCATGGACAAGAAGGGGATCCTGGCGGAGGTCAGCGCCATCATGGCGGCCAAGGACGCGAACATCATTCACGCCGAGGTGCACACGACGGCGGACAAGAAGGGCGTCTCCTACTTCACCATCGAGGTGGGAGACTTCCGGCAGCTGCAGAACATCGTGGCCGCGGTCAAGAAGGTGAAAAACGTGATGATCGTGGAGCGGATCCAGGCCCTGGGGGACGTGGAGACCCACTGAGGCACATCACCCGCCCAGGACGTGGTTCCGGTTCGAACCGCCCGTCGACGCAGGGGAGGGCTCAGGGCTTGACGACGACCCCGGAGCGAATGCAGGACGTGCAGACGTTCATCCTCCGACTGCGTCCGTTCTGCAGGGTCCTGACCCGCTGGAGGTTCGGGTACCATCGCTTCTTGGTCTTGTTGTTCGCGTGGCTCACGTTGGAGCCGACCCGGGGTCGTTTTCCGCAGACTTCACACACCTTGGACATGGCTGTCTCCTTACAGTTCAAATCGTAATCTTTTCTTTTACTCGGCTTTGCGGCAAATGACAACCTTTTTTTTCCACTCCGAGGCGAGGCCTGCGGCCGGTCCGGTTGATCCGGCCCGTCCGGACCGGTCTGCGGCGAACCGCCTGAAAAGCTGCTGATTATATGGAACGTATCCACCAGTTTCACCAGTCGCTCCCCCATCTCGATCCGGAGCTCAACCGGATCCCCGATCAGGCGCCCCACGTCCACCTGATGGGCATCTGCGGGACGGGCATGGCCTCGCTGGCCGGCCTGCTGAAGCAGCGGGGCCACAGGGTCACCGGATCCGATCGCCACGTCTACCCGCCCATGAGCGACCTCCTCGAGGCCCTTGCCATCCCCGTCTTTCCGGACTACGGCCCCGAGAACCTCTCGGCCCGGCCGGACCTCGTCATCGTGGGCAACGTGATCACCCGGGACAACCCCGAGGCCGTGGAGCTTGCACGGCTCGAGCTTCCCTACCTGAGCCTGCCCCAGGCCCTCCGCATCTACGCCATCGGCGACAAGCACAGCATCGTGGTGGCCGGGACCCACGGCAAGACCACCACATCCGCCCTGGCGTCCTGGTTCCTGGAGACCGCGGGCCTGGATCCGGGCTTCATGATCGGGGGCATCCCGGGGAACTTCCAGGCCAACTTCAAGGAAGGGACCGGGCCCTGCTTCGTGATCGAGGGGGACGAGTACGACTCGGCCTTCTTCGACAAGGGCCCCAAGTTCCTCCACTACCGCCCGCAGACGGCCCTCCTGACGAGCATCGAGTTCGACCACGCGGACATCTACCGCGATCTGGATCACGTGCTGTCCGGTTTTCGGGCCTTCATCGCCCTGCTGCCCCCGGACGGCCTCCTCGTGGCCAACGCGGACGACCCGCTGGTGGCCGCCGAGGCCGCCAAGGCCCCCTGCCGGGTGACCTACTACGGCCTGGAGTCCGGCGCCGACTGGACGGCGGACCATTTGGCCTTCGAGGCCGCCTCGACCCGGCTGGTCGTTCGACGGCCCTCCGGTCCCCCCATCCCCATCGAGACCGGTCTGTACGGACGGCACAACGTGAGCAATCTCCTGGCGGTGAGCGTGCTCTCGGACCGGCTGGGCATCCCTCCCGAGATCCTCCAGGAGGCGGCCCGGAGCTTCCAGGGGGTGAAACGGCGGCAGGAGGTACGAGGGGAGCGCGGGGGGATCACGGTGATCGACGACTTCGCCCACCACCCCACGGCGGTCCGGGAGACCGTCGGTGCGGTCCGGGAGCGGTATGCGAACCGGCGCATCGTGGCGGTCTTCGAGCCGCGGAGCAACTCAAGCCGTCGCAACGTCTTCCAGGACCGGTACGCCGCCTCCTTCGACCGGGCCCACCTCGTCTTCGTCGCGGAGCCGCCGCTCATGGAGAAGATCCCGCCCGGCGAACGCTTCTCCTCTCGGGGCCTGGTGGAGGATCTCAGGAGGCGGGGGATCGACGCCACCTACGCCGGGACCACGGAAGACCTCCTTATAACCCTCCTCCGCCGTCTCGGACCCGGGGACGTCGTCCTCGCGATGTCCAACGGCGCCTTCGACGGCATCCACGCCAGGCTGCTCGACGCGTTGGAGGACCTCGACCAGGGAGAGGCACCATGACCCCCACCCCGATGGAAGAAAAGGTGAAACAGGCCGCCGAGGTGATCTGCAGGCAGGGGCTGCTCCGGTTCCCCGTCACCGACACGGCCGCGGCCATCGTCTCCGCCGTGGTCGGCGGAAGCGAGGCCGAGCTGGACCTGATCCAGGCGTTTCGCGAGAAACCCTCCCAGACCCTGGATCAGCTTTGCGAGACCACCGGTCTCCCCCGGGACCCCATCGAGGCCGCGGCGGCGGACCTCGCCCGCAAGGGTCTCCTCTTCAACCAGCCCAACTCGGCGGGGGTGACGGTCTACCGTCTCCTGCCGCTGATGCTGGTCGGACTGATGGAGTACCGGTTCATGGGGGAGCTCTCCGGAAGCCGGGAGGAGAAGGAGCTGGCCCTCCTGTTCGAGAAGCTGCTGGGGGAGCTCCGCGACCGGATGCAGGGCGACCGTGACGCCCTGCGCCCCCTGTTCGAGAAGGCGCCGGCCACGGATCGAACCGTTCCCACCCGGACATCCGACGACGGGAAACCGACGCGGATTCTGAAGATCGACAGGAAGCTGGAAGCCTACGACGAGGTCGTGCTGCCCAGCCAGAGCGTGGAGGAGATCATCGCCAAGTTCGACGACATCGCCGTGGGTCACTGCTTCTGCCGCCAGCGGCGCAGCCTGCTGGGCGAGCCGTGCAGCACGGACGCGCCCACCCTGAACTGCTTCACCTTCGGGAAGTCCGCCCGGCACACCGCGGCCCAGGGGTTCGCCCGGAAGGTGTCCCGGGAGGAGGCCCTGGAGATCATGCAGGAGGCCGAGCGGGCGGGGCTGGTGCACAAGGCCTTCCACCCCCACTCCCGCGAGGAGAGCCCCGAGACGAGCATCTGCAACTGCTGCAAGGACTGCTGCGACACCCTTCGGCTGTGGAGGGACGGGACCCTGCCCCTCATCAACGCCACCTTTCACCTCGCGGTGATCGATCCGGAGGTATGCACCGGCTGCGGCATCTGCGCGGAGCGGTGCCCCACGGAGGCCGTTGCGGTCCATGCCGAAGGGGTGGCGCAGGTCGACGAGGAGTCCTGCTTCGGATGCGGGGTCTGCGCCCGGTTCTGCCCCGAGGAGGCCGTGGCCCTCCGGGAGGGGATGCGGCGGGTGTTCGTCATGCCGCCGGAGATGAGGTCCTGAAAGAACAACGGTGTCCCGCTCCGGTCCGCCGACCCGTTTCAGGTCCGGGATCGAGCCGTATTCCAAAGGGGACACCGCCCTCTCAGCTTCCGAACACCGCAGGCAGGGCCTCCTCGCGGATGCGCTCCCAGAGGGCCTCCCCGCCGAAGCTCTCGATGTAGACCTTCATCTTGGGCTCGGTCCCCGAGGGGCGGATGGCGAACCAGGAGCCGTCCTCGAGCAGGACCTTGATGCCGCCCACGGGGGCGCCGTTCCCCGGCGCCCGGGTCAGCACAGACTGGACCGCCTTTCCCGCCAGGCGGGAAGGCCCGAACGCCTCCGGCGAGAGCGCGGCCAGCACGGACTTCTGCTCGTCCGTGACGGGACCGTCCGACCTTTTGTAGAAGGGCTCGCCGTATTGGGCGGTGAGGATCTCCCGGTAGACCTCGGAGGGGGTCCGGTCCGTCCTCGCCAGGATCTCGGCCGCCAGGAACGACATGCAGAACCCGTCCTTGTCCGTGCACCAGGCGGAGCCGTCCCTTCGAAGGAACGAGGCCCCGGCGCTCTCCTCCCCGCCGAAGGCGAGCCGACCTTCGAGAAGCCCCTGCACGAACCACTTGAACCCCACGGGAACCTCGAAGACGTTCCGCCCCAGGCCCTCCACGACCCGGTCGATCATCGAGCTGCTCACCAGGGTCTTGCCCACCTGGAGCGCGGGGCCCCAGGAAGGGCGGTGCTGGAGGAGGTACCAGAGCGCCGCGGACAGGTAGTGGTTCGGGTTCATCAGGCCCGCGGCATCGACGATCCCGTGGCGATCCCCGTCCGGGTCGTTCCCCCAGGCGAGGTCGAACCGGTCGGCGAGTGCGATCAGCCCGGCCATGGCGTAAGGGGAGCTGCAGTCCATCCGGATCTCGCCGTCCGCGTCCAGGGTCATGAACCCGAAGGCGGGATCGACCTGCTCGTTCACCACTTCGAGGTTCAGGCTGTAGGCCTCGGCAATGGCCCCCCAGAAACCCACCGAGGCGCCGCCCATGGGATCGACGCCCAGGCGCAGGCCCGCTCCCCGGACGGCGTCCATGTCCACCACCTCCCCCAGATCGCGGACAAAGGGTTTGATGAAGTCGCGCTCCTCCGTGGTGTCGGCCGCCCTGGCCCGCCGGTAGGGGATTCGGCGGACGCGTTTCCCTTCCTCTTTCATCAGAGCGTTGGCCCGTTCCTGGATCCAGCGGGTGACGTCCACGTCCGCCGGCCCGCCGTGAGGCGGGTTGTACTTGAACCCGCCGTCGCGGGGAGGGTTGTGGGAAGGGGTGATGACCACGCCGTCGGCGAGCCCGGAGGACCTGCCCCGGTTGTGCTCCAGGATGAGATAGGAGATGACCGGGGTGGGCGTGTACCCGTCCCCGTCGTGGATCACCACGTGCAGGCCGTTTGCGGCAAACACCTCCAGGGCCGTCCGGAAGGCCGGCTCGGAAAGCGCGTGGGTGTCGAACCCCATGAACAGGGGGCCGGCGATCTCCCGTTCCCCGCGGAACTCGCAGATGGCCTGAGCGGTCGCGGCGATGTGGGCCTCGTTGAAGGTGCCGCTCAGGGACGATCCCCGGTGCCCGGAGGTCCCGAAGGAGACGGGTCCCGTGGCCTCGTCCGTGTAGAAAGAAGATACCAGCCCGGGCACGTGGATCCTCATGGATGCGGGGGTCGTTTTCCCCGCCAGCTCGTGAACCGCCATGATCAGCGCACTCCTTTCGTCTCCGTTTCGAGCGAATCAACCGAAAACCGTTTGTCGATCCCGCCGGATATGGTATGTGTGGACTGTCGTTCAGGGTACCACACCCGGGCTCCCCGGGGAAACGTCCATTTCCTTCAGCAGCACCCCGAGCCCCGCATTCCATGGTTGACGGCCTCTCAAAAACCCGCTCAGTCGCCGCTGAACGGGTCCTCGCCTTCCGAAACGACTAGGCCGGATCTCCAGGTTCGGGACACACAAGAATCCATCATGGTTCGAATCATCTCCATCCTCACGGCCGTGGCCATCTCGTCCCTCATGTACTGGGGGATCGTGGCCGCCCTTCGCCGGGGAAGGGCCCGTCAGTACGTCGTCGACCACCCTGCACTGCACCCGAACGCCATCTGCATCTGGCGCGTCCTGATCGGCCTTGTCGGCATGCTGCTCTACTTCGTGCTGGGTCACCAGTTCTGGGGCATTCTCCTTTTCACCGTCTCGGCCTTCCTCGACGGCGTGGACGGACTCGTCGCCCGCAGTTGCGACCTCGTCACCGGGTTCGGCGAGGAGATCGATCCCCTCTGCGACAAGCTCACCTACCTGCCGCCCATGGGGTTCTTCGCATACCAGGGACTGATCCCCGTCGCCGCCTTCTGGACCCTCACCGCGATCGAGTTCCTGGGCCAGTTCGTGGTCCGCCACTTTCTGAAGCGCTTCACCTCCTTCTCGATTCAGGCGAACAACTTCGGGAAGATCAAGGCCGTTCTCCTCTTCGCACTGATCATCTACCTGGCCATCCTGGACGACTCCCTGAAGGTCCCGGACTTCACCACCCAGCTGCTCTACCTGAGCATCATCATGTCCCTCGCCTCCATCGTCTTCAAGGCCATCCCCAACCGGCTGTACGCGGACATCCTGAGCATCCTGAACCTCCTCTGCGGGACCCTGGGCATCGTGCTCGTGTTTCAGGGCCACTACGTCCTGGCCGCGCTCGCCATCCTGGCCGGGCAGGTCTTCGACCTGTTCGACGGGCGCATGGCGGAGAAGCACGGAGGCACCCGGTTCGGCCCCTGGCTCGACGACATCGCCGACCTGACGAGCTTCGGCCTGTGCCCGGCGCTCCTCATGTCCCAGCTGGGGCGCTTCGACCCCCACGCCGTCGTTCTCGGCGCGATCTACTTCCTCGCGGTCTCCTTCCGGCTGTGGCGCTTCGTCATTCGGGACAAGCGTGATCGGGACATCCCCAAAGGGGCGTTCAACGGCCTTCCCAGCCCGGCGGGCGCCCTGGTGGCGTTGGGGGCCCTTCTCTTCTGGCGGGACACCTGGATCTCCTGGGGCGTGATCTGCGCAACCTCCTTCCTCCTGGTGAGCCACATCCGGTTCGTCCACTTCGGCCGCGTCATCCTGCCGCTGATACCCCGCAGTGCCGTGATCCTGATCGGCTTTCTCGTGCTTCTCATCGCGGCCTACCTCATCAAGGTGCGGGACCCCCGGATGCTCGGCGGGGTGCTCCTGGGCCTCTTCGCCGTCTACGGTCTCGCCGGCAACTTCCGGGTCCTGAGCCGTTTCATCCGGACCGGGGACTGAAGCGAAAATCGAGGAAACGAGCGCTCTTTTCGAGATCAGGAGGGCGAGGGGGCAGCAGGGGCATCCTGCAGCGCGACCGAGAAACCTACAGCATCTGGTAGGGATCCACATCCATGATCACCGCCACGCCGACCCCACGGGTCAGCTTCGACGACAGCGCCTCCACCCGGTGGAGGAACCGGTGCAGCTCATCCACCCTGGCTCCCTTGACCAGGATCTGCCAGCGATGCTTTCCCTTGATGCGGGCGATGGGCGCCTCCACAGGACCCAGGACCTGGATGCCCGAGCCCTCCCGCTCCCGCCGGATCTCTTCCATCCCCCGCCCCAGCCTCCGGGCGGTCCTCTCGGCCGCTTCCTTGTCCGACCCCTGGATCCGGAGCCTCGCCAGGTGAGAGAAGGGCGGATACCCCAGCTGGGACCGGAGGTCCTTTTCCTCTCGAAAGAACGACTCGTAGTCGTACGCCCGGGCGGTGGAGACGGCGTAGTGGGACGGGTTGTAGGTCTGCACGATGACCCGCCCCGGATGCTCGCCTCTCCCGGCCCTTCCGGCGACCTGGCAGAGCAGGTGAAAGGTTCGCTCGGCCGCCCGGAAGTCGGGGAACCCCAGCGACGCATCCGCCGCGATGACCCCCACCAGGGTCACGTTCGGGAAGTCGTACCCCTTGGTGATCATCTGGGTGCCCACAAGCACGTCGATCTCGCCCCCGCCGAACCGCTTCAGCAGCTTATACGCCTCCCCCTTCCTCCGGGTGGAGTCCCGGTCCATCCGGTCGATCCGGGCTCCGGGTAGCAGGGTGCGAAGCTCGTCCTCCAGCCGCTCCGTGCCGAAGCCCAGCGCCCGGATCCTGTCGTGACCACAGGCGGCGCACCGCACCAGGGGACGGGTCCGAAACCCGCAGTAGTGGCAGGCGAGCATGTCGTCCTTCAAGTGATGGATCAGAGTCAGATCGCAGTTCGGGCACCGGACCGCCTCTCCGCATCGGCGGCAGAGGCATACGCGGTGAAACCCCCGCCGGTTCAGAAACAGCAGCGTCTGCCGCCCCTCGGACAGGGTCCTTTCCAGGGCCTCTCTCAGGACCGGGCTGATCATCCCGTCCGCAGGCTTCCCACCGGCGACCTCCTTCATGTCCACCACCTCCATGGAGGGCATGGGTCGGCTCTCCACGCGCTGAGGCATGGAGAGAAGGATGTACTTGCCCGTGAGGGCGTTGTGGAAGGACTGGATCGAGGGAGTCCCCGAACCGAGAAGGACCACGGCGCGCTCCATCTTTCCCCGTACCACCGCCGCGTCCCTCGCCTGATAGCGGGGAGACTCCTCCTGCTTGTAGGAGAAGTCGTGCTCCTCATCCACCACGATGAGCCCCGGGTTCGGAAGGGGAGCAAAGAGCGCGGACCGGGCGCCGATGACCACGTCCACCCCTCCGCCGGCGATGCGCACCCACTGGTCGTAGCGCTCCCCTTTGCTCAGCCCGCTGTGGTACACCGCGACCCGGTCGCCGAGGCGGGACCGGAAAAGACCTTCCATGTACCCGGAAAGGGAGATTTCCGGGACCAGGACGAGGGCCTGCCGGCCCAGGGCGACGGTCTCCCGGACGGCCTGGAGGTAGACCTCGGTCTTGCCGCTGCCGGTCACCCCGTGGATCAGGCAGGAAGCGAACCCCCCTTTCCGCAGAAGCCTTCGGATCTCTCTCAACGAGGCTTCCTGCTGGGGGAACAGCGACGCCGGTTCCGAAGCCTGGAGGAACTCGCATCCGGCCGGGGTCTTCAGGACGGGGGCGTCGTAGGTCTCCAGGACGCCTCTCTTGATCCACTTCCGAACGAGATAGTCACCGTTGGGAAACCGCGCCTTCACGTCTCGAAGCCGGATGCCGTCCGACGCGAAGAGCGCCTCCAGGAAAGGCTGCTCGTTTTCGGCCGCAAGGGGCTCGGAACGCCTGCCGAGGAGGGCCTGGAGATCGGCCCCCTCTCGAACCCGCACGAACCGCTGGACGCTGGGACCGACCCGTCCCACGGCCGGCCGGCGCCTCTCGAGGGAGACCAGCCCCCTCCGTTCCAGAAGCCGAACGTCCCCGGGAGGAAAGGGAACCCGGTTCCCGGGATGGTCCTGAATCCAGGCCAGCATGCGATGCTCGGTGGAGGAGCCGGGAAGGCGGCCCAGCAGGTCCCGGCCGCGCCCCGTCAGCCGGGCGGAGAGAAAGGAGCCCGTACGGCTCCCCCCGGGGACAACGGCATGGATCAGGAGGCCGACGGGGTGCAGATAGTAGGAGGCGATCCACTCCAGGAACGGGACGGCGCCCGCGTGAAACAGGGGGGATTCGTCCTGGACCTCCAGGACGGCACGAAGGGGCTGATCCGGTTCGAGCGGCTCTTCCGCGAGGACGTAGCCCGTCGCCTTGCGGCGCCCGAAGGGGACCGTGACCCGACGCCCCAACAGTTCGCGGCCCTCCCAGGCGTCGGGAACCGCATAGGAAAACGTCTCCTTCACCGGAAGGGCGACGGCCACCCGGAGGCTGACCGGGCGGCGGTCGGCATGGCCCGGGGAAGGCGGCATCAGTCTCCGTACTTCTTTTCGAAGGCTCGAATCACCCGCTCCAGCCGTTGCTCCTCGCCCTCGGGAACGGTCTCCCTGCCCTCCGGCCCAGCGGCGGAGGGGAAGCCGGATGGAAGGGGCTCGTTTTTCCGAAGGTCCCGAACCTCGTAGAAGCCGGTCACGCCGCTCGCCGCGCGGTACAGGATCTCGTGAGGGAACCACCCCTCGCCGACCCGTCTGTGGTCCCGGAAGAGGATCTCCGTGGTCTCCCCCACCGCCGCGTCGTCCGGCTCGTAGCGGAAGAGCAGCGGGATCAACCGGGACTTCTCCAGGAGAAGAACGGGCGCGGAGGGCGCAACCCGCCCGATCCGATAGGCCACGGTCCCGTCCAGCCTCGTGTAGGAGGAGGTCTGGAGGTCCAGACCGTGCCGCGCGAGGAACCGCTCGATCCGGTCCCGGTCACCGCAGAAGAGCTCGAGAAAGCCGGCTCCGGGCGTTCCCGGCGGCGGATCGTACCGTCCGTCCCGGTTCTCGAACCGGACATCCCCGGGAGACCGATACCACAGGTTCATGATGACCGGATCCTTCGGGCGGCCCCTCACCCCCGACCCGTGCTCCCAACGCAATCCCAGGGTGTCGTACCCCGTCACGCTCTCCGCCATGAACTCCAGCAGCTGCTCCGGGGGGATCACATAGCCCCCCGCCGGGTCCGGGCCAACCGGGACCAGGACGAGAAGCCCCAGGACCCACCCCAGGATACGGGGCTGCCACCTGCCGGCCTGTCGTGTCATTCCTGCTCTCCCATCTGCGAGCGCATGGCCTGGTGGATCCGCTCCATGAGCTCGTCTACGTTCTTCTTGCCGTATCCTTCCAGGGGGATGGCCTCCCCGATGGCCACGGTGACCCGGCCGGGCCGGATTCGCAGGCTCCCCTTGGGCGCGACCCGGTTGCTTCCGTGGATGGTCACGGGGACCAGCTCGCATCCCGACTTGAGCGCGAGGAGAAACCCGCCCCGCTTGAACGGCTGGAGCCGCCCGTCTTCGCTCCTCGTCCCCTCCGGGAAGACCACCACGGAGACGCCCGACCGGATCCGCTCGGCCGCCTCGTTCATGCTCCGGACCGCCTTCCGCGGATTCTCCCGGTCGATGGCGATGTAGCGGGCCTGCCTCATGGTGAACCCGAGGACCGGGATCCGCATCAGCTCCTGCTTCAGCACGAACTTGAAGTCGACGGGGAGGCTGGCGAGGAGCACGAAGATGTCGAAGAAGCTCTGGTGGTTCGTCAGGTAAATCCTGGGCCTGCCCGGGGCGACGTTCTCCCGGCCCAGCACCTTCACCCGCACACCGCAGACCCAAACGATGATCCTGGCCCAGGGAACCGCGATCCATTCGTGAATCAGCCGGCCGCTCCGGTCGCACAGCGCCAGGGGCAAGGCCAGGGTGCAGAAGACCAGGGTGTTGAGCCCGATGAAACCGTTCAGCAGACAGGTTCTCAACATGGCGAATACGGCTCCTTTGAGCCGTGGTGAAGCCCTACTCGAGGAACTCCGCCACGGGCCGCAGGGGCAGCTCGATCTCCGTGATCAACAGGTCCCGGTCGCGGAACACCTCCACGCGCCCCCCGTGCCGGTGAATGATGATCTTGGACAGGGGCAGATCCAGCACGCTTTCCTCGGGGTTCTGCTCCAGGTGGGGGAAGAAGAACTGCTCCAGATCGTCGTCGGACACCCGGTTCCCACGGAAGGAGAGCTTCACCAGGACGTGGTCCCCTTCCGGCCGGCTCCGCACCTCCAGGGTGTCTTCCGGGGGCATGGAGACCACGGCGTGCTTGATCAGGCTTTCCACGGCCTGGTTCAGGCGCTCCTCGTCCGCGTGGATCACGGGCAGGCGGGCGTCCAAATCCTCCCGGATGCTCACGTTCCTGGAACCGGCCAGATCCTGCATCTTGTTCACCCAGAACCGCAGGATCCGGTTCAGGTCCACCCGGGTGATGTGGAGGTCCACCCGGCGGATGGAGGAGAGCAGGATCTCCAGGAAGGTCTCCATCCTGGCCACCTCCTGGACGATGATCTCCGCCGTGCGCCGGTTGCGGTCTTCCTCGGGCAGCGCGTCCCGCAGCCGCCTGGCGAACCCCCCGGCCGTGGAGAGGGGATTTCGAATCTCATGGGCCATGCGGGCGGAGATCTCGCTGAGGAGGCGGATCTCCTCCGCCCGAAGCGATCGCTCCTGAAGCTGCTTCAGGCCGGTGATGTCCATCATGATGCCGTCAACCCACCGGACCCGCCCCTCCTCGTCCACAGAGGGAATGGCGTGGTCCAGGAACACGAGGGGACGGCCCTTCTTGTCCCGGACCACCCGCTCGATCCTGCACTCCCCCCCCTTCTGGAAGCAGGTCTCGAAGAGCTCGCGAAACGCCTCCTCGTCCCGGCCGAGGATCTTTTCGAACCAGAAGTCCTTGTCCCCGACGGCCTCGTCGATGTCGTACCCCAGGCTCTCCGTGAGGTAGGTATTGATGAACTCCGTGGTTCCGTCCTCCAGCAGCCGGTAGACGATGAGCGGAACGTTCTCCACCAGGGTCCGGAACTTCTCCTCCGAGGCCACGAGGTCGGCCGTCCGTTCCTGTACGCGCTTCTCGAGGTTCTTGGCATACTCCTCGAGCTGGACCCGCCGCTCCATGAGCGCCGTCAGCATCCGATTGAGCGCGTTCTTCAGGGTCCCGATCTCGTCCCCGAGCCCCGGCTCCAGGTAGCGCTCCCTTCGCTCCTCGGCGATCTCCTGGGCCCCCCGAACGATGGTCTTGATGGGCCGAATGAACAGGATCGCCACCAGGTAGGTCAGCAGAAAGGAGATGACGATGCCGAGCGCCCCCACCGTGATCATCAGGTTGCGTGTCCGGGCGAGCCGGTCCCGGATGCTCGAGCGGTCCGCGCTGATCTCCAGCACGGCGGCCAGCCCCCCCCCGAACTCGCGGACCGGGCTCTGGAGAATGGCCCGATCCACCAGTCCCGCTGGCGCCACCAGGATCAGGGGCTCCTTCCGCTCGACCAGGTCCCGGGCCGGTTCCGTAAAAACCTCGCCGGCTTCCTCCCCGGTCGCCGACGCCATGACCTCGAAGGCATGGCCGCCGTCCGGCACGTAGAGCGCGAGATCAATCCCCCAGCGTTGGTGCAGCCCTTGGAGGAAGGTCCGGCCGAAGGAATGGCCGACCTCCACGGTCCCCACGATGTTCGGTCCATGGAAAACGGGGACCACACCCCGGATCCCGAGGCCGGTCTCGCCCTTTTCGAGCCCCCACACCGCCCTCCGTCCCTCCAGGGCCTCGCTGATGGTCTCCCGGTCCGTGTAGAGCTCGTCCCCGTAAAGGGTCGGTTCATGGAGACGCAGAAACGACACGCCCGGCGGCACGTGGAAATGGAACTGCGAGATGTCGTAGTCGATCTTGAGACGGACGTAGGTGTGAACGAGATGCCGGTTCAGCTTTCTCCGATCCCGCTCGGCGAGCTGCTGCTGGACCTCCTTGTCCTCGGCCACCACCGACGCCAGGGCGATGGCCTGCTCCCCCTTGCGCTCCAGCTCGTTCTGGAAGATCCGGTAGTGGAGGAGCAGCATCTTCCGCTCCTCCTGCTTGATGAGGCGCTGCTGGCTGGTGAGCCCGATGACGGTCAGCGTGCTGGTCCCGGTGAAGGCGAAGAACAGGAAGGGGATGAGGAGCTTCCACTTCAGGCTGATGCCCTGCAGTCTCTGGATGGGTCGCAGAAACATGTCCGTTGCCGATCTCCGTCTCGGCCGCACCTTCAGACATCGGGCATGTGCGGCATGTCTCTCAGAATGCGTCGCTGGCGCTGGAGCACCCGGGGCCCCGGGCGGACAGGCGACCATCGGTGCGGGTTGGGCAGGATCGCCGCCAGGAGCGCAGCCTGGTGAGGCGTCACCCGATGGCATCCGATCCCGAAATAGTTCCTCGACGCCGCCTCGGCTCCCATGATGCCGGTCCCCCAGTCCACGGTGTTCAGGTAGACCTCCAGGATCCGGCGCTTGTCCCAGAGGAGCTCCATCAGGACCGTGTAGTAAGCCTCGAGGGCCTTCCGCAGCAGGGTGCGATCCGGCCACAGGAAAACGGTCCTGGCGGCCTGCATGGTGATGGTGCTCGCACCCCGCACCTGGCCCGCCTGGACGGCGTCTCGAACCGCGTTCCCGAGCTCCACGAAATCGAAGCCGTGGTGGGATGGGAACCGCTGATCCTCCCCGGCCAGCACCGCCTTGCGCAGGTGGGGTGAGATGCGTTCGAGGTCCCGCCACTCGTAACGGAGCCTATGGTAGGCCTGGGAGGAGAGCAGGCTCCCCACGCGGCGCCAGGCCATGTTGGTCGTACAGGGCGGATCGAGGTACCGCAGCAGGGCGACCTCCAGCACGGTCAAGCCGACGCCGAGCAGGAGCGCGGACAAGAGGACCTTCAGCACCCACCGGCGGAGGGCGGCGATCCGTCCCCGTTTTCTGGAGCGGCCCATCCCGTCACCTCATCCCTGGCATCGACCGAAGCCGCTTCGAGCACCCCGTGGAAACGGCCCGCGGCAGGGGGGAACCGGCCCGGGCCGGTCCCGGTCGCCCGCCGTTGCGGAGCGGGAGCTCACCGATCGGCAAACCGCCTGTTGGCCTTCCGCAGGAGGTCCTCCGCATTCAAGCCGCACCGGCCGGCGAGACCGGCCAGGTCGAACAGCACCGCCCCGATCCTCTCCTCCAGGTCGTGCCGATCCTCCCCCTTCAGTGCGCTCTTCAACCGCTCGAAGTCCCGCTCGATGTCGGCCCGGCCCGCCCTGGGGTCCTCGGCGCCCTTTGCCGCCGCGGCGCGCTGAGTGAGCCGGTGAGCCCGCAGGAGCGCGGGAAGGGCGTCGGGAACGTCGCCCAAACCGCCGGAGCCCTCTTTCCCGCCCTTCTCCTCGCGCTTGATCCTCGCCCAGCTCTCCGCCACCTCCTCGGGGGTCTCCAGGGAGGCCGAGCCGAACACGTGGGGATGCCGGCGGACCATCTTCTCCGTGATGCCGTTCATGACGTCCACCAGATCGAAGGCCCCCTCTTCCTCGGCCAGCCGCGCGAGAAAGAGGACCTGAAACAGCAGGTCTCCGAGCTCTCCGCAAAGCTCCTCGCGGGACCCACGCTCCACCGCATCCAGCACCTCGTAGGCCTCTTCGAGGAGATACATGCGGATGGTCTCCTCGGTCTGCTGCGCGTCCCACGGGCACCCCCCGGGGCCGCGCAGCCGGGAGATCAGGTCCGTCAGCCTCGTCGCCGCCTGGGACAGCTTATGCTGGTCCATCCGACGTCCGCCTTCCTTCCGTCTCTTCCAGATTCTCTTTTCCGGGTGGTGCCAGGAAGCGGCGCTTCCAGTCCGCGAGGCGCTCGGGCGAGACCGCCCGTTTCAGCACCTGGAACGAGGCCGTCACCACAGGGGCCAGGCGGGACCCGGCGATGACGGGCGCGCTCGGCGGAAGGTAGACCGTGATGATGACGATGCCCAGGTAGGCGATCACCACGCCCTTGACGACCGCCAGCCCGGCGCCGAGGGTCCGGTCCAGCCAGCCGAGCGCCGTCTTCTTGAACAGCACCCGGAGCCCCCACCCCATCAGGTTGCAGGCGATGAGGACGCCGACGAAGATCAGCGCGAAGCTCACGACCGGCAAGAACGAAAACGTCGGCAGATGGGGCTCCAACAGCCCCGTAACCTGCGTCATGAACCGGATGGCGAGCCAGATCCCGAGGATGATGCCGGCGAGCGAGGCGATCTCCCCCACGAACCCCCTCATGACCCCCCGGACGATCAGGAAGATCATCACCACCGCGATGACGACGTCCAGAATGTTCATGCGGAGGTTCTATCAAGACGCCGGGGTTTCGTCAA
>CAYVVQ010000033.1:0-31638 GCA_964454455.1 uncultured Desulfobacterales bacterium | reverse complement strand
ACCAGAGAACGTCGCAGCGGGAGACCCAACGTCCGAGACCCTCGAAACAACCGCCTCGGTGTCCCTCGGACGCCGCATTCAGGGACCCGCGGGCGCCTGTCGCCCGCGACCTCCCCTGCACCGGGCGCCCAGAGGAAGTTCGCGCCCCAGACGAGAGCCTTTCGGCCGACCTTCGGACCGAGGATGGCTTCGCCGCAGGCGGCGCCGAACGTGAGCTGCGTCAAGGAGTCCAACGAAACGTCCCCCCGGGAAAAGGAAACAGGGCTTGAATCGTCCCCGTGCTGCCCTATAATATAGGGTTGTACCTCATTGTGCTGTCAGCGATCCAGGAGCCCGACCATGCCCATCACGTCCCGCGTCGCCGGTTTGTTGCTGTTCGTTCTGGTGGCCTCCCTTCCCGGCCCGGCCTTTCCGGGCGAGGCCACCCGGGCCATCGAGGGGACCATCGCCAAGGCCAGGGAGGTCCTGCTGGACCCCCGGCTCCGGGAGGAGGAGAGCCGCGTCGAGCGGCGGGAGCGGCTGCGCAGCGCCATGGCCGAGCGGTTCGACTGGGCCCGGTTTTCCCGGGGGGTGCTGGGGATCCATCGGCGGAGCCTGACCAAGGAGCAGGAGAGGGCCTTTGAAGCGCTCTTCCGCAGGCTGCTCGAGGCCACCTACCTGAGCCGGCTCGACAAGGTCCTCGATGAGGTGGATGCGGACACCTTGAAGGCCTTTCGGTTCGTGGACGAGGAGACCCGGGACGACCGCGGGGTCGTGAAGGCGGAGATCGACGTCCTCGAGCGCGGCAGCGTTCCCATGATCTACTCGGTCCACCGGAGCGGGGACGAGTGGATGGTCTACGACGTCAAGGTGGCCGGGGTGAGCCTGGTGAACAACTACCGGGCACAGATCGACGCCATCCTGGCGCGCTCCTCCTACGACACCCTGATGGAGCGACTGGAGGGCAAGGTGGCGGAGTTCTACCGGGAGGACTGATTCAACCCGGCTTCCCGGCGAACCGCGCCAGCACCGTCTCCACCTCTCGTTTTCCCCCAGGCGGCACCTCTCGATCCACCGGACCGGCCGGCTGAGCTGCTCCCCTGTGGCCCGCCTCACCGCCTCCCCGTCCGCTGCGTGATCTCCCTGCTGGCCGGCACCCAACTCTCAGGGATACGACCCCTCGTGGACCCCGTGCAAGGCGTGGTCCGGGCGGTGCCCCTCCCCTCCGCCGAGGAGCACGTGGGGCCCATCGCCCTTCATCCCGGCGACGAGACCGCCGAGGCGCTTTTCGCCGACCTCGGGACCGTGATCGTGACCGGGGAGGAGCCGGAGCTGGACAAGCTCCTGGTCATCACCGCCCTCATGGCCCCCTACTATGCCCTCCTGGGGGAGGTCGTCTCCTGGGCCGCAGCCGCGGGCGTGGAGCGAAAGACCGCGGCCGACTACACGGCGTCCATGTTCCGGGCCCTCTCGATGATGGTGGAGGCGCAGACGGAAGGCGACCTCCCGGCCATGGTCCGCGACTGCATGACGCCGGGCGGCCTGAACGAGCTGGCCCAGGAGGTCATCCGGGACCGGGTCTCGGGCCGGATGATCGCCTGCGGCGCTGCCCGCGGGGATCGTGGCCGGCTTTTTGCATGGTTTCCTTCCCGAACGGCACATCCCAACCCATCGGATCGGAACGGAGTGATGAGCGAAAAACCGACGTACGAAGAGCTGGAACAGCGCGTCTCCGAGCTGGAAGCGCAGCTCGAGCGGCAGCGGATCGACAATCCCGTTCAGCGGGAACAGGACCAAAACCCCATCGACATGAGCCACAAGGAGATCAGCGTCATCCCCATCTTCGACGAAGAGGGGAACGTGCAGTACGTGCTGGAGAACGTTCGGGACATCACCGAGCGAAAGCAGGCCGAGGAGGCGCTGAGGATCTCCCACGAACGGTTTCTCACGGTCCTGGACAGCATCGACGCCACCATCTACGTCGCGGACCTGGAGAGCTACGAGATCCTGTTCATGAACAAGCATATGATCGAAAGCTTCGGCCGGGACATGACGGGGCACATCTGCTGGGAGGTGTTCCGGGGGGAGTCCGGCCCGTGCCCCCACTGCACCAACGATCTTCTGGTGGACGAGACGGGGCGGCCCTCCGGCGTTCAAGTCTGGCAGGGCAGAAACCCCATGACCGGCAAGTGGTACATCAACCACGACCGCGCCATCGAGTGGACGGACGGGCGCCTGGTCCGGCTGCAGATCGCCACGGACATCACGGACCTGGTCCGCATGGAGGAGGAGCTGCGTCGGGCCCAGAGGATGGAGGCCGTCGGCACCCTGGCCGGCGGCATCGCCCACAACATCAACAACACCCTCATGGGCATTCAGGGCCGGGCGTCCCTCATGATGATCGACAAGGACCCCTCCCATCCCGACTACGAGCACCTGAAGGGCGTCGAGGCCTCTGTCAGGAGTGCGGCGGATCTGACCCGGGACCTCCTGGGGTTTGCCAAGGGCGGAAAGTACGAGGTCAAGCCCACCGACCTGAACCGGCTCATTCGGCACGAGAACCACCTCTTCGGGCAAACCAGAAAGGAGATCCGCATCCTGGAGAAGCTCGACGAGGGTCTCTGGACCGTGGAGGTGGACCAGGGGCAGATCCGGCAGGCGCTCTTGAACCTCTACGTCAACGCCTGGCAGGCCATGCCGGGCGGCGGCGAGCTCTGCGTCCGGACCGAGAACGTCTCCCTGGCCGGGGAGGAGGTGAATGCGGCCGAAATCCAGCCCGGCCGGTACGTCCGGATCTCGGTGACCGACACGGGGATCGGCATGGACGCGTCCACCGCGGAGAAGGTGTTCGATCCGTTCTTCACCACGCAGGAGATGGGAAAAGGAACGGGCCTGGGGCTTGCCTCAGTGTACGGGATCGTCAAGAACCACGGCGGGTGCATCAACGTCCAGAGTGAAAAGGGCGCCGGCACCACCTTCCATCTCTATCTGCCGGAAGCCCTTCGACATGCGAGCGCTCTCCAACAAAATCATTGCAATCATGCACAATAAGCTGTAAGAATATGTGTGCTACACGCCACGAAAACGGTCATAACGCTCCCGTTCCGCGATCGGATTTGGATCACGCTGGATGGCTTCTCGATCGTTGCGCTCGCCTCCTCTTCCCGGGAACCGTCGTCATGACCATCCCAGGGGTTGAACCCGAGCCGGGCACCCTCCCGGGTGCCGGGGAGCATCAGCGGAATGGCCCTGCCCGAAAAGCCCACGTACGAGGAGCTGGAAGAGAGGATCCGGGAGCTGGAGAGCGCCGTTTCGGCGAACTCCTTCGAGCCCGGATTGCCGGAGAGCGAGGCCGTTCTGAAGAGCGTGTTTCGAGCGGCGCCCATGGGCATCGGCCTGGTTTCCGATCGCGAGATTCAGCGGGTGAACGATAAGATCTGTGGCATGCTGGGCTACTCGCCTCACGAGCTTCAAGGACAAAGCGCCCGCGTGCTTTACCCGTCGGGCGAGGAGTTCGCGTACGTCGGCCGGGAGAAGTACGCACAGATCGCGAGCAAGGGGGCCGGCTGGGTCGAAACCCGGTGGCGTAGAAAGGACGGCGCGATCCTGGACGTTCTCCTCAGCTCGGCGCCCCTGGATCCGTCGGACCTCTCCGCCGGCGTCGTCTTCACGGCGCTCGACATCACGGACCGCAAGCGGGCCGAGGAAGCCACTCAGAAGAGCGAGGCCAAGTTCCGGTTCCTGACGGAGAACATGACGGACGTGGTCTGGATGATCGACAGGGAGTTCCAGATGACCTACGTCAGCCCGTCCGTGGAGAAGGTGCTGGGCTTTACCCCGGAGGAGAGGGAGCGGCAGACCCTCCAGGAGCAAGTGACGCCGGAGTCGTTTCGGCTCATCGCCCGGCGGTTTCAGGAGGAGCTGCAAAGGGAAGAGGAAGGAGGATTCGACCCCGAAAGGAGCGTCGTCGTCGATGTGGAGTGCCGCCACAAGAACGGCTCCACGGTCTGGATGGAGAACAGCGTGAAGGCGCTGAGGGACGAAGAGGGGACCCTGGTCGGGCTGTACGGGGTTTCACGGGACATCACCCGGCGCAGACGAATGGCCGAGGCCCTGCGGAGGAGCGAGGAGAGGTATCAGTTCGCCACGAAGGGCGGAAACGTGGGGGTCTGGGACTGGGACCTGACCACCGGGGAGATGTTCGTCTCCCCCAACCTCAAGGAGATGCTCGGCTATCGCGACCGGGACATCCGGAATCACATCGAGGACTGGAGCCGGCACGTCCATCCCCTGGATGCCGGGATGGTCATGCAGCAGGTCCGTCGGTGCCTGGAAGGAACCGAAAACGAGTATCGGGTCGAGCACCGCATGGTGCACCGGGACGGAAGCCTTCGATGGTTTCTGGCCTCCGGCAACGTGGAGCGGGACGAAACCGGGCGGGCCGTCCGCATGGTGGGGACGGACACCGACATCACGGCCTTGAAGACCATGGAGGAGAAGCTCCGCCAGTCCCACAAGATGGAGGCCGTGGGGACCCTGGCCGGGGGCGTCGCGCACGACTTCAACAACGTCCTGAGCATCATCCTCGGCAACACCGAGATGGCCATGCTGGACGTCCCGGAAGGGCGCCCCGCCAAGGGGAATCTGGAGGAGATCCGCGAAGCCTGTCTCAGGGCCCGGGATCTGGTCACCCGGATCCTGCTCTTCGCCCGCAGGAAGGATCACACCCCGTCCGAGATTCGCGTGGAACCCGTCGTGGAGGACTCGTTGAAGATGCTCCGTGCGTCCATCCCCGCCACGGTGGAGATCCGCCGGGAGATCCGTGAGGGGGTGCCCGCCGTTCTCGCGGACCCGTCCCAGATCCAGCAGATCGTCATGAACCTCTGCACCAATGCAGCCCAGGTCATGGAGGCGGAGGGCGGCGTACTGGAGGTGCTGCTGGACTCGGCGGACCTGCCGGCCCCTCGGGATACCTCGACGGGGCCCATTCCGGAAGGACGTTACGTGCGGCTCCGGGTTCGGGACACGGGTCCCGGGATCGCCCCCGAGAACAGGGACCGGGTGTTCGAGCCCTTCTTCACCACGAAGGGCGTGGGCCGGGGAACCGGACTCGGCCTGTCCGTGGTCCACGGCATCGTCCAGGATCGAGGGGGCGGCATCGTCATGGAAAGCGAGGAGGGGCGGGGCGCCGTTTTCACGGTCTACCTCCCCGCTTTCGAGGGGAAGCGGGCCGGTGAGGAACCGGGGGACCGATCGACGGCGCTTCCCGGCGGGACCGAGCGGATCCTCCTGGTGGACGACGAGCCTTCGATCACGAGGCTCGGCCGGAAGCTGCTGGAACGACGGGGCTACGAGGTGGAGACCCGGGAAAGCGGTACGGAGGCGCTGGACTGCTTCCGGCGGGACCCGGAGCGGTTCGACCTGGTCGTCACGGACATGGCCATGCCCGGCATGCGGGGCGACCGGCTGGCGGAGGAGGTCATGGCGATTCGCCCGGACGTCCCCGTGATTCTGGCCACCGGCTACAGCAGCCAGATCTCCGAGGAGCAAGTCGGGAAGAGGGGGATCCGAGCCCTCGTCATGAAACCTCTGACACAGAACGAGCTGGTGAACACGGTGCGCAGGGTGCTCGACGAGTAGACCGGGCGGCGTCAGGCTCCGGCGCAAGAGCGATCAGAAGCCCCGTCCTGAACCCGCCCGATCTCATGGCGGTTCATCCTTCTTCACGTCGAACCCCGGGTCGTCCGGTCCCGCCCCGTAGGCCCGGATTCCCCACCGCTCCAGGAGGGAGCCTTCCAGGCGGTACAGGTCCACCAGCGCCTCGAGGACCGCGACCACGGCGCGGATCTCCAGGATCCTGCTGCGCACCAGGTCGCGCTGGGCCTGGGCCACGAGGAAGCTGGTGGACCGCCCCACGCGAAACCGCTCCCGCTCGATTCGCACCTTCTCCTCCTCCAGCCTCCGGGTGGCGGTGCTCGCGCGGATCTGCCGCCGCGCCGTGTCGAGCTCGATGTAGGCGGACTGCACGTCCAGGGCCACGAGCTGGGAGATGTTCGCCAGGGCCTCGCGGGCCTGGACCAGGCTGATGGACGCCCGCTTGTGCCGGGCCTTCGGGGCCCGGTTCCCCAGGGGGACCTCGAAGGTCAGCCCGGCCAGCACGTCGTAGTGGTCCCCGGAGAGCCCGTCCACCGAGCGGCCGAAGGAGTCCGCGTACCCGGTCATCCCCAGGTTGATGAAGAGGTCCATGCGGGGCAGGAGCCCGTTGCGGGTCTTGACGACCTCCAGCTCCTCGAGCCGGGCGGCCAGCCTCGCCTGGTTCAGGTCGGGCCGCATGCGCAGAGCCACCTGGACGTGGGCCCTCACGTCGTCCAGCTCGATCTCCGGGGCCGCCGGCTCGTCCAGGAGATCGAGCTCGCGGGACCAGAGCTCCGGGCCGGGGGGATTGATCAGACGGAGGAAGCGGAGCCGGGCCAGCTCCATCTCGTTGCGCGCGTCGATGAGCTCCTGCTGCCTGAGGGCCACCTCGGCCCGTGCCGCCACCAGCTCGGTCTCCGGCAGACGCCCCACCCGGACGATCTCCCGGGTCTCTTCCAGCTGCCGGCGGGCCAGGTTCACGGACTCCTCGAAGATCCCCAGCTGCCGGAGGGCCAGGGCGTAGTCCCAGTAGGCCGTCTCGGTCCGGGCGGCCAGGGCCTCCGCCGCCCCGCGGAGCTCGTACTGGGAGATGTCCGTGCCGATCTCCGCCTGCCGGAGGGAGGCGATGTTGACCTCCCTCCCCCGTCCCCGCAGGAGCGCCTGGGTGAGGCTCAGGCCCGCACGTGTCGCGTAGCGCGTGTCGATCCGGTTCGACCCCAGCCGCTCCGCGGTCAGCCCGACCCTCACGTCCGTCCCCGTGGTGAACCGCTTCGAGGCGCCCACGTCCACCTGAACCTCCTCGGTCCTGGCGTCCCCGGACGGGGGGGCGTCGAGGGGGGTCTTCGCCACCGAGCCGGCCGCCCCGGCGTCGACCACCGGGTCGAACACGGCCCGTTCCTGGTCCTCGAAGGTCCGCTGGATCTCCGGGCTGAGCCGGTCGACGCGAAAGCCGCGGTGGTTGTCCAGGGCCATGAGAACGGCCTCCTCCACCGTGACCCGCACCGGTCCGGCCTCCCCCTCCTCGGGGCGAGGCGGCTCCCGGGTCTCCTCCGCGGCCGGGCAGGGGGCCGCGAGGCCGATCAGGAGAAGGGCTGCAACGCAGGCCCTTGCCATGTCCTCGAGGCTCACGCTTCCTTTCCCCTCTCTTCCGCCGTGCCCGGCGATTCGCCGGAGGCCGGGCGGACCTTTCGGCCTCCGTTCCGTTCGAACAGCGAGTAGACCGTGGGGACGAAGACCAGGGTGATCACGGTCGAGCTCAGGAGGCCCCCGATCACCGCCCGGGCCATGGGGGCCTGGGCCTCGCCGCCCTCGCCCAGCCCCATGGCCAGCGGAACCAGGGCGAGGATGGTGGTGGTGGCCGTCATCAGGATGGGCCGGAGCCTCCTTCGGCCGGCCTCCTCGACGGCCGCCGCGAGGTCCATGCCGTCGCGCCGGCGGAGCAGGTTGGTGTAGTCCACCAGCAGGATGGCATTGTTGACCACGATCCCTCCCAGCAGGATGCAGCCGATGTAGGACTGCACGTTGAAGGTGGTCTTCGTCACGAACAGCATGACCGCCACCCCGATGAAGGCCAGCGGCACCGAGAACATGACCACGAAGGGGGCCCGCAGGCTCTCGTAGAGGGCGGCCATCACCATGTAGACCAGCACCAGGGCCAGGACGAACCCCAGGAGAAGCTCCCGGAAGGCCTTCTGCTGCTCCTCGTAGTCCCCGCCGAAGACGATGCTGAAGTCGCGGGGGACGGGAATGGACCGGAGCCCCTCCCGGATGTCCGCCAGCACCGCTCCCATGTCCCGCTCCGTGTAGTTGGCCGTGACGCTCACCACCCGGTCCTGATCCTTGCGCTCGATCAGGACCGGCCCGCTCCAGGGCTTCACGTCCACCACGTTCCGGAGGACCACGGGCTCCCCGTCCCGGTTGGTCAGGGTCAGGTCCAGCAGCTCGCTCAGGTCGAGACGCTCCGCGTCGGCGATCTTGACGAGGATGGCGTACTCGTCCCCTCCTTCACGGTAGTTGCCGGCCCGGGTCCCCGAGAGAACGGTCTGGAGCATGCCCGCGATCTCGGAGACCGAGAGCTTCATGTCCGCCGCCCGCCTCCGGTCCACCAGGACCAGCTCCTCGGGGCTCCCGGTCTCCCGGCTCACCCGGGCGTCCGTGACCCCCTCCACCCTCATCATGACCGCCTTGACCCGGCGGCTCAAGGCGTCCGCCACCTCCAGGTCGTGGCCGCGGACGTTCACCTCGATCCGGTCCGCGCCGCCCGCCCCCATCCGCAGGAGGAACAGGCCCTGGCCGGCCCGGGTGCGGACGGTCACCCCGGGGATGCCGGTCAGCCGGCGGCGGAGGTCGTTGGCGACCTCCTCGCTGGAGCGATCGCGCTGGGAGCGCGGCACCAGGGCGACCCGCAGCTCCCCCGTGTGGGAGGTCCTCCCCCGCCAGAAGGACCCTCCCATGAAGGACACCATGTTCCTCATCTCCGGGACCTCGCGGCGGACCAGCTCCTCGATGGCGAGAAACTGCTCGCTCACCACCTCCACCCGGGTCCCCACGGCCATCTCCGCGCTGATCCGCACCTCCGCCTCGTCCGTGCCGGGCATGAACTCCACCCCCACCAGGGGCACGAGGGCCAGGCTCCCGGCCAGGCAGAGGAGCAGGAGCACCACCACGGAGAGCCGGTGGGCCAGGGCAAACCGGAGGATCCTTCCATAGGTCTCCTCCAGGCCGGAGAAGAGGCGGTCGAGCGCACCCCGCAGCCGTCCCGTGGCCGAGGGGGAGGCGCCGTTCCCGTCCGGTCGAAGCAGCCGGGCCGAGAGCATCGGCACGAGGGTCAGGGCCGCTGCCAGGGAGCAGATCAGAGAGAGGCTCACCACGTAGGAGAGCTGCTTGAACATGACCCCGGACATGCCCTGCATGAACACCAGGGGCAGGAACACCGCCAGGGTGGTGATGGTGCTGGCGATGATGGCCGGCGTCACCTCCTCGGTGCCGGTCACCGCGGCGGTCTGGATGTCCCCTGATCTCCGCAACCGGAAGATGTTCTCGAGCACCACGATGGCATTGTCCACCAGCATGCCCACCCCCAGGGCCAGGCCGCCCAGGGTCATGAGGTTCAGGGTGAACCCGCCGAAGTACATGAGGGCGAAGGTCGCGATCACCGAGATGGGGATGCTGGTGGCCACGATGGCCGTGCTCCGGACGTTTCGGAGGAAGAAGAGGAGGACCAGGACGGCCAGGAGCCCCCCGTAGAAGAGAGAGGATCCCACATTGGTGATGGAACGCTCGATGTAGTCCGACGTGTCGATGATGGGCACGATCCGCATCTGTGGGAGGTCTTGGTTCACCCGCTCGAGCTCCTGGAGCACACCGCGGGCCACGGCCACCGTGTTGGTCCCGGACTGCTTGTAGACCGCCATGCGAATGCCCGGGCGGCCGTCGACGCGGACGATGCGGGTGATCTTCTCCCAGGCGTCCTCCACCTCCGCGATCTCCCGGAGGAGCAGGGGCGCGCCGTCCCGGACCGTGATCACCGTGTTGCGGAGGTCCTCCAGGCTGGTGTACTCGCCGGGGGTCCGCACCATGATCTCCATGGGGCCGCGCTCCACCGGCCCGGCCGGGATGTTCACGTTCTCGGAGCGGATCCGCTGGAGGATCTGGTCCAGGGGCAGGGCCAGGGCCTTGACCTTGTCCGCCCGGAGATTCACGTGGATCTCCCGGTCCAGCCCGCCCCGGACGTCCAGGGAGGCCACGCCGGGCAGCCGCTCGATGCGGTACTTGACCTGATCGTCGATGATCCGCCGCATCTCCATGGGGTCCAGGTTGCTCGACGCGCCCAGGATCAGGACGGGGAAGCTGGCCAGGTCGAACTTCCGCAAGACGGGCCGCTCCACCTCCTCGGGGAGCCGGCCCATGACCCGATCCAGGCGGTCCCGGACGTCGCTGGTCGCGGCGTCCAGGTCGCTCCCCCAGCTGAAGTTGACCCGGACCTGGGTGGCGCCCTCCGAGGAGATGGAGGTGACCTCCTCCACGCCGGGGACCGCCGTCATGGCCTCCTCGATGGGGCGGGTGACCAGCTCCTCCATTTCCTGGGGACTGGCGTTCTCGTAATTCGCCATGATGCTCAGGGTGGGGTAGGTGATGTCCGGCATCAGGTCGATGGGAAGGCGGCTCAGGGAGACCCCGCCCAGGAGGACCACGATGAGGACCGCCATGACCGTGAACACGGGCCGGCGTATGGACAGGCGGGAGATCCTCACGACCCGGCCCCTTTGGAAGTGGGGCCTCCGGGGAGCAGGACGGGGGAGCCGTCCTCCAAGAGGTGGTGCCCCATGGTCACCACCGGGCTCTCGAGGGGCGGTTCCAGGACCTCGGCTTCACCAGGACCGACAATGCCGAGGGTCACGGGGACGAACCGGGCCCTCGCCTCCCGGGTGTCCACGGCGAAGACGCCGCGACGGCCCTCCCGCTGGACCAGGGCCTCGACGGGGACGAGCAGGGCGTTCTCGCGCCGGTCGAACTCGATCTCCGCGCGGACGAACATGCCGGGCTTGAGACGCACATCGGGGTTGGGGATCTCGATCTCGACCCGGGCCTGCCGGGAGGTCTCCTTGAGCAGCGGCGCCAGCCGGACGATCCGGCCCGGGAAGCGCTCCCCGGGGAAGGCCTCGGCCGAGACCGCGGCGGCCTGTCCCACCCGGACCTTGGGGTAATCCTTTTCGATGACGTGGATCACGGCGACCACGGTCCCGATGTCCAGCAGCGAGACGATAGCCTGGTTGGGGGCCAGCATGGTGCCCTCGTCCACGAACCGCTCGCCCACCACCCAGAGGGAACCGGCCCCGTCGCCGGCCGCCTGGATCCGGGTGTAGGAGAGGCGCACCTGGGCGGCCTCCAGGACGGCCGCCCTTTGGGCCACCTGCGCCCGGGCCACGCGCTGCTTGGCCGTCTGGACCTTGAACTCAGCCCCGGCCTCGTCGAGCTCCGACTCGGAGGCGATCTTCTTCTCCCTCAGCGCCTTCACCCGCTCCAGCTCGCGCCCGGCGATCTCCAGTGCGCTGCGGCTCTCCTCCAGCTGGGCGCGGGCCACCTCCAGCGCGGCACGGGCCTGCGCCACCTCCTGCGCGTACTCGCCCTGGTTCAGGACCGCCACCAGGGTTCCCGGGGCGATCCGGTCCCCCACGTGCACCCGGAGCTCCTCCAGGCGGCCGCCGATCCTGGGTGCGACCCGGAACTGGCTCCGGGGATGGAGCGTCCCGGTGAACATGCTCACATCGCGGATGGCGCCCCTGCGCACGGGGTGCACCTCCACGGCCACCGCAGGATTTCCCCGGGTCCGCTGGCCGCCTGCCCCGGGTCCGGAGAGCTTCGTGTAGACCTGGCGGCCCACCAGCCCCAGCAGGCCGAGGACGACCAGGAGGAAAAACGCCTTTTTCATGACAGAGGCCTCGCTCGAAATGCGGCGCCATCATACTGGAAACCGGGGCGGGAACACACGCAAAATGTAGGCGGGCACTCGGCTCCCGGCGGTGGGTATTGTGGTCTGCTCCCGGGACTACCGGGTCGAGTACATGAACCCGCGGCTCATTGAGCGGACCGGCCGGGACGCCACCGGGGAGCTCTGCTACCGGGCGCTCCACGGCCGGGACGAGGTCTGCCCCTGGTGCGTGAACGACCGGGTGTTCCGCGGGGAGACCGTGCGCTGGGAGGTGAAGAGCCCCAAGGACGACCGCTGGTTCTACGTGGTGAACACCCCCATCCACCACGTGGACGGAAGCATGTCCAAGCAGGCCATGATCCGCGAGGAGTTCTCCGGCCGGATGGCCCTTCGGGGCATCCGCTGGTCCGAGCCCGAGGCGCCTCCGGAGATCCGGGCGGACCGGGTCGGCCTGCTGCAGATCGTCCGGAATCTGGTGGACAACGCCGGTTCACCCGAAGCTCATCACGGGGTCCCCGAAGAGCGCGAGGTCGGGGGTGACGCCCAGGCCGTGCCCCGCGGGCAGGTCGAGGAAGCCGTCGCGGATCTCCGGGCCGTTCTCGGGGTCGTAGTGCGTCTCGATGTAGGGCGCCGCGATCCACACCCCCTCCAGGAGCCCGGGCCTCACCGTGGCGGCGACGTGGATGCAGGCCGCGGCGATGATGTCCCCGCCCCAGGCATCGTCGCAGGTGATGGGGAGCCCGGCCTCCCGGCAGATGTCCCGGATGGTGCGCATGGGCGTGATCCCGCCCACCCGGGTGACCTTCAGCCCGAACCCGTCCGCCGCATCCTCCCCGATGCTCCGGATCACGGTGCGGATCTCCTCGGCGGACTCGTCCAGGAAGAGGGGGTGGAGCAGGACGGGCCGGAGGGACCGGTTCTCCTCGTAGGTGGAGCAGGGCTGCTCCAGGACCAGGGGGAGGTCCCGGCACTGGAGGGAGATCAGCCTGGCGTCCCGGGAGGTCCAGGACCGGTTGGCGTCCACCACCAGGGAGACCCGCGGGGAGAGCGCCTCGGCCACCCGGCGAACGGCCTCGAGGTCCTCCCGGAGGGGCCGGCCCCCGACCTTGAGCTGGATCCGGCGGAACCCTTCGGCCTCCTTCTCCCGGGCCGTTCTCACCGCCTCGTCCGGGGGGAGCACCCCGATGGAGGTGTAGCTGGGAACGCGCTCCCGGCAGGGACCGCCGAGGAGATCGCACACCCGGACCCCGTGGACCTTGCCCAGGAGATCCCAGAGCGCGATGTCCACGGCGGCCTTGGCATAGCGGGCGCCGTTCAGCGCGGCCTCCATGGCCTCCCGGACCCGTTCGACCTGCGCCGGGTTCAGCCCGATCAGGCGGGGGGCCATCTCCTGGAGGGCCGCCCTGGCGCCCAGGGCGTGCTGGGGCTGGTAGACGGGCCCCACGGGGCAGGTCTCGCCGAACCCGGAGAGGCCGGTCTCCGTCACGATCCGGACCACGGTCGTGTCCAGGCTGGACAGGGAGCTGCCGGCGATGCAGAAAGGTCCGCCCAGGACCGGCAGGTCGCGCCGGTAGACGTGGATCTCGGTGATGCGCACGGCGTCCTCCGTTGGGTTTCGCCCACCGAGGGTAGCACGTCCGCTGCCCGGCGGCCATCTCCAAATTTCCCCTTGACAGGCCCTGTTTTTAAGGAATACTTTATTTATTAATTTATATCTAACTTCTTTGATGCGAACTCAGGGGACCCAGTGCAGGAAAACGAGGCCATCGGCCGCCTGTTGAACGAGTGGCGGACCCAGAAAGGACTGACGCTCCAGCAGCTCGCGGACGAGGTGGGGGTCTCGGCCGCCTTCATCTCCCAGGTGGAGAACGGCAAGGCCTCGCCCTCCATCGTCAACCTGCGGAGCCTGGCCAGGGCCCTGGGTCACCGCGTGGTGGACTTCTTCATCGACGAGCTGATCGACGACCCCATGGTTCTGCCCGAGGCCATGTGGACCAACGTGGACATGCCGGGGTGGGAGGCCACCATCCGGCAGATGGTGCGGATCGCGGGCAACAAGCAGATGCAGCCCTTTTACACGGTGATCCGGCCCGGCAAGGGCAGCCGCGACATCTTCTCCCACCCGGGCGAGGAGTTCGGCCTGGTGCTCGCGGGCGAGATGACCCTGACCGTGGGGGAGCAGGTCTACCGGGTCAAGGCCCTCTCGTCGTTCTATTACTCCTGCCTGCTGCCCCACTCCTGGATCAACGAGGGCGAGGAGGACTGCGTGGTGGTCTGGGTGGTGAGCCCGCCCTCCTGGTAAGGGACGCCCGCCCGGGCGGACGGGCCCGTCAGGCCCTTGGGGACGTTCCGAGGATCGGGACGAGACGGTTTTTTCGATTGGAGGAGGTTGAGAGAAGACATGGCGATCAACGACATCTATCAGGCGGTTCTGCGGTTTGACAAGAGCGGCATGCCCGCGCTGGTCCAGTCGGAGCTGGAAGCGGGCACCGACATCTCCTCGCTTTTGAACGAGGGGCTCATCGCCGCGCTCGACGAGGTGGGGGAACGATTCAGCCGGGGGGAGCTGTTCATCCCCGAGATGCTCCAGGCGGCCCAGACCGCCCAAGAGGGGCTCGACATCCTGAAGCCCCTCCTGACGGAGACGAACAGGCGCTCCGCCGGGACGGTGGTCATCGGCACGGTCAAGGGGGATCTCCACGACATCGGCAAGAGCCTGGTCAAGATGATGCTGAAGGGCGCCGGCTTCCAGGTGGTCGACCTGGGGGTGGACGTACCGGTGGAGCGGTTCGTCAAGGCCGTGGAGGAGAACGGGGCGGACATCCTCGCCCTGTCGGCGCTCCTCACCACCACCATGCCGGCCATGGGCGACGCGGTGGCTGCGTTCCGGGGAAACGGGAGCCGGATCAAGGTCATGGTGGGCGGGGCCCCGGTGACCGAGGCCTTTGCCGAGCGGATCGGCGCGGACGGATACGCCGGGGACGCCTCCCAGGCCGTCACGCTGGCCCGCAGGCTCATGGCGGGGTGAGAGAGGAGAGGCGGACCAGGCTCAACTCCATCTCCCTGGAGGAGGATCTTCATGCAGAAGCTGATCGTACCGGAAACCGTCGAGGGAACCGCGGACGCCGTGGTGATCGGAGGCGGCGTGGTGGGCGCCGCCACGGCCTACTGGCTCTCCCGGGCCGGCCTGGACGTCGTGGTCCTGGAGGCGAGGGCCGGCCTGGGCACGCTCACGTCGGGCGCGTCGGCCGAGTGCTTCCGCGCCCAGTTCACCGAGCCGGCCATGGCGGACCTGGCCCTCGAGAGCATCGACTTCTTCCAGCATTTCGCCGAGCGGATGGACCTGCCCGGCTACGACCTCCACATCCACCAGCAGGGGTACCTGTTCGTCACGGACGACGAGACCATGCTGCCCGACCTGGAGGCCGCGGTCCGGGAGCACCGCCGGCTGGGGGTGACCGACTCGGAGTTCCTGTCGGGAGAGGAGCTGCGCGCGCGCTTTCCCTTTCTGGCCCCGGCCGCTGTCGGAGCCAACTTCCGCGGGAAGGACGGGTGGCTCTCCGTCCACGAGCTGATCCAGGGCTACGCCAAGGCCTCCACGGCACGGTTCTTCTTGAAGACCCGGGTCCTGGACGTCGAGACGGACGAACGGGGGGTCAAGGCGGTGAGGACCGACCGAGGGACCCTGGCGACCCGCACCGTGGTGAACGCGGCCGGGCCGTTCGCCGGGGTCATCGGCCGCATGGTGGGCGTGGACCTGCCCCTGGAGCCGGTGCGCCGGCAGAAGGTGTTCGTCACCACCGACGCCGTCCCCAAAGACGCCCCCTTCACCGTGAACCTGGTGAACGGCTCCTACTGGCGGCCCGAGACCGGGGGCGCCCTGGTGGGGTGGGTGGACCCGGACGAGCCCGTCACGGAGCCCATGGAGAACCCCCTGGGCGACTGGGACTTCCCGGCCATGGCCCTGGACAGGGCCGGCCGGCTGAGCCCCTTCTGGGAGGAAATCATCGGCGGGCTGAAGAAGACCGACCTGTCCTTGTCCGCGGGGCAGTATGTCTACACCCCGGACGAGCAGCCCCTGATCGGCCCGGTGGACGGGGTGCCCGGGTTCCACGTGAACTGCGGCTACTGGATGGCCATCATGGTGTCGCCGGCGGTGGGCAGGCTCTGCGCGGACCTGATCACGGGCGCTCGGGACAACAGGGACAACCCCCTCCGGCTGAGCCGGTACGAGGAAGGCATGGCCGTCAAGGGGAGCAGCTTTTTGAGCGGACATTGAGACGGTGAAGGGTGAGAGGTGAGGGCTGAGAAAACAGCAAAAGAAAACAAAAAAGACCAGAGGTTGAGAATGTGCAGGGAGAACAACCCATGAACGAACCGACCCCGCGGGAAATCGAGGAAAACAGCGCAACGCCGGCTCACGCGTCGGAAGCGGATGTGGAGCCGAACGCCGCCCCCGGGGAAAAAGCTCCGGACGCAGTGTCCTCCCCGCTCCCCGAGCTCCGCATCCGGCCGCGGCAGCGGGTCCTGAGCGACGAGCAGATCCGGCGCATCCACGAGGCCTCCCTCGAGCTCATGGCGCGGACCGGCATCCAGGTCAACCACGAGGGGGCGCGGGAGATCCTCCACGGCCACGGCTGCTCCGTGGACGGTCTCCGCGTCCGGATTCCCGCGCGGGTCGTGGAGAAAGCCCTGGGAACGGTGGCGGACCGGGTGGCCTTCTACGACCGGAGCGGGGAGAAAACGGTCGATCTCATGGAGGACCAGACCTGGTACGGCCCCACCCTGGACGCCTACGATTACCTGGATCCCAAGGACGGGAGCCGGAGACCGTTCACGGTGGACGACTGCCGGGCGACCGCCGCCCTGACCGACGTGCTGGAGAACTTCTCCTGGACCATGACCATCGGCGTGACCTCCGACGCACCGCCGGCGACGGCCGACCGGATCGTCGCCCGCCAGGCGCTCACCTGCTGCGAGAAGCCCCTGCTCTTCTGCTGCGACAATCTCCAGGCGGCCAAGGACATCGTGGAAATGGCGTCGGCCATCGTGGGAAGCGAGGAGCGCCTCCTGGAGAGGCCCCTGGTGGTGCTCTTCAACTGCCCCATCTCCCCCCTGGTCTACGAGACCCCGGTGGTCGACCGCCTGATCTACGCGGCGGAGATCGGCCTGCCCCAGGTGTGCTACTCCGGCCCCCAGGCCGGGGCCACCTCGCCGGCCACGCTGGCCGGGACCGTGGTCCAGGGGAGCGTGGAGTCCCTCTTCGGACTGGTCCTGAGCCAGCTCATCCGTCCCGGGACGCCCTTCGTCTACGGCGCCTTCGCCACCATCATGGACATGAGCACGAGCGTCTTTTCCTACGGGGCCCCGGAGATGAACGTCATGGCCACGGCCATGGCCCAGATGGCCCACTTCTACCGGATCCCGTTCCTGGGCATGTCGGGCTGCTCGGACGCCAAGCTCCCGGACGCCCAGGCGGCCGTGGAGGCCACCTTCTCCTGCCTCTGCTCGGCCCTGAGCGGGGCCAACATGGTCCACGACAACGGCTGGCTGGACCACGCCACCCTGATTTCCCCTGAGTACATGGTGCTCGTCAACGAGATCATCGAGATGGTCTCCGGGTACATGGGCGGGATCGGGGTGGACGACGGTCGCCTGGCCGTCGACGTCATCGACCGGATCGGCCCGGGGGGCAACTTTCTCATGGAGGACCACACCATGAAGCACTTCCGGGAGATCTGGTACTCCAAGCTGTTCGACCGCTCGACCATGAACCAGTGGCGCGCCAAGGGCAAGCCGGAGTTCCACGAGCGGCTGCACCAGCAGACCGAGAAGCTGATGCAGCACGAGCCCAGAGCCCTTCCGCCCGAGGTGGAGCGGGAGATCGAGCGCATGGCCGCCCACTGGGCGTGACCGCCATTCAATTCCGGGGCCACCATGCGGAGCTCACAGGTGCCCCGGAATGCAGAGAAGGAGAGAGACCGTTGGATTTCATCCTGCACCACGAACGCTGCTCCGGCTGCCGGGCCTGCCTCCTGGCCTGCAGCGTGGCGAACTTCCGGGAGATCACCACGGCCAAGGCGGCCCTGCGGATCGAGCCCCGCTTCCCGGCACCCGGCGACTACGTCATCCACCTGTGCGATCAATGCGGGGACTGCGCCGAGGCCTGCCCCGAGGAGGCCATCGAGTGGCGGGACGGCCGCTACGTCCTTCGGGAGGAGGACTGCACCGCCTGCGGGACCTGCATCGACGCCTGCCCCAACGACGTGCTCAGGGCCGACCCGAGGACGGACCTCCCCATCCTGTGCACCGGCTGCGGAGAGTGCGCCGCCATCTGCCCGCGGGACGCCATCGAGATCGCGGGGGAAGCCCTCGAGGAGGTGAGCGCATGAAGGGCTATGCCGGAACCATCCTGAGAATCGACCTGGGATCGGGACGGATCGAGAAGCAGCCCCTTCCGGAGGGTCTGGCCGAGGACTACATCGGCGGCCGCGGGTTCGTGGCCCGGCTGATGTGGGACGAGCTCCCGCCCGGGATCGACCCGTTCGACCCGGCCAACCCGTTCATCACGGCCACCGGGCCCATGAGCGGCCACCTCCTGCCGGCGAGCGGGAAGACCCACTTCGGGTGCAAGTCCCCGGCCACGGGCGGGTACGCCGACTCCAACATGGGCGGGCACTTCGGGCCCGCGCTGAAGTACGCGGGGTACGACGCGATGGTCCTCACCGGCGCCGCGGCCGAGCCCGGTCTCCTGGTGATCGACGACGACTCGGTGGAGGTGCGCCCGGCCGGGGACCTGTGGGACATGGGGTCCCTCACCCTGGAGAAACGGCTGAAGGAGGACTTCGGGGAGGATTTCGAGATCCTGACCATCGGCCCGGCCGGCGAGAACCGCGTCCGCTTCGCCTGCATCTCCCACGACTTCGGCCGCCAGGCCGGGCGGACCGGGATCGGGGCGGTGCTCGGGAGCAAGCGGATCAAGGCGGTGCTGGTGCGCGGCACCGGGTCCCTCGAGGCGCACGACCTGGACGGCCTCTTCGCGGCCGCCAAGCGGGCCTACGCGGCCGTGCGGGAGAAACCGGGCTTCCTGGGGTGGACCCCGGAGGGCACCGCCGGCATCACCAACTGGGTCAACGAGGTGGGCGCCTTTCCCACGCGCAACTTCCAGACGTCCTTCTCCGACCACTACCAGGCCATCAACGGAAAGGCCATCCTGGAACGGCTCAAGGTGACGGACAAGGGCTGCTTCTGCTGCCCCACGCCCTGCGGCAAGTACGGCCGTGCCCGCACCTCCCTGGGTCAGGTGGAGGTGGAGGGACCGGAGTTCGAGTCCATCGCCCTTCTCGGCGGCGCCTGCGACCTTCAGACCATCGAGGACGTGGCCCATGCCAACCACGTCTGCGACGAGCTGGGCCTGGACACCATCTCGGGCGGGGTGGTGGCCGCGTGGGCCATCGAGTGCTACGAGCACGGCATCCTCTCCCGGGAGGAGATGGGCCGGGAGGTCCGGTTCGGGGACCTGGAGTCCGTGGTCCACCTCCTGGAGATGACGGCCCACCGGCAGGGCCTGGGCGATCTCCTGGCCGAGGGGTCCAAGCGGGCCGCCGAGGAGATCGGGCAGGGCTCCCTCGACTTCGCCATCCAGGTGAAGGGCCTGGAGTGGTCCGGGTACGAGTGCCGCAACGCCCCGGGCATGATGCTCTCCTACATGACCGCCGACGTGGGGGCCCACCACAACCGCAGCTGGGTCCTGGGGCACGACGTGGTGGGGTCCGCCGCGAGCGTCCACGACCTGATCGCGGGCGGGGGCGAGGTGAAGAAGCTCCCCAAGGCCGCGGTCGGTGGGCAGGCCAAGAACGTGATCGCCTCCCAGCACCTCAGGCCGGCCTTCGACCTGCTGGGCATCTGCCGGCTCCAGTTCATGGAGCTGGGCTTCGAGGTGGAGCACTACGAGGAGCTGTTCCAGCTCTGCACGGGCCGGCCCCTGACCTGGCAGGGGCTGCTGGAGACCTCCGAGCGGGTCTGGAACCTGACCCGGGCTGTCTCCCTGCGGGAGGTTCCCGGCTTCGGCCGGGCGAGCGACTACCCCCCGGCCCGGCTCATGAACGATCCGGTGCCCAACGGCCCGAACGAGGGCCACTGCCTGAGCCGCGAGGAGGTCGACCGGCTCCTCGACGAGTACTACGACGCCCGGGGCTGGGACCGCCAGGGACGGCCCACGGGCGAGACCCTGAAGCGCCTCGGGCTCCAGGACGTGGCGGAGAAGCTCGACCGGTGACCGGGATCCGGGTCAGGCTTCAGCTCACGCCCCACCTCGAGGACATGCTGAAGGAGGTGCCCCACCGGCACGACCTGGTGGTCCCGGCGGGGACCACCGTCCGGGGCCTCCTGCAGGAGGCCGGCATCCCGCCGCTGGCCGTCTACACGGTGATCCAGGGTCGATCGGTCCTCGGAAAGGACGACGCCCTGTCCCATGATACGGAGCTCACCCTCCTGGCCCCCGTGGCCGGAGGCTGAGCGGACGAAACACGCGCGTCCGGGTGCACGCGGGCGCACCACACCCAGCCACTCCACGACGAAACTTTTCATGGACGCCATCCTTCGGCTTCGGGCCAAAATTCGGGGGCCCCCCTTGACATCGTTCAGGGCCCCGATTATGATGAGCCGAAATTTTCGCGCTGTAATATTTCGAGTACAAATCATTGCGCCGGCGGACGACTGCCTGCCGGCGCACACCGCCCGGGAGAACGCCTTTGAAGCGCCGGAGCAGCAGGAAGACGCAACCGGCTCGGGGCCGGATCCAGGAAGGGAAAATACAGGCTGCACCCCATACCCCGTGAGATGGATTCGGGATAAAAAGGAATGGGGCGCCGCCGTTTTCCCGGTGCGCCCTGTCAAGCCGAGCCGGTGTGGATGCCCGTCGACCAGCCGGAGCTGCACGGCCCTTCCCTCGAGGCTGCGTTCCATGGCGGAAAGATACGAAGAGGACATCTCTCGTTCCCTGCGACGCATCGTCCGCTCCATCGAGCAGTACAACCGGAGGTTCAGCGAGCGGACCAAGCTGACCGTGAGCCAGTGCATGGCGCTCCGAGAGCTGAAGACGACCGGCTCCTGCACGGCCGGGGAGCTGGCCGACCGCGTGGGCATCAGCCGGGGGACGGTGACGGGCATCCTGGACCAGCTCCAGTCCGAGGATCTGGTCCGAAGGAGACGAAGACCGACGGATCGCCGCCGTGTCTACGTCTCCCTGACCCAGCCGGGGCGCCGGCTGGCCTCCGAGCTCCAGGCCCCCTTCGAGGAGCCCCTGGCCAAGCTCCTGGACGAGCTCCCGGAGCACACGCGGTCCCAGACGGCCGAGGCGCTCCGACGCGTGGCCCGGGTGTTCGAGCCGTGAAGGCGTCCGAGGGCGGACGATCCTAACCGTTTCACCTTCAAGAGGATTGGATAATCATGGCGACCATTGGCGTAGAGCACGTGTACAAGGTCTTCGGTGAGGAACCGGAGCAGGCGTTTCCCCTCATGGAGCAGGGCAAGGGCAAGGAGGAGATCCAGGCGGAGACCGGCCTCGTGGTCGGGGTCCAGGACGTCAGCTTCCGCATGGAATCGGGCACCCTGTTCGTGATCATGGGGCTCTCCGGGAGCGGAAAGTCGACCCTTCTTCGCTGCATCAACCGGCTGATCGATCCCACCTGGGGCGAGGTCTACCTCGAGTTCGAAGGGGAGCGGATCGACGTCACCTCGCTCAACAAGAACGAGCTGCGGCAGGTCCGGGAGCAGAAGATCAGCATGATCTTTCAGCACTTCGCCCTGTTTCCGTACCGGAGCGTGGTGGACAACGTGGCCTTCCCCTTGGAGATCCAGGGGGTGGACAAGGCCACCCGGCGGGGCAAGGCCATGGAGATTCTCAAGCTCGTCGGCCTGGACGTCTGGGCCGAGTCCTATCCCCCCAAGCTCTCCGGCGGCATGCAGCAGCGGGTGGGCCTGGCCCGGGCCCTGGCCTCGGAGGCCGAGCTCCTGCTCATGGACGAGCCCTTCAGCGCCCTCGACCCCCTGATCCGCATGCACATGCAGGCGGAGCTCCTCAACCTGCGCGACCGGGTCCGGCGGACCATCCTGTTCATCAGCCACGACCTGGACGAGGCCCTGAAGCTGGGCGACCGGATCGCCATCATGGAGGCCGGCCGGATCGTGCAGCTGGGGACGCCCGAGGAGATCATCGTGAACCCCAAAACGGAGTACGTGGCCAACTTCGTGGAGCACGCGGACGCCACGGGGGTCCTCACGGTGACCGCCGTGGCCAGGCAGGTGGAGGTGAGCAAGGAGCCCCCGAAGGGGCTGGGCATCAGCAAGATGGAGACCCAGCCCGCCGCCTTTGCGCTGGGGGACGGGCTCGTGATCTGCCTGGACGCGGACGGGAAGCCCATGTCCGCCTACCAGGACGAGCAGGCCATGGAGTTCAAGTACGTGACCGAGGACCTCACCACGGTGGGGGACGAGACCGTCCTGCTGGCCGAGCACGATACGACCCTGAAGGGGCTCATGCGCGCCCGCCTCTCCACGTCGAAGAACCCGGTGATCGCGCTGAAGGAGGACGGGTCGCTGGACGGCATCATCACCGGGCAGGAGATCCTGCTCGGCGTGCTGGAGAAGGGGAGAAAGGAGGAGGCGGCATGAAGCGGAAAGCGCGGAGAACCACCACCGTTTCCTGGGGTCGTCCGGCGGCGGTCGTCTGCCTGCTGATCGGCGCATTCCTTCTCGCCGCTGTTCTGTGCGGGCCGGCGGGTGCGGCGGAGTACGGAGAGAGCCTGTTCGACGAGATCGGCACCCAGGGCAGCCTGATCCCGGCGGAGGACTGGATCGATGCGGGCATCGACTGGATTGCCCTGACGTTCGCGGATTTTTTCGATGTCATCCAGGCGATCATCAACAACATCAATCGGGGGCTCCTGGGAGCCCTCATGTGGCTCCCGGTCTGGGGGATAGCCGCCTGGGGCAAAATGCTGGCCGTCCCGCTCCTCTCACTCCTGATCATTCCATACATGTGGTGGGTGTCCACCAAGTGGACCGGTCTTTACGGCTTCGTGAGCCTGTGGCTCATCGCCAACCTGGGGCTCTGGGAGGCCACCATGGAGACCCTCTCCCTGACGCTGACCGCGGCCCTGATCGCCCTGGCCATCGGCATCCCCGTGGGGATCCTCTCGGGCAAGTCGGACATCGTGGAGGCCATTGCCCGGCCGATTCTCGACTTCATGCAGACCCTGCCCGTGTTCGTCTACCTGATTCCGGCCGTGATTCTCTTCGGGCTGGGCGCCGCCCCCGGCGTGGTGGCCACGGTCATATTCGCAGTTCCGCCGGCCGTGCGGCTGACCAGCCTCGGAATCCGGGGCGTCCCCAAGGAGCTGGTGGAGGCGGGCGAGGCCTTTGGCTGCAACTACTGGCAGCTGCTGTTCAAGGTGCAGCTGCCCATGGCCCGGCCCTCGATCATGGCGGGGGTCAACCAGACGATCATGCTTTCCCTCTCCATGGTGGTCATCGCCGCCCTCATCGGGTCCGGCGGCCTCGGAGGAGAGGTGGTCCGAAGCATCCAGCGCATGCTCGTCGGCAAGGGGTTCGTGGCGGGGCTCGCCGTGGTGTTCATCGCGATCATCCTGGACCGGGCCAGCCGGTCTCTGGGCGAGAAAAAGACCTGAGCGGTACCTTGCATTGCTTGGACAACGGAAAGGAGGTGGTTCGAGGGCGCTTGTCTCCAGGTGAGCTGAATGTTTCCGTATCATAATTTCGAACATTTTCATCGTCTGATGCGTCAGATGCAAAAGGAGGAGTGAAATGATGAAGAACCGTTTTCGATGGATGGCGATTTTTGTGGCAGTCCTGATGGCCGTGGCTCTGGTGTCCGCACCGGCCATGGCGGAGAAGAAGACCCTCAAGTTCGGCGTGGTGGCCTGGTCCGAGGCCCTGGCCCTGGGCAGCCTGATCGAGTACCTGATGGAGAACGAGATCGGCCAGGACGTGGAGATCATCAACCCGGACGCCGGCGTGGCCTACACCGCGATCAAGAACAAGGAGCTCGACCTCTATCTCGAGGCCTGGCTTCCCCTGACCCACGAGGCATACTGGGAGGAGGTGGCCTCCAGTGTCTGCGACTTCGGTCCGATTTACGAGGACGCGAGCCTCGGCTGGGCCGTGCCCAACTACGTCCCCGAGGACGTGGTCAACTCCGTGGAGGATTTGGGCAAGGAAGGGGTCAAGGAGAAGTTCGACGACCGCATCGTGGGCATCGACCCCGGATCCGGCCTGATGCAGCACTCCGCCCTCATGATGAAGAAGTACCCCGAGCTGGAGGGGTGGAAGCTGGTGGAGGGCAGCGACGCCGCCATGGTGGCCGAGCTCAAGCGGAGCATTCAGCGGAAGGACTGGATCGTGGTCACTCTGTGGAGGCCGCACCACGCATTCGGAATGTTCGACATCCGTTACATCGACGAACCCAAGGGGATCCTGGGCGAGGAGGAGCGCTCCCACATGGTGGGCCGCAATGACTTCATGGCCGTCTTCCCCAACAAGGTGAGCCGCTTTCTCACGCGGTTCACCATGTCCATCGCCGTGTGCGACGATTTGACATACATGTATCAGGTGGACGAGGACACGGCGGCCGCCAAGTTCGTGGAGAAGTACCCCGAGCTGGTGGACTACTGGCTGAACGGCATCAACGAGTAACACCGCGCGGGGTGTGACACCCGCCGGAGACAACGCAGCCCCGGCCGCAAGGGATCGCCCCCTCGCGACCGGGGCTTTTCATCGAATGGGGTCAGGTCTTGAATTTTGACATTTTTGGTCGCGGCGTCCTCACTCGAGAGGCTCCGACATGACGAAGTCGGGCTCCGTGCAGGGAGCGTGCCCCTGGAAGCTGTCTCCGGCCTGGCGTCAGGGCTCCATCAGGCCGCGCTTCTCGCGATAGGCCTTCTCCAAGTTCACGAGCGCATCGCCCACCTTGCCGATGTGGTCCCGCATGGCCCGGGAGGAGGCCTCTTCGTCCCCGGCCCCTACCGCATCGATGATGCGGCGGTGATCCGCGTGCTTGTGGATCACCTTGTGGCTCGGCTTGACCACCAGGACCATCTCCCGGGTGAGGTCCAGAAGGGGCTGGAGCACGGCCTCGTAGAAGCGGTTGCCGCACCCGCGCGCGAGAAGATAGTGGATCTCCAGGTTCCGGGCCACCCACTGATCGTGGGTCAGGGTCTCGGCGTGCTCCTCCTGAAAGGCCTTCTCCAGGCGTGCGGCAGCCTCCCCGTCCACGTTCCGGGCCGCAAGGCGGCACACCTCCGGCTCGATGTGGAGGCGCACCTGGACGAGCTCCGGGGCGCTCAGCTTGTTCGCCATGAACAGGTCCAGGAAGGCGTTCGAGAGGTGGTCCAGCGTGAGCTCCTGGACGTACGCACCTCCGGACGGGCCCTGCCTGAGCCGAACGAAGCCGGTCAGTTCCAGCGCCCGAATGGCCTCCCGGATCACCACCCGGCTCACCTGGAACTCCTCGCAAAGCTCCCGCTCGGAGGGGAGCTTTCCGCCGGGGCGGTAGCGGCCGGCGAGGATCGCCTCCTTGATCTGGCTCAGCACCTCCTCTGAGATGCGGTTCTGCTTGACGGGCCGAAACGACCTCATGTGAATCTTTCCTTTCTCAATCTCTCCAGGAATCCCGGGGATTCGCGCGGGGCGGCGCGGTGGAAAAACGCATTGACAAGGTTTTGGTATAACATATAATGTTTACTCGAAACCGGCAACCCTTTTGTTCCCCCCTAGCCAAGGAGGCAGTGCGATGAAGAAATCGGCGATCCTTGTCCTGATCGCGACGGCCCTGGTCTTCTGCGGAACCGTCGGGCCGGCTGCGGCCGAGTGGCCCGAGAAACCCATCCGGATCATGATCCCCTGGCCCGCGGGAAACGATCCCTCCACCATGGTGGCGACCGCCATGGCGCCCCACATGTCCGACAAGCTGGGCGTGTCCGTGAAGGTCGTGAACAAGCCCGGCGGCGGGGCCGTGCTGGCCACCAACGAGCTGGCCCGGAGCCGGCCGGACGGCCACACCATGGGCCTCATCTCCATCGGACCCATGATCACCCAGCTGTTGCGGGGCAAGACCCCGTACAAGAACGAGGACCTGCGGCCCCTGGGCCTGGTCTGGTCCTCTCCCTTCACCCTGGCCTGCCGCGCGGATGCGCCTTACGACAACCTCGCGGAGCTTGCCGAGTACGGGAAGGACAACGAGCTGCGGCTGGCCCACTGGGGCCTCGGTGCCGTGCCCACGCTGATCGCCATGAACGCGGCCAAGATCGGCGGATTCGCCTGGAAGGAGACGGCCTACAAGGATTTGAACCCCCTGCTGGTGGTCCAAGGGGACGCAGACGTGATCACCTTCTCCACGCCCGGCCTTCAGGATTACATCGAGGCGGGCAGGATGAAGCTCCTCGCCTGCATGCTCCCCAACCGTCTTCCCGACTACCCGGACGTGGCCACCGTGGAGGAGCAGGGATACGGGGACGCCTACTCCATCTGGTTCGGGGCGTTCGTGCCGGCCGCCACGCCGGACGCGATCGCCGGCCGGCTGAGCGACACCTTTTTCGAGGTCATGGCCATGCCCGAGATCCAGGACGTCATCGAGAAGGTGGGTGTGATCGCGCACCCCACGGGACCCGAGGCGGCCCGCAGGCAGATGGACAGCGAGCTCGAGAACTTCGGCGCCATCATGAAGGACCTGGGCATTATCGAGTAACCCGTTTCCCGCCGGAGGGGTCCCCTCCGGCGGGATGAGGCCCCATGGCCGACGAGCGCAAGAACGCAGCGAGCCGGGTGCACGACCTGGTGGGCGCGGTGCTGGGCCTGTTCGCGCTGGGGCTCCTGGTCACATCGCCCTGGCACGTGGATACCTCGGGACCGGACCCGTTCTACAAGGGCGCGCTGATCTTCCCCCTGCTGGTGCTCTCGCTGATGTTCGTTGCCGCCCTCCCGTCGCTGGTGCGGCTGTTCCGCTCCCGGGGGGAATCGTGGCACCTGGACGGGGAGGGGCTGCCCCTCCGGGCCCTCCAGGTCCTGGGGCTCCTCGTCCTGTTCCTTGCGGGCTTGGCCTACCTGGGGCTCGAGATTTCCACCTGGAGCTTTCTCTTCGCGGCCCTCTGGGCGGTGGAGCAACGCTCGGCCTGGAAGCTCGTGGGCATTCCCACGCTGGTCACCCTCTGCCTGTACCTGGTCTTCAAGGTGTTCCTAGACGTGTGGTTCCCCGAGCCCGTGCTCCTGGATGCCCTGATGGAGTGACCCATGGTGGAGCAGCTCGCAGCCGGCTTCATGACCGCCTTCGCCCCGGCCAACCTGGCGGCGCTCCTGTTCGGGACCGTGGTGGGGATTGTGGTGGGGATCCTGCCGGGCCTGGGCCCCATGGTGGGCATGGTGGTCCTGTTGCCGTTCACCTTCGCCTTCACGCCGGACGTGGCCCTCTCCCTGCTCCTGGGCGTCTTCTGCGGGGGGTACTTCGGTGGGGCGGTGCCCGCGGTCCTCATGCGGACGCCCGGTGTGCCCTCCTCCCTGATCACCAGCTTCGACGGCTATCCCCTGACCCAGAGGGGCGAGGCCCAGACCGGGCTCTCCGCCGCGCTGCTGGGCTCCTTCGGGGGCGGCGTCATCAGCGTGGTGATCCTGGTGTTCCTGGCGCCGATCCTGGCCCACGTGGCGGCCAGCTTCGGCCCGCCCGAGTACCTGACCGTTGCCCTTTTCGGGGTTGTGCTGGTGGTGATGGCGTTCCGGGACCGGCTCGCCCAGGGGGTCATCCTCCTGGGCCTCGGCTTCTGGGTCTCCACCGTCGGCATCGACGGCCCCACCCTGAGCCCCCGCTTCACCTTCGGCACCCTCATTATGCAGAACGGGCTCCACATCGTGCCGGTCTGCCTGGGGCTCTTCGGCATCGGGCAGACCCTGCTGCTGGTGGAGCGCGACATCCTCGAGGGCAAGGAGGTGAAGCTCAGCCGGAGCACCCTCGACTTCTCCGAGCTGCGTGCGACGCTCCGCTACTGGAAGACCCTGATCCGCTCCGGGGTGATCGGCACCTTCGTGGGGCTGCTCCCCGGGACGGGCTCCATCCTGGCCTCGTTCATGTCCTACGACGCGGCCAAGCGGCTCTCCCCGGAGAAGGAGCGGTTCGGCAAGGGCACGCCCGAGGGTTGCCTGGCCTCCGAGGCGGGAAACAACGCGGTCCCGGCCGGGGCCATGATCCCGCTCCTGACCCTCGGCATCCCCGGCGACGCGCTGAGCGCCGTGCTCCTGGGCGTGTTCACCATCAACGGGATCTACCCGGGGCCCCTGCTCCTGGTCAAGGAGCCGGTCCTGATCAACACCCTCTACTGGTCCATGCTGCTCATCAACGTGGCCGCCTTCGCCATGCTGGTGGTCTGGCTGAGGCCCTTCGCCATGATCGTCAAGGTCCCGAGCAAGCTGCTCGCGGTGGTGATCATGGTGATCTCCCTCGTGGGCATCTACGCCGTGAACACGCGGCTCTTCGACGCCGGCGTGGCCGTGGTCATGGGCGTCCTGGGCTACGTCCTGCTCCGCCTGAAGTGGCCCATCGTGAACCTGGTCATGGGGATCGTGCTGGGCGAGATCATGGAGAATCGCCTGCGGCAGACCCTGAGCCTGGGCGAGGGCAGCCTCGGTATCCTGCTCGAGCGGCCCATCTGCGTGACGCTGCTCGTGCTGACGGTCCTGGTCGTCGCCGGGCCCTTGACCCTGGACCGGCTGCGGGCCAGGCGGGCGGGGGAGCGCTGAGGCCCCGGATTCGGTTTCGAGTTTACACGAAGGAGTGCGTCATGACCTACCCCACCGTCTACCCCACCGGGGCCACCGTGTACCGCCCCGACAAGTGCTTCAACGGATACACCGTGTTCCAGGCCAAGGAGCTGGGCGCCCTGGTCGTGGACATGAACGGCGGCGAGGTCAAGCTGTGGCGTGGTCTCCACGGGTTTCCCAACAAGCTCCTGCCGGGCGGCCAGGTCCTCGGTCACACGGGGGAGCGGAACACACGCTACGGCATGCAGGACTACCGGGATCTCATCCAGGTGGACTGGGACGGGAACGTGGTCTGGCGCTTCAACGAGTACGAGTTCATCGAGGACCCCGGTGAGGAGCCTCAGTGGATGGCCCGGGTGCACCACGACTTCCAGCGGGAGGGCAACCCGGTGGGCTACTACGTGCCGGGCATGGACCCGCTGGTGGAGGGCGGAAACACCCTGCTCCTGGGCCACAAGAACGTGGTCTGCCCCGAGATCTCCGACAAGAACCTCCTGGACGACACGGTCTACGAGGTGACCTGGGAGGGGGACCTCGTCTGGGAGTGGGTCTGCAGCGACTGGTTCGAGTCCTTCGGGTTCCGGGAGGAGGCCCGGAACATCCTCAGCCGCGACCCCAACATGCGGCCCGCGGACGGGGGCCAGGGGGACTGGATGCACATGAACGCCATGAGCGTGCTGGGTCCCAACCGGTGGTACGACCAGGGGGACGAGCGGTTCCACCCCGAGAACATCCTGATGGACGGCCGGGAGACCAACATCATCTTCGTCGTCTCCAAGGAGACGGGCGAGGTGGTCTGGAAGGTGGGCCCCGACTACGACCACACCCCGGAGCGGAAGCTGGGCTGGATCATCGGGCAGCACCACGCCCACATGATCCCGCGGGGTCTCCCAGGCGAGGGGAACATCCTGGTCTACGACAACGGCGGCTGGGCTGGCTACGGGGCGCCCAACCCGGGGAGCCCTACCGGCGCCAAGAACGCGCTTCGGGACCACTCCCGGGTGCTCGAGTTCGACCCGGTCACCCTGGAGATTGTCTGGCAGCACACACCGCAGGAGGCGGGCCTCGTCCATCCCACGGACAGCAACCGGTTCTACAGCCCCTTCATCAGCTCGGCCCAGCGGCTCCCCAACGGCAACACCCTGATCACCGAGGGGAGCGGCGGCCGCATCATCGAGGTCACGGCGGGGCACGAGCTGGTCTGGGAGTACATCAGCCCCTACTGGGGGAAGCACTTTCGAATGAACATGGTCTACCGTGCCTACCGGGCACCCTACGACTGGATCCCCCAGGTGGACCCGCCCGAGGAGCGGGCCATCGAGCCCCCGGACGTCACCACCTTCCGGGTGCCTGGCGCCGCGCCCCCGGGGCCCCGCTCCGAGTCCACCGTGGAGGGGACGGTCCCCTACCAGTCCTCCTCGGCCCTCTGCGTAGTGTCCGACACGGACGGGGAGGCGTGAGCCGATGGAACGCGCAGGATCCCGCACCCTCTTCACCGCAGCCGGCTGCATGCGCTGCGAGGTCGCCAAGGCCTTCATGAACGAGCGGGGCGTCCCCTTCCAGGAGCTGGACTTCAAGGGGGAGGGAAAGGATGCGTTTCAGCGCTTCTACCGGGAGCACCGGGGGGACATCCGCCGCGGCCCCGACGGCGTGGAGTTTCCCATCCTCCACGACGGGGAGCGGGTGGTCCAGGGAGTGGGCGAGATTGTGGCCCGTCTCCAGGCGGGGGACCGTCTGGCGGGGTTCGTGGGGCCGAGCGGGCTCGGGCAGGGCTGGATCGACGGCCTGGACGTCTCGGCGGGGGACCCGGCCGCGGGGGAGGAGTTCCTGGCGGTTCTCCGCCACCTGAAGGAGCAGGGCCTTCGAACCGAGCTCCGCGCGGACGGGCGGAACGGCGATCTCCTCGAGCGGGTGATCGAGGATCGCCTGGCCGACCGGCTGGTCTTCGACCCGGTGGGGTCGGCCGAGGTGTACGAAGGCGCCTTCGGAACGCCCCTCTCCGAGGAGGATCTCTGCCGGAGCCTGTCCCTGGCCGTCCGGGCCCCGGAGGTCCGCTTCGTGCTCACCCTCAGGTTCCTTTCCCGGGCCGGCGGAGCCGCCTGGCTCAGCGCCGAGGAGGCGGCCCGTGCGGCCGAGCTCACCGCCGAGGCCACGGGAGACCGGCATCGCCCCTTCCTCGTCCGGGCCGGCGACCCGCCCCCGGGCGAAGCGCCCCTCCCCAAGCCCGCCCTCTTCAAATACAGAACCGCCTGTCGCCGTTTCATGCCCAAAACCGACCTTTACTAATGTGAAAAATGGGGTCAGGTCTTGCATTTTGACATTTTTCGTGTACGCTTGTGACATGACTAGACCCCTTCGCATCGAATACCCCGGGGCACTGTACCACGTGACCACGAGAGGCAATGCACGCTGGACCATCTTCAAGGGCGATTCGGACCGGTGGCGCTTCCTGGAGACCCTCGATGACACGACGGAAAGGCACCACTGGCTTGTCCACGCTTACTGCCTCATGCCCAACCACTATCACCTCCTCGTGGAAACGCCGGAAGGCAACCTCTCTGCCGGCATGCGCCGGTTGAACGGGGTGTACACCCAGAAGTTCAATCACCGCAATCAGCAGGTGGGCCACCTTTTCCAGGGACGCTTCAAGGCCATTCTGGTGGACAAGGAGTCCTACTTCCTGGAGCTGTGTCGATACATCGTCCTCAATCCGGTCCGGGCCGGACTGGTCGATGCTCCCGAGGAGTTTGCCTGGTCGAGTTATCGGGCCGTGCTGGGGCTTGCGCCTTCGCCCGACTGCCTGGTGAAGGAGACGGTACTGGGTTACTTTGGAAGGGACGGGCGACAAGCCCGAGAGGCCTACCAGCGGTTCGTTCGGCGGGGAGTGGGTGAGAAATCCCCTTTGGAGGACGTGCGGGGCCAGTGCCTTCTCGGCGGAGAGGCGTTTGTGGGGCGTCATCTCCGTCACATCCAAGGCGCGGGAGAGGACAGGGAGATCTCTCGGACCCAGCGGACCGTTGGCAGGCCTTCTCTGGAAGATCTTTTCTCCCAAGCGGATACCAAGCCTCGGCGATATCGGGTGATCGTCGAAGCCCATCTCGAACACGGCTACACGCAGCAGGCCATTGCCCAGCACCTGGGAATTCACTACTCTACGGTGAGCCGCGTTCTCAGAAAGGCCAGGGAGGCGTCAAAAAAGTCAAACTTCAAGACCTGACCCCATTTTCAGTCGGGGAGGAGGTCGTAGTAGTAGCGCATGGTGTCGGAGC
>CAYVVQ010000032.1:5403-31790 GCA_964454455.1 uncultured Desulfobacterales bacterium | reverse complement strand
AGATCGTTTCACGTGACTGGAGTTCAGACGTGTGCTCTTCCGATCTCAGGACGATGGACGTTGACACGCACCGGGCCGGTTGTTATGGTCCGGTTATGGGCGCCCGGGGAAGGGCTCAATCCCACACGAAGAGCAGGAGGCGGCAGGCCATGGAGTTCGAGGAAAAGGCGAGGATCCGTCTGGAGCACTGGATCGACCACAACGAACACCACCTCGAAGACTACGCGGAGTTTGCGGACGAGCTCGAGAAAGCAGGCAAGATCGAGAGTGCGCGATCCATCCGGGAGATGGCGGATCTGACCGCAAAGAGCACCGCGTGCCTGAGGAAGGCTCTGGAGGTCCTGCACTGATCCCGGACATCCATTTCGACGCATTCGCAAAAGCCCGCTCACGCGCCGCAGGTAGCGCTATAACCTGTGGAAATGCCACGGGCGGATCTCGGGACTTCGAGCTGTTTGCGACGCCATCAGTTTTCGGGGAAGCCCCGCGGGTGGCGCCGCGGTCCGGACCGCCCTCTGTAAAGGAGACACATCATGTGCGAAGCGAACGCTTTTCTCATCCGAGGCGGATCCGAGGAAAAAGTCCTCGAGAACGTGGATGAGCTGGAGGTGGACGGGGACACCGTGAGGCTGGTCAACATTTTCGGAGAGCAGAAGAGCTTGAAAGCCCGTGTCAAACGGTACATCAACTCGGAGGGGAAGATCGTCCTGGAACCGGCCTGAGAAGGACCGCAGCAGCGGGGATCCCTCTTGGGGGGACTGGAATGGGGCGCGGGATGGAAGACCCGATTCGCGAGGCCGCAGCGATCATGGTGAGCTCTCGTTTGACCCTGGCGCTCACCGGCGCCGGGGTGTCCGTGGAATCCGGGATCCCCGACTTCCGCAGCGCCGAGGGGCTCTGGGCCAAGTACGATCCGGCGGAGTACGCCACCATCGACGCCTTCCGGCGGAACCCCGACAAGGTGTGGAACATGCTGCGGGACATGGAGGACCTGGTGAAGAACGCACGCCCCAACGCCGCCCACATCGGGATAAGCGAGCTGGAACGCATGGGCTTTCTCCACCAGGTGATCACCCAGAACATCGACAACCTCCACCAGGAGGGCGGGTCGAGGAACGTGATCGAGTACCACGGGAACTCGAGCACGTTCTCCTGCATCTGGTGCGGGAAAAGCTACACGCGGGACGAGATCGGGGAGGAACCCACGCCGCGGTGCGTCTGCAGGAAGCCGCTCAAGCCCGACGTGATCTTCTTTGGAGAGGCCATTCCCGTGGAGGCGCTCGACCGCTCCTTCGAGCTCGCGTCCAAAGCGGACGTCGTGATGATCGTGGGCACGTCGGCCCAGGTTTCCCCGGCCAACACGATCCCCGTCCTGGCCAAGGAACGGGGTGCGAAGCTCATCGAGGTCAACAAGGAGGAAACCCACCTCTCCGGCAGCGTCACGGACGTTTTTCTGAAAGGAAGCGCCGGTGCGATCATTCCCGCTCTGGTGGACGCGGTGCGGAAGGCCGCTGTCCGGGGGCAGGCAAAGACGTCGTGATCTCCCTCGCTGCGGATCGGGAGGTCAGACGCGGTTATCCGGGCTTGAGGAAGTCCTCGAGGTGGATGACGTTGTCGTGACGGGTGGCCGCATCCCAGGAGCCTTTCACCTTGGCCTTTCGGAGGTCGGTGATCATCTTCTGAAGCTCGGGGTTCTTTTCGATGATCTCCTGGATCTGGCGGTTCAACTCCCGCCAGGTCTCGTCCAGCTCCTCCGTGTCCACGCGAAATCCCCCCCATGATGCCAGGATGGAACCCAGGTGGGAGAGCAGACCGAAGTGTGTGGCTCCCTGGAGGTAGTAGGGGCAATGGCTCCAGAGGCTCAGCGCGTCTGCGCCCCTTCGCTCCGCTTCCTCATGGACGAGGGAGTGAACGGCCGACGGGCCTCGGTAGTTGACCGGGACCACGCGGTGCGGCTCCAGGGTGGAGAGGATGGCCGGGTTCGATGCAAACGCGGATACCATGGTGTCCGTGTGGAGGACGTCGTCGAACATGCTCCCGACGGTGACGACGGTTGCCGCCCGAACCTGCTCGCAGACCGAGAGGATCGCATCGCAGAAGCGGTACCACTGGAGGTGGGGTTCAGAGGCCCGGAACAGAACGAGGTCCCTTCCGGCCTTCTCCTCGTAGGCTGCGTAGAACCCAGCCCCCGGCGGGGTGACCTCGAGAAGCCGTCCCCCCTCCACCCGGACCTGGGGACGGCTCTCATCGTACCGATAGAAGGAATCCGGTTGCAATCGGGCAAACGGCTCGGCCTCCAGGGTTCGAATCAGGAAGTCCACCATGCCCCTGGAAACGTCCAAGGCGTTTCCCCAGCCTTCGAAACCGGCGATGAAGAGGGGATCTCGAAGCGGAGGGATGTCGTCGATGATCAGGCAATGGTCAAGCATCGCTCAAGTCTGACAGTGGGGTTGGGGATTGTCAAGGCCCTGCGCTCTCGCATTTTTGTTGACAAGGCAGCGAAAAAGCTTAAAGTGTTCTCCCTGAAATACCGTACTGTTAGGGTAAAGATCTTTTCGCAGGAAGGGGCAGGACAGCGGCGCGATGCGTCGTCCGGAGGACGGTGCAAAGGCGCGGAGCATTACGGGGGAGTGGTCGAGGCGAAGTGTCCATCACCATTGAAACAGCGAACCTCGAGAAGGCGTGCAAGGGGATGATCGAAACGATCCTCTTCTGCCTTCCGCATGCCTACAAGGGGACCATCTACCGGATAGGTAAGCCCCCGGAGTTGCGGGCCACACGGGTGACCTCCGGCTACGTCGATGAGAAGCGGGAGACCATCTCCTGGGGGCTTCCGGAGAAGTCCGAGTACAATCCCCCGGGGCGGCCCTGGCTGGAGTACCGGGACGAGCCCAATCGCCCGCTGGAGGCCATGGCTTGGTGTGTGGAGCGGCAGAAGAGCTGGACCGCCGAGGATCCGCTCAGCGACGGGCGGAGTGTTCGCCTGCAGGTGGACGGGGTGTGGGAAGACTACCACCACATGGAACCGGTCCTCGTACGGAAGAGTGACCTGCACCAGAACATCTACTCCGTGCCCGAACCGCCCAAGAGCTACAAGGGAGACACGCTCTGGTCGGAGAGCGAGTACGTCGTGGTCGCCGTCATCAAGATCCACTTCCACCCTCGAACCATTCGCATCGGGAGCCACGAGACCAAGGTCATCAAGAAGCTGTCCAGGTCCCTCGGTACGGAGCTCCTCTCCTATCAGTTCCGGCAGGACTCCATGGAGGCCATGCAGCAGCTGGCCAGCGACCGGCTGAAGGCCTGCAACATCCTCGCCGACTCCCTGCGCAACGCCATCACCAAGGCCGGACTGATCTTCTCGCTGGTCAAGCAGGAGCTGGGCTTCCTGCGCGAGCAGTGGGAGGAGCTCCTGCTGACCAACCGCAAGGAGAAGAACGGAAAGCGGGAGGCCGTCAAGGAGCTGAACCGTCTCCTCGAGGGCCTCGACGAGGTCAGCGAGCCCCTGCGCAACGACCTGATCAACGTCCAGAACCGCTTTCTCGAGCTCAGCCTTCCGCCGGACATCGGCGAGAACTGGGTGGGCATGCAGATCGAGGAACGGTGGGGCCGGGTGTTCAATGAGGTGGGGGCGACCGAGACCCAGAAGGAGGAGGTGGGGGCCTCCATTGAGAGGCTCAAATCGTCCCTCCGATACGGCCTGGAGCCGGAGGTCATCGGAAGCTACGACAAGCTTCCCGAGTCCCTGAAGAAGGAGTGGGTCGACCTGCTCTACCAGCAGACCAGCCGGTTCGATCCCGGAGCGCTGGATCGCTTGATCCGGATCCTGGACGAACCGGTGCTTGACATCCCCTCCAAGGAGAGGTCGCGGAAGATCCTGACCCAGCTCAAGGCCCTGGCGGAGACCATGAACAACCTGGAGCGGAACACGAACTTCCTGCTCCGGCAGGTGTTGAACGGAAAAGAGGCTCAGAAGGTCACCGAGAACCCGGATGGAAAGATCGGCGGTGTGACCGGGGAGGTGTCGGTCCCCGGCGGGACGGACGATGCCGCCGTTGATAACGGGCGCCTGTAGCTCAGTTGGACAGAGCAGCGGACTTCTAATCCGCAGGCCGCAGGTTCGAGTCCTGCCAGGCGCGCCAAAAAAATCAAGGGGTTAGGTGGTATGCCTAACCCCTTTTCTATGCCTGGAGCCTGTCAGGGTGCAGATCGGGTGCATTTGGGCGCAGCAGGCGAATAGGCACCACGGGCACACTTCAGGCATAGTCTTCATCGGTCTCTTGGAATAACCGGGAGGCCGATTGTAGGGTTTTACATTACTCCGCGGTTTGATTGCTGATTATTCCGGCACAGTTGTGGAGCCGGGCCGCCGAAGCGGCCCGAGGGGATCAAAGAAAAACGCCTGCCTATTCCACGATCAGATCATTCCTTACGGATGTCACCCCTTGAACGCTCCTTGCGATTTGACCCGCTTTATCGACCGCCTTCCGGGAATTGACGAAGCCGCTCAATTGGACGATGCCCTTGCGGGTTTCCACACTGATCTGAAATGATTTGAGAAAATCATCCTTTGCAAGCAGGGATTTCACCTTGGTCGTGATGACCGAATCGTCAACGTATTCGCCTGGTGTTGTCTGTTTGGACGTCGATCCACACGCCGAAAGGGCGATGATCACCATCAGAAGGACAAAATACCCGATAAACCTTTTTTTTCATAGCAGTTACTCCATTTCTGCAATCATTCGCCTTGTCCGGCAAGGGCCTAAATGGTTACGTTCGTCGTCGTCCTTGAATAACCTGGATCAGCACCACGATGATGGCGATTACCAGCAGGGCATGAATGACGCCACCCAGTGTGTAACCGGTCAACAATCCCAAGCCCCACAAGACCAAAAGAATCACAAATATAGTCCAAAGCATGTTCATCTCCTTTCCAACCCTGCCTCCACCATAAGAGCGTGAATTTCTCGCAGAGGGATAAAGGGTTCAAAAGTGTTCTTGAGCATCGGTTTACTTCTTCACGACCTTCTTGACCTGGCCGCTCTTTTCTTGAGCTTTCCCGATATGGTTTTCATCTTTGCCTTCGGCCTCCACGTCGGCACTCATGGTTGCCTTACCGGCGATCTCCTTGGTCTTGCCTTTGAATTGGTGCATCTTGCCTTCTGCCTCATCCCGTGTTCCTGATTTCATGATATTCCTTCTATTCGATTTCAGCCTGATTAGAATTTGACGGATTCGCAAAACCCCGCTCACCCGCCGCTGGAAACGGGATTACCTGTCGAAACGCCGAAGGCATGTCTCGAGGCTCCCGGCTTTTTGCGACTTCATCAAGCTTCCATGAAAAAGCCTGAGAAGGTAAGATCAGTGTTCTTAGGAGTCGCTAAACTCCGCGGCAGCCTTTTTGTAGGCGTTGCCCAAATCCTCCATGGCCGCATCGACACCTGATTTGACTTGCTCCCACGCATCTCCGCTGGCAGAACCTAAATCCTTTACCTTTTCACCGACCGCATCCTGCTTTTGACGCAATGCCGCCAATTGCTGTTCCGCCTTCGCCTTGGCGTCCCCTTCCAGTTTTTCCGCCTTTGCCTGTAGTTGATCAATTTCGTTCCCGTACTCGTCCAGTTTGCTTTCCATCTGTTTACGAATGGTCTGCATCTGTTCCTGGGTGTAGGCCTTGGTTGCCTCGTAGGCATCCTTGGCCTCCTTCTGGACGTCTTCACTGGATACGGTCCCGGACTTGCTCTGCGGTTGGTCCTCGTCCTTGTCACCGCAACCCGACAATGCCCACGGAACCAACAACATGACTGCAATCAACCTCATTACGAACATAAAACGTTTCATTTTAACTCCTCCTCTCGCCATTGTTGATTTGCCCATGATCCCGATGGCGGAATAGCCGCACCTGGGATTGAAACAAGACTGAGGAAACGACAAAACTCGAGGCTGAATATGGTGAACCGAGCTCAGAGCCTTTCCATGGATCAGGTTGATGGGGATTCTGTCTTCCAGTGTATATTTCATACGGGATCCGGTTCCCCAGAGAGGTGTGGAACCGCTCCGTGTTGTAGAACTCGAACTGTGCAGCCAGCGGGTCTCGGGCTTCTCCGACTGTCCGGTGGTCGTGGAGATAGACCTCCTCATCCTTGACCGTCCGCCACAGGCGCTCGACGAAGATGTTGTCGAAGACGCATGTCAACGCCAGGGTGTCGGCCGAAGCGGTCCGTGCCTCCCTGGACGGCCATTCGTGATCCTGGTCGGCCCCGGTCTTTCGCCCGAGGATTGCTCTCATCCTGTCCGTTCACGGCTTACCGTCGACCAGGGACTGAACCACCCGGCCGATCTCCTCGGGGGAGGAGGTGCGCTTGGACAGAAATCCGTCCGCTCCGTTCCTGGCCGCCGCCTCCCTGTACTCCGGCCCGTCGTAGAGGCTGACCACGAGGATCCTGGTGGCGGGGTCCCGGGCCTTGATGCGACGGGTCAGGTCGAGCCCGTTCGCATCCGGGAGCTCGATGTCCATGAGGATCAGATCGAGCCGGGCCTCCTCGGTGAAAGAAAGCGCTTCCCTCCCGTTGACCGCCTCGAGGAGGTCTGCGTCGGAAAACCGGGCGCGAAGGGTCTCCGCCAGCATCTTCCGCATCAACGTGTTGTCCTCAACGATCAGAAAACGGGTCATGTCCAGGCTCCATGGGGTGGCGCTCCGGGACGCCTCCGTGACGGGCGTCGCAACGGCCCACGCATCCAACTTTACTTGGTCTCGAGGGTGTGGTATATGGGGTGCGGACTGTAGTTGTCTTCCGATTTCTCAGCATCCGGGCGCCAGCTGTGGGGATCCATCCAGGGGACGGCCTTGAAGAAGAAGCGAACCATCGTGATTGCAGAGGACCACCTCATCCTGAGGCAGGGGCTCCGGTCCCTGTTGGCCACCAGCGAGGACCTGGAGGTCGTGGGGGAGGCCGGGGACGGCCTCGAGGCCATCCGGAGCATCCTGGAGCACAAGCCGGACTTGGTGCTCCTCGACCTGAACATGCCGCGAATGAACGGCATCTCCGTCATCCTCGAGATCAAACGGCAGGCTCCCGACACGAAGATCCTCGCCCTCACCATGCACAAGGAGGAGGATTTCGTGCTCCAGGCGTTCCACGCAGGCGCCAACGGCTACTGCCTCAAGTCCGCAGGGCACGAGGAGCTGGTGATCGCGATCCGCGCCGTGCTCGACGGCAAGAGCTACGTGAGCCCCGAGATCTCGGACACCGTTCTGGAAGGGTGGCTGGAGGAGCGGAAGACCGTGAAGAGCGACTCGTCATGGCACTCCCTCACCCAGCGGGAGAAGGAGGTCCTGAAGCTCGTGGGCGAGGGGTATCAGAACAAGGAGATTGCAGACTACCTGTGCATCAGCCCGAAGACCGTGGAGAAGCACCGGGCCAACATCATGCAGAAGACGGACCTCCACACGGCCTCCGCCCTGACCGCGTACGCCATCGAGAAGGGGATCGTGACCAAATAGGCCTTCCTCACGCCCCGGGCCATTTGGCCGTGATGGTGGTGCCTTCCCCGGGGGAGGAATGGATGTCGATGCGTCCCCCGGAAAGCTCCACCCTCTCCATCATGCCGTCCAGCCCCATGCCTTCCCTGGGTCCGTTCTCCTCGGACCCGCGCTGATCCGGGCCGAAACCTTTTCCGTTGTCCGCCACGAACAGCTCCAGCTCCCTCTCCGACCGGCGCAGCGAGACGGTGATCCGGTCGGCCCCGCTGTGCTTGACGGCGTTGTTCAGGCCCTCCTGAACGAGGCGGAGCAGCACGATCTTCAAGGACTCGGGGATCTCCTCCTCTTCCAGGTCCCAGGCGGTCTGAACATTCATGGACCTGTAGAACTCCCGGGTTTTTCGAGCCGTCCAGTCCAGCGCGGACAGGAGCCCCATGTTGTCGAGAATGGAAGGCCGGAGGTTGGTGGAGATCCTCTGGGTCTCCTCCATGGTCTCCTTGACGACGGTGATGATCTCGGTCAGGGGGATGCTGTCTTCCTCCGCCATCCCCGCTTCTTTCTGGGCGGTCTTGGACTCCAGGGCGTACTTCACGGCGGTGAGGTTGGCTCCGATTCCGTCGTGAAGCTCCTTGGCGATTCTCCGCCTCTCCTCTTCCTGGGCCTGAAGGAGCCTGGAGGACAGGGACCTGAGCCGCCGCTCCGATGCCCGGAGCGCTTCGAGGGTCCGGGCCCGCTCCAGGGCGTAACGAACGGAGCGCTCCATGATCTCCGGTGAAAGACGGCCCTTCTCCAGGTAGTCCGCCGCTCCCCGTTTCATGGCCTCCAGGTCGACCTGCCGGTCCCCGTGCCCCGTGAGCATGAGGATCGGGGCGGTGAAACCCAGCGCCTTCAGCTCGTCCAGCATCTCGATGCCGTCTCGGTTCCCGAGCCGGTAATCCAGGAGGCAGAGGTCGTAGCCTCCGTTGCGAGCCTGCTCGAGAGCCTGCTCGACAGTGGAGGCCCACTCGATGCGAAACGACTGGTTCGAGATGTCCGTGAGGATATCCCGTGCAAGAACGTAGTCGTCCTCGTCATCCTCGACGAGGAGAACGCGGATTTCTGAGGCGGCGTCCATCTGGGTCATTCCTTCCGGAGGTCCGGGCATTGCGGAACGGCTCGGACCAGGAACGGGTCCCGGCTCCGAACCCGTTTCGAATCGTCCTGAGAAACCGGTTCGACCTTAGCATATCGCACGGGGAAAATGAAGGTGCAAACGAAGCGCGAATACCACCCGGGGGCACCAGGAATACACGTTCACACCCATTCACCCGGTCCCTTCCATGGTCCAGGCTGGGACGGATGGCCACGATGCAAAAAGGAGTGAGGAGGACAACCGGCGAGGTGAAGAACTCAGGACTTGGTCGAGGATGGAGGACATGGGCGCACCCGGGCATCCCGGCTGCACTGATCCTGGCAGTGATGTGGGCCGCGGGCTGCTCCGAGCCCGACGAAAAGCAGGCGGAGGGGACAGGAAAAACCCCCGTTTCCGTGGAGGTCTCGAGGGTTCGCTCCGAAACCTTTCGAGAGACCGTGCGGGGCGTCGGGAGCGTGGACGCGGTCGAGGCGGTCGTGATTCGACCGGAGACTGCGGGCATCGTGAGGGAAGCCCCTGCGAGGGAAGGGATGGAGGTGGAGGGGAGAGAGCTGCTCTTCCTCCTGGAGGACGATCAACTACGCCAGCGGCTGAATGAGCGGAAGCGGGGGCTGGACGCGGCCCGGGCCCGGCTCGAGAACGCGCAGGCCGACCACCGAAGGCTCGAATCCCTCTGGGAGCGAAGGGTGATCGCCAAGGATCGGTGGGACCGTGTCCGGACGGAGCTCGAGGTCGCCCGGGCGGAGGTGGAGCGGTTGCAGGCCGCGGTCGAGGTGGTGCGGGAGCGGATCGAGGACACCCGCATCCGGGCGCCGTTCCCGGGCGTGCTCTCGGAGCGGCTGGTGGACCCGGGGGATCTCGTGCAGCCGGGCCAGGCCCTGGTGACCCTGTACCGGGACCAGGGAAAGGAGGCGGCCTTCAGGGCCCCCGGACGGTACGCCGGCGTCGTGAAACCGGGCCAATCCGCGGAGATCTCCGTGGATGCGCACCCCGACCGCTCCTTTTCCGGGCGGGTGTTCTTCGTGAGCCCCGAGCTGGATCCCAGGACGCGGGGGTTTCAGGTCAAGGCGGCGATCGACGATCCGGAGAACCTCCTGAAGCCCGGCATGTTCGCCAGGGTCCTGATCATCGTCTCCAGGCGGGAGGACCGTCCGGCGGTCCCGGAGGAGGCGCTGGTGGCCCTCCGGGAGGGGTACGCGGTGTTCGTGGTGGAAGGGGGCAGGGCACGCCGTAGGTCCGTCAAGATCGGCCTTCGCAGGGTGGGCACCGTGGAGATCGTGAGAGGGCTCGAGCCCGGGGAGGCCGTCGTTCGAAAGGGGCACCTGCGGCTGCAGGACGGGGACCTCGTGGAGGAGATCGGAGGCCGACCGGACGGGAGCGGATCCTCATGATCTGGAACTTCTGCATTCGGCGCCCCGTGCTGACGGTGGTGGCGTTCATCGCGGTCGCCATCTTCGGCGTCTACGGCTACTTCAACATGCCGGTCCGGGAGTACCCGGACATCGAGTTCCCCATCGTCAGCGTGAACGTGGTCCTTCCCGGGGCGGAGCCCGAGGTGATCGAGTCCGAGATCCTCGAGCCCCTCGAGGAGGAGATCAACACGGTGGAAGGGCTGAAGACGCTCACCTCCACCGCCAGAGAGCAGGTGGGAACGGTGATTGCGGAGTTCGAGCTCTGGCGGGACATCGACGTGGCCGCCCAGGACGTGCGGGACCGCGTCAACCGGGCCCTTCGCGAGCTCCCCGACGGGATCGAGTCCCCGATCGTGAGGAAGCTGGATCCGGACGCCCGGGCCATCATGTGGATCGCACTGAGGGGCGACGAGCGATGGGATCCGATGCGGATGAGTCGGTACGCCGACGAGGTGATCAAGCCGCGCCTGGAGAACCTCCGCGGGGCGGGCCGGGTCCAGATCGGCGGGGAGCGGCGCTATGCGGCGCGGGTCGCCCTCGATCCCGAGCGGCTCGCTGCGTACGGACTGACCGTACAGGAGGTGGTGGGGACCATCCAGCGGAACAACGTGGACATCCCGTCGGGGAGGATCGAGAGCGAGGCCCGGGAGTTCCTGGTGAAGACCCGGGGCCGGTTCGCGTCCCACGAGCCCATCGGCGACCTGATCGTGGTGTATCGAAACGACGGCCCTGTCCGGGTCCGGGACGTGGGAACGGTGCGCGCCGGGGCGGAGGACGACCGCCAGGTGGCCCGCTTCAAAGGGGGGAAGACCGTGGGCCTGGGCGTGGTCAAGCAGAGCGGCGCCAACACGGTGGCACTGGCGGATCGCATTCGGGAGCGGATGCGCGCCGTGGCCCGGGACTTTCCTCCCGGGCTGACCTACACCGTGGCCTCGGACGACTCGGACTTCGTGGAGGCCTCCATCAACGACCTGGTGGTCACCATCGGGATCGCCACGGGCCTGGTGGTTCTGGTGGTGCTGGGGTTCCTCCACAGCTTCTCCGGCACCCTGATCACGGCCCTGGCCATCCCCACCTCCCTGTTCGGGGGGGTGGCGATGATGAACCTTCTGGGCTTCAGCGTGAACACCCTCACCATGCTGGCCCTGATCCTCGCCATCGGGATCGTGATCGATGACACCATCGTGGTGCTGGAGAGCAGCTACCGCCACCTGGAACAAGGCACCGATCCGGTGCCGGCCGCCCGGGTGGGGACCACGGAGGTGGCGTTCGCCGCCATCGCCAACACGCTCTCGCTCTGCGCCGTGTTCATCCCCGTGGCCTTCACCTCCGGCCTCATCGGCCGCTTCTTCTACGAGTTCGGCCTGGGGGTGGCGTTCACGGTGATCTTCTCCACTGTGACCGCTCTTTCGCTCACCGCCATGCTCGCCTCGCGCTTTCTCCGAGCCACCGGAAGGAAACGGGCCCTGTTCCGCTGGTTCGACGCGGCCTTCGGCGGACTGGAATCCGCCTATGAACGGGTTCTCCGGAGCGCCTTCGATCACAGGCTCCTGACCGTTCTGCTCGGAGCCGCGGCCCTGGCCGCGGGCGCCTGGTGCTTCGGCCAGCTGCCCCGGGAGTTCTCGCCCACCGCGGACCGGTCCCAGTTCGTCATCTCCTTCGAGACGCCCGAGGGCGCCACCCTGTCCCAGACGGACGCCTTCGCCCGGAGGATCGAGCGGGTGCTGGAACGTACGCCGGAGGTGGAGCACCAGTTCCTGGCCGTGGGGCTGGCCCAGGGCGGGGGACCCGGCAAGGTGAACGAGGGGGTCGTGTTCGTGAGCCTCACCCCCCGGCAGGGGCGGGAGAAGCATCAGAGCCGGGTGGCCCAGGAGGTCCGGAAACGGCTGTCGAGCATCCCCGGAGGCCGGGCCTACGTGGTGGAGGCCTCCGTCGGGGCGATCCAGGCGGGGGCTCCGATCCAGCTCAAGCTCATGCACACGAGCATCGTGTCCCTGGCCGAGCGCCAGGAGCAGGTCATGGCCTGGATGCGCCGGCAGGACCTGTTCACCGGCGTGCGATCCGACCTGAAGATGAACAAGCCGCAGGTGGAGGTGCGGATTCTGAGGGAACGCGCGTCCCAGATGGGCGTCTCGGTGGCGGCCATCTCCAACACCATGCGGTTGCTTCTCGGCGAACCCGACATCTCGGAGATCGAACGGGAGAGCGAGCGCTTCGAGGTCATCACCGAGGTGTCGAGCAAGGGGCGCATGGTACCCGGGGATCTCGCACGCCTCTACGTCCGGAGCGCCGTCGGGGAGCTGGTCAGCCTGGACAACCTCATCCGGATGGAGGAGACCGTAGGGCCCTCGGCCATTCCCCACCACGATCGGATGCGGGCCGCCACCCTCTCTGCCTCGCTCCCGCCCGGGGTGGCGCTGGGCGATGCCGTGGAGGTCCTGACCCGGCACCTCGAGAGCGCTCTGCCCGCAGAGTTCTCGTACGACTTCGCCGGTGAGACCCAGGACTTTCAAGAGTCCTTCCGGAGCCTCACCGTGACCATCATGTTCTCCGTGGCCTTCATCTATCTGATCCTGGCGGCCCAGTTCGAGTCGTTTCTTCACCCCTTCACCATGCTCCTCACCCTCCCGCTCGCCATGGTCGGGGCCTTCGGGGCCCTCTGGGCGCTCGACATGCCCTTCGGGATCGTCTCCTTCATCGGCCTGATCATGCTCACGGGCATGGCCACCAAGAACGCCATCCTCATGATCGACTACACGAACGTCCTCATCGCGAGGGGGGAAGAGGCCATGGAGGCGGCGAAGAACGCGGCCCGGGTGCGTTTCCGCCCGGTGGTCATGACCACCGTGTCCACGGTGCTGGGGATCCTCCCCATCGCCCTCGGGTACGGGGCCGGCGGGGAGGCGCGCGCCCCCATGGGCGTGGCCGTTTCCGCCGGGCTCCTCGCCACCACCGGTCTGACGCTTCTCATCCTGCCGGTGGTGTTCACCCTGATTCACGGCCTCCAGGAGACCCTTTTCGGCAGGAAGCGGGTGGACGGGGACAAGGAGGCGTCATGAAGCTGCTCCACCTGACCTTTCACCACGAGTTTTCCGATGCGGTCGAGCGGATCCTCGACCGGCACGAGGTCTCCGACTTCGTCCTGCATCCCATGACCCACGGAAGGGACCTGGACGGGAAGCACTACGGGAGCAAGGTGTACCCGGGCAACATGACCGTGGTCCAGGCCCTGGTGGAGGACGAGCGTGTCTCGGAGCTCCTCGAGGAGGTGAAAGCCTTTCGGGACGAGAAATCGTCCCACGCCCACCTCCGCGCGGCGGTGATCCCGGTGGAACAACAGCTGTAGAGGGGAATCATGGAAAACGCCCGCATTGCGGAGATTTTCAGCGAGATCGCGGACCTGCTGGAGCTGAAAGGCGGAAACGAGTTTCGCGTCCGCTCCTACAGGAACGCCGCCCGGACCGTGAGCGAGCTTCCGCAGCGCCTCGAGGAGATGGTCGCGCGGGACGCAGACCTCACAGAGCTTCCCAACATCGGCAAAAGCACGGCGGAGAAGGTCCGCGAGATCGTGGAGCGCGGAACCTGCAAGCGGCTCGAGGACCTGCGGGAGGAGATCCCCGAGGGGCTGACCGAGCTCTTGCAGGTTCCCCAGCTCGGCCCGCGCAAGGCCTCCCAGCTCTACCGGGAGCTCGAGATCCAGTCCCTGGACGACCTGCGGAAGGCGGCCGAGGAGAAGAAGATCCGGGATCTCGAGGGCATGGGGGCCAAGACCGAGGAGAAGATCCTGGAGGGGATCGAGACCCTGGCGTCCTCCACCGGCCGCATTCCCTACCACACCGCCGCCCAGTATGCCGAGTCCCTGGGGAAGCTCCTGGACGGCATGGACGCAGTGAAGCAGTGGGAGGTGGCGGGGAGCTTCCGGCGGGGAAAGGAGACCGTGGGCGACCTCGACATCCTGGTCCAGGCGGACGATCGAAAGCGGGTCACGGAATCGGTGGCCGGGCACGACCCGGTCGTGGAGGTGATCGGACGGGGCGAGGAGAAGATGAGCGTCCGCCTGGAAAGCGGGCTCCAGGTGGACATCCGTTTCTTCGACCCCGCGGCCTTCGGGTCGGCCCTGGCCTACTTCACCGGCTCCAAGGCGCACAACATCGCCGTTCGCAGGCTTGCCCGGGCCAATGACTGGAAGCTCAACGAGTACGGCCTGTTCAAGGGGGAGAATCGCCTGGCGGGCAAGACGGAGGCGTCCGTCTACCATCGGCTGAACCTGCCCTGGATCCCGCCGGAGCTGCGCGAGGACCGGGGGGAGATCGAGGCCGCGGAGGAGGACCGGCTGCCCGACCTGATCACGGAGAAGCAGATCCGGGGCGATTTCCACAGCCACACCGAGCGCACGGACGGGCGGGAGAGCCTCGAGGAGATGGTGGAGGCGGCCCGGGAGAGGGGGTACGAATTTGTCGCGGTGACCGAGCACTCCAAGGCGCTGAGCATGGCCAAGGGGCTGGACGAGGACGACTTGAAAGCCCACGCGGAAAAGATCCGAGAGGCGGACGGGCAGTACGACGACATCTGGGTCCTGGCCGGGATCGAGGTGGATATCCTCAAGAGCGGCAGGCTGGACTTGGACGTGAAGGCCCTGGAGAAGCTGGATTGGGTGGTGGCGAGCGTCCATTCCTACTTCAAGCTGGACGAGAAGGAGATGACCGACCGGCTCCTGGCGGCCGTGGATAGCGGCGTGGTCCACTGCATCGGACACCCGACGGGGCGGATGATCGGGAGCCGGGACCCCATCCGGTTCGACCACGACCGGGTGTTCGAGGCCTGCGGCGACCGGGGGGTCTGCCTGGAGATCAACGGCCAGCCCGACCGGATGGATCTGCCCGACACCCTGTGCAAGCGAGCCCGGGAGGCGGGCGTCCGGTTCGCCCTGGCCACGGACGCCCACCACCACGTGGAGTTCGACTTCATGCGCTACGCCCTGCTCGTGGCCCGGAGAGGGTGGCTGGAGAAGGAGGACGTGCTCAACACCCGGACCGTGAAGCGGCTGCGGAAGCATTTGGGGAAGAAGTAGGGGCGAGGAGGCCATGGACAAGAAGAATGCCGAAAAGCGGGCGGAAGAGCTGCGAGAGGAGATCGCCTACCACAACTACCGCTACTACGTGAAGAACGACCCGGTGGTCTCGGACGAGGAGTACGACGGGCTGAAGAGGGAGCTCCAGGAGATCGAGGAGACCTACCCGGACCTGGTGACCCCGGACAGCCCTACCCGGCGCGTGGGCAGCGAGCCCCTGGAGGAGCTGGGAACCGTCGAGCACGAGACGCCCATGCTCAGCCTCCAGGCGGTTCAGCAGGAGGAGGCATTCCGCAGGTTCTACGACACCTGCCGAAAGGAGCTGGCAAAGGAGCGGGTCTCCGTGGTGGCCGAGCCCAAGTACGACGGGGCGAGCGTGGAGCTGGTCTACGACCGAGGACGTCTCGCCACCGGTGCGACCCGGGGCGACGGGACCACCGGCGAGGACGTGACCGCCAACATCCGTACCATTCGAGAGGTCCTGCTGCGACTTCGCTCGGACACGGACGCCTCCGTTCCCGACCACCTGGTGGTTCGGGGAGAGGTGTACATGGAGAAGAAGGAGTTCGAGGCCTTCAACCGGGAGCTGGAGAATGCCGGGAAACGGACCTTTGCCAACCCCCGCAACGCCGCCGCCGGATCCCTCCGGCAGCTGGATCCCCGGATCACTGCAAAGCGTCCCCTGCGCATCTTCTTCTGGGAGATCGCCCCCTCCTCGAGCTCGCGCCCCGACTCCCAGTGGCAGTGCCTCGGGCTCCTCTCGAAGCTGGGGCTCAAGACCAACGATCTGGCCGTGCGGCTGCGCTCACCGGACGAGGCCGCGGACTGGTATCACGAGATTCGGGAGAAGCGGGATGATTTGCCCTACGAGATCGACGGGTGCGTGTTCAAGGTGAACGATCTCCGGGGACACGAGACCCTGGGCACCCGCGCCTCCAACCCCCGCTGGGCCGTGGCCTGGAAGTTCCCGTCCAAGCGGCGCACCACCCGGATCGAGCGCATCGAGGCCTCGGTGGGCAGAACCGGGGCCCTCACCCCAGTGGCCACGCTGGAGCCGGTTCGGATCGGCGGCGTGGAGGTCACCCACGTGAGCCTGCACAACCAGGACGAGGTGGACCGCAAGGACATCCGCGTGGGAGACCACGTGCTGGTGGAGCGCGCCGGCGACGTCATCCCGCACGTGGTCCGGGTGATCGAGGGCAAGCGAAACGGGAGCGAGGAGGAGTACACCCTGCCGGGGAAATGCCCGGTCTGCGGAGGAAAGGTGTCCAGGCCGGAAGGCGAGGCCGTGACCCGCTGCGTCAACGCCTCCTGCCCGGCCCAGCTCAAGCAGCGGATCATCCACTTCGGCTCCAAGGAGGCCCTGGACATCGAGGGCCTCGGCGAGAAGACGGTGGATCAGCTGGTGGACCGGGGCATGGTGGAGGATCTGGCGGACCTCTTCGGCCTCGACGTGGAGCAGGTGGCGGCCCTGGACCGGATGGCCGAGAAGAGCGCCGGGAACCTGGTGAACGCCATCGCGAGGAGCAAGGAGAGGGCGACCCTCCCCAAGCTCATTTACGGGCTGGGCATCCCGCACGTGGGCCGGGCCGCGGCGGAGGACCTGGCCCGTGCCTTCGGGAGCATGGACCGGTTGGCGGCCGCCGAGACGAGGGACCTGGAGAGCGTTCCGGGGATGGGGCGTACCATGGCCGAGGCCATTGCCGACTGGTTCTCCAGCGAGAAGAACAGGCGGCTCTTGAAGGAGCTGAAGCAGGAGGGCTTGAACCCGAAGACCGAGGACCAGGGAGACCGCTTGGAGGGGTTGACCGTCGTGATCACCGGGGAGCTGGACGCCATGACCCGGGAGGAGGCGGAGGAGGCCGTCCGAGCGCAGGGGGGCAACCCCACCTCCAGCGTGTCGGGCAACACGGACTACCTGGTGGTGGGGTCCAATCCCGGCAGCGCCAAGCAGGAAGACGCCCGGCGGCACAACACGCCCGTGCTGGACGAGGACGGGTTTCTCGAGCTTCTCGAGAAAGGTCCCGGGTCCTGATGAAGCGGGCGTCCGTCATAGATCGAAGGTCCTGGTCTGATTCTTTCCCAGATCGAGCTCCTCTCCCTTGAAACCGATCCGGATCGGCTCGTCCACGGCGTCGCCCGCCGTGATCTTCAGGTGATCCTGTGTGACGTCCACGTGCAGGGTGTGGCAGCGGTAGCGGATGTTCATGGAGAGCCTCCCCATCTCCCTGGGCAGGCGGGGGTTGAACCGGAGCACACCCCGGCAGGCTTCGATGTCCGTGTAGGTCTGGAGCAGGATGTTCACGCTGCCCGCCATGGCCCCCAGGTGGATACCTTCCGGCGTGGTGCCACCTTGAATGTCCTCATAGTCGCTTTTCAGGGCCGACTCGAACAGGGGCCACGACTCCTCCCGGCTGGCCCGGCCCAGGATGCTCGAGTGGACCATCCGGCTCAGGGTGGATCCGTGTGAGGTGCGACGGTTGTAGTAGCGGATGTTCCTGGGGATGGTCTGCGGGTCGAACCCGTAGCCGAGCCGGTCGAAGATCCGCTTCAGCTCCTCGGCGGAGAAGAGATAGAACAGCATCAGAACGTCGGCCTGCTTGGAGGCCTTGTACCGGTTCGGCGTGTCGTCCTCGGCCTCGAGGATGCGGTCCAGCCGCTGGATGTCCCCGTACCTCTCCCGGTACCCCTCCCAGTCGAACTCCTCCAGGTCGTCGTACCCCTCGAACTGGCTGATGATGCCGCCGTCCTGGAAGACCACGCAGAGCCTCCGGCTGACGTCGTCCCACCGCTCGAGCTCCTCTTTCTCCAGCGCCAGGGTCTCCGTGAGCTCGCGCCTTCGCTCCTGAGGCAGGATCTCGAGCACGTCGAGGGCCTCGGTGAGGACCCAGGCCGCCATGACGTTGGTGTAGGCGTTGTTGTTCAGGCCGGGTTCCTCGGACCAGGGGTACCCGTCGTGGTACTCGTCCGGGCCCATGACCCCTCGAATCTCGTAGCGCTCCCGCTCCTCGTCGAACTGCGCGATGTCGGCCCAGAACCGGGCGATCTCGAGGAGCATCTCGGCGCCGTACGTGGACAGGAACTCCCAATCCCCGGTGATCTCGTAGTACTGGATCACGTTGTAGGCGATGGCCGCGTTGACGTGGCGCTGGCGGCGGGAGTTGTCCGGGATCCAGCGCCCCGACTTGGGGTTGAGGTGGAGCTTCTGGCTCTCCTCGCGGCCGTTGCTCCCGCTCTGCCATGGATACATGGCCCCCCGATATCCTTCTGCGCGTGCCGCCGCCCGGGCCTCGTTCAGGCGGCGGTACCGGTAAAGGAGGAGAGACCGGGTGATCTCGGAGAGACGCAGGTTCAGAAAGGGAAAGATGAACAGCTCGTCCCAGAAGATGTGCCCCCGGTAGGCCTCTCCGTGCCACCCTCGCGAGGGGATCCCCACGTCCATGTCCATGGTGTGGGTGGAGGCGGTCTGGAGCAGGTGAAAGATGTTCAATCGCAGGATCATGGCGGTCAAGTCGCTCTTTTCAGGGTCCCGGTGCTCGAACGCCATGTCGAAATCCCGCCACAGGTGGCTCCAGGCCCGGGTGTGGGATGCCAGGAGTCCCTCGAAGGCGTCGGCCCGGGACGCCAGCTTTCTCGCCTCGAGCCCGCACTCGGAGGAGGCGTTGTCGCGGGAGGTGTACAGGGCCAGAACCTTCTCCACGCGCACCTCCTCCCGGCTCTCCAGCCGGACGCTGAACTCCTGGGCGATCCAGCCCTCCTCCTGCACCAGACCCCGTTCGGGTCGAAGGAGATGTCCCCCCTGGTAGACCCGCGTCCTGGCCGCCTGGGCCACGCGCAGCCCGGACTGGTTGGTCTCCACCTTCAGGAACAGGGTCTCCTCGTCCACGGGTTCGGTCGAGAGCGGGACCAGATGGTCGTTGTTCAGCCCCTGGTAGCGTTCGACGCCCTCGTTTCTCACCCGCCCGTCCAGGGCGGTTCGGATCTCCACGGCCCCGGACCAGTTCTCGGGGGTGATGCGAAGCTCCAGGGCGGCCAGGTGAGGCTCCCCCATGTGGACCACCCGCCTTTCCCGAAGCATGGCCTTCCGGTCCCGGTCGTCCTTGAAGACCACGGTGCGGTGGAGGATCCCCTGGTACAGGTCCAGCTCCTGGCGGTAGCGGAGGATCTCCACGTCCTCGAGGGAGAACCAGTCTCCCTGCTCGAAGCGAAAGGTCAGGCAGAGCCAGTTGGGCAGGTTGACCAGGTCCTCGTTTTCCACGGTTCGGCCGGAGACCTCGGTCTCCCGCCGGTTGTACCCGCCCGCCAGGTAGGTCCCCGGGTAATGGGTGCCGTCGGCGCGGGACTGGGGAGCCGCTCCCCGGGTGGCGAGGTACCCGTTTCCCAGCGTGCAGAGGGCCTCTCTCAGACCCTCCCGGGCGGGCTCGAAGCCTTCGTAGACCAGGGTCCATGGGTGCGTCATCTGTTTTTCCCTTCTCCTCGTTTGATTTCCAGCTTCTGGGTCTGATGGCTTGTCTTGCGCCTACTGATCTGCGTGCCCCCGGACCAGGGAGGCCAGGGACTCGAGAAAGACCCGGACCTCCTCGGGGTCGCCCAGGATCAGGTCGGCCTCGCTGAAGCGGTCCTCCTCGGTCACCACGATGCCCATGCCGCCGTTCTCCCGCGTACGAAGCGCGCCGAACCCGTACTCGTCGGTGACGTCGTCCCCGATGTAGAGGGGGATCCATCGGGATCCTTCCAGGTCGAGGGCCTCGAGAATCCACAGCAGGGCCCTGCCCTTGTTCCAGTCGATATCCGGCTGGAGCTCGATCACCTTCTTGCCGCGACCCGTTTTCAGACGGGGGTGCCCCGCGCGGACCTCCTCCACCGCTTCCTCGAGCCCGGGGACGTCCTCCTCGTCCACGTTTCTGTAGTGGACAGCGATGGAGTACTTCTTTCGCTCCACCAGAGAGCCCCGGATCGACCCCAGCTTCTCCCGGAGGGTGCCTTCCGCCGAGTCCAGGTCGTCGAGGTAGCTCTCGCCCTTCTGCAGGCCCAGGCGCCCCTTCTCCGGTCCCAGGATGTCGAATCCGTGGCTTCCGGCGTAGACGATGCCTTCCAGGCCGACGAGACGCTTTACGTCCTGAAGGTCCCTCCCGCTGACCACGCCGACCGTGCAGGTCGCGGCCAGCGCCTCGAGCGCTCTCCGCATGTCATCCCCCAGCACCGCCCACTCGGGTTTCTCCACGATGGGGGTCAGGGTGCCGTCGTAGTCGAGGAAGATCACCGGTAATTCCTTGTCGAATCTTGCCGCCAGGTCTCCCAGGGCGTGCAGGGCGGAGGGGAGGTCCCGGGTGGATCGAGCCGCGACCTCGATCCCGGAGAGGTCCCGGACCACCTGATCGGCGCCCGACTCCAGGAGTTCCTTCGCATGGCCCGTGCGATCCACCCCGATCACCCGGCCGAAGCCCCCGCGCCGTCCCGCCTCGACGCCGGACAGGGCGTCCTCCAGGACAGCGGCCCGCTCGGGCCGCACCTTCAGGCGCTTCGCCGCTTCGAGAAAGATATCCGGCGCCGGCTTGCCGCCGAGGCCGAGCTCCTCGGAATCCAGCCCGTCCACCCGGACGTCGAAGAGGTCCCCGACGCCCGCGGTCTGAAGGACCGGCTTGCAGTTCTTGCTGGAAGAGACCACGGCCGCTCCAAAGCCCCGCTCCTTCAGAGCGCGGACCAAGTCCACGGCGGGCCGGTACAGATCCACGCCGTCGCGCTCCAAGCGCTCCAGGAACAGCTCGTTCTTGCGGTTTCCCAGCCCGTTCACGGTGGTCCGGCCCGGAGGGTCGTCCGCGCTCCCTTCCGGCAGATCGAGGCCCCGCGATTCCAGGAAGCCTCGGACCCCGTCCAGACGGGGTTTGCCGTCCACGTGCCGCGGGTAGTCCGTGTCCGTGTCGAAGGGCTCCCACCGGCCGTCCGATGCTTCACGATACTCGTCGAAGAGCGCTTTCCAGGCCGCGGCATGCACTCGGGCGGTTCGGGTGATGACCCCGTCCAGATCGAAGATCACCGCGTCGAACCGAAAGCGGGTAAGGACGAACGTATCAGACGAAGGCTTTTTCATGGTTTGCTCCTCTATCTCGACATTTGAACAGGGAGGCCGGTGTCGGTTCAATGGGTTGGATCATGAATTGGACCACCCCCGAGACAGTAGAAGGTCCCCGGTCCGTCGTTTTCGGTCTCCAACGGCCTCGAATACAGGATGGAGCCCATTGCGGGTGCGGGCCTGCGAGGTGCAGCATGGGGAGTACAATCGGGACGCAGCGCAAGAGCGCAGGGGAAACCGTGCTTCCCGAGAAGCCGGCCGGCGGGTGCCTTCGCCGCGGCCCTTTTCCTGGAATGCGAGGTGGAGGTGGATTGGGCATGAGAGATCTGGTCATTGTATCGAATCGAGGACCCTTCAGTTTCACCAGCGAGTTTCTGAACCAGGTGGAGCATCGCCTGGAAAACGACCAATGGCCTTCGCCCCCCAGGTTCGGCGAGGGCGGACTGGTGCAGGCCATGTCGGGTCTCCTTCGTCCCGGGGCGTGGAGAACCACCTGGCTCGGTTCGTCCATGGGAGACCGGGACGTGGACGTGGCCAGGGGACATTACAGCCACCTTTTTCGGGGCATGGAGGAGAAGGGGCTCGCTCCCCAATGGTTTCCTCACATCGAGATCGACCAGGACAACCGCATGCACTTCCGGTACGGGGAGTATGATTTCTTCATGCGGTTCGTCTTTTTCGACACCCCCCACATGCACAGCTACTACAGTCGCTTCGCCAACGGTTTTCTCTGGCCGCTGATCCATCTGACCCGTCCCCCCCTGTTCTACAAGAAGAGCAGAGGGTTTCCCAGACCCGAGTTCCAGAAGAGCGACTTCGTTCAGTACACGAGCAGCGGGCTGACCTTCGCGAACACCGTGCTGGACGAGATCCAGAAGAGCGGGGCCCTCATGCGGACGAACGAGGAGACCGTGGTCTGGAACCAGGACTATCACCTGATGCGGGTTTCCGAGGACTTCAAGGGCCTCCTCCGCCAGGAAGGGGTCGAGCCGGAGGCCAGGAAGCACATCCACGTGGGGCAGTTCATGCACACCCCGTTCTTCAACATCCACGAGATCCAGGGGCTCATTCGTGAGGACAAACGGCGCCGGATCAAGGCCCAGGTCTACGATCCGTTCGACGAGAGCATCGAGAGCGTGCTGAAGCGGGTGACCTGGGGAATGCTTCACAACGACTTCATCGGCTTCCACACCAAGGAGTACTGCGACAACTACCTCGAGGCCCTGGAGGAGTGGTTTCCCGTGGACATCCGGGTCGGTGACCGGTCCTACGAGATCCATCGCCGTGGAGGCGTGACCACGGTCGGCGCCTTCCCCATCGGCCTCGACGTGGACAAGATCCTCGCCGAGGTCGCGCCCGGGAAGACCCTGGATCACGAGGTGGAGGGCAGACAGCTGCGGAAGTGGATCCAGGAGAAGCGCGGCCGGGGGAAGGTGGTCTTCGGCGGCCTGGAGCGCCGCGACTACACCAAGGGGCTCATCGAGCGGTTGAGGGTCTACCAGCACGCGCGGAACAGGCTCCGGGAGAACGACCGGGGCGCCTGCTTCTTCCAGGTCACCTCTCCGAGCCGGATGTCCAACCCCGAGTACCGGAAGCTTCAGGAGGACCTGGGCGAGGAGGTCGGCAAGATCAACGACCGCCTGCCCGAAGAGGAGGGGATCGTACACCTGGACCAGGGCATTCCCGCCCCGGAGAACTACCGGTTCATGAAGGAGGTGGACGTGATGCTCGTGACGCCGCTGGAGGACGGGATGAACCTCGTGGCGTTCGAGTACATCCTCTCGCAGAAGTACAAGAGCCGGGAGATGCGGGGGATCCTGGTGCTGAGCACCAGCGGTGCGGCCCGGGTGCTGCGCATGAAAAAGTTCGGAGAGGAAGACGGTGTGGTTTTCGTCAACCCCATGAAGCCGAAGGAGGCGGGCGGGAAGATTGCGGACGCCCTGGATCGAGGGTGCCGCCTGTCCGACCGGTTGATCGAGTACGTGGAGACGGAGCGCCGGGTGGACGACTGGGCTGAGAAGAACATCGAGGCGATCCTGAATGCCAGGAAAAAGGTGTAGGAATGGGACGCATGGCCCCAAGAGACGGATGCAGGAGGCGCAGACGATGGAGAGCATGAACCGCGAAAGAGAGAGGATGGTCGCCGAGCAGCTGGTTCCGCGGGGGATTCGGGACCCGCTCGTGCTCGAGGCGATGGGCAAGGTCCCCAGGCATCGCTTCGTGCCCAAGGGAATGGAACCGGAGGCCTATGACGACCGTCCCCTGCACATCGGTCTCGAGCAGACCATTTCCCAGCCGTACATGGTCGCCTTGATGACCGAGGCCCTCGAGCTCACCGGGGACGAGAAGACGCTGGAGATCGGCACCGGAAGCGGGTACCAGGCGGCGATTCTCGCAGAGATCTCCTCCCGGGTTTACACCGTCGAGCGGTTCCCGGAGCTCCAGGAGCGGGCCCAAAAGGTCCTGGACGACCTGGGATACGGGAACATCCACTACCACGTCTCCAACGGGACCATGGGCTGGCCGGAGCACGCGCCCTATGACGCGATCATGGTCACGGCCGGCGCGCCCAAGGTCCCCGATTCCCTGCTGGAGCAGCTGGCGGACGGCGGGCGGCTCCTCATCCCCGTGGGGGACCGCTACAGCCAGATGCTCACCAAGATCACCCGGCAGGGAGAGCGGCTCACCAAGCAGAACCTCGGGGGCTGCCGCTTCGTGGCGCTGACGGGAGAGGAGGGCTGGTAGCGGTTGGGGCTCAGAGCCTTTTCACGAGGGCTCGAGCGTTCTCGAACATGGCATCGTTGTTGAACATGCAGTAGACCGTATCACGCCCCTTCGCCAGATCTTGCAGCCGCGCCGCAAGTGCGTCCAGCTCCTCCCCGGAGTAGTCGTAACGGTAGTCGGTCTCCCTGCGGTTCAGCCCGTGGAGACGGATGTACCCCACCTCGTGATCGGCGAAGGGGGACCGGCGCATCAGGTCCACGATGTGGGTCAGGTCCAGATCCTCGCAGATGTCCCGCACCCTGTCGGGGTGCTCGATCCAGTCGCCTCGAGGCTCCCACCCGAGGAGGAGCCCTCCCCGGTCGATCTCTCCGAGCAACCTGCGCAAATTCTTCTCGTTCCCCCCGGTACAGCCGAAGGAGGCGGGGCTCTGAAGGACGCAGATCCTGGCCTTCATGGCCAGGGCCCTCTCCTTGACCTCCTCCCAGGCGGACCTCACCTCCCGGTTGGGACGGAAGTCTCCGTACCGCTCCCGTTGCGTCTTCGTGAGCTTGTCCTTCCGCTTCCGCCAGGTGGGACTGTCCGTGGAGTGGGTGAGGGCCTGCCAGGCCTTCAGCTGGAACTCCATGCCTTCGAAGGCCTCTTCCCGCCACCGGGCCGCGGTCCTGGTCATGGGCAGATCGTAGAAGGTGCGGTTGATCTCCACGGTGCTGAAGACGGACGAGTAAGCCTGGAGCTTGCTTTCGTATCTTTCCTTCCAGCCGGAAGGGGGGCGGTACCCGCTGTAACCGCAGGTACCCACCCGGATATCGCCCATGGTTCCTCCTGAATCCAAGCCTCGATCACTGGACGCGAAGCTCGTTGTAGACCTCGATGACCCCCTTGGAATGTCTGGCTGCGTCCTCCGCAGAGAGCAGGGAGGCCTGGTTCGGCACGTCCCCGGTCAATCGCACCACACCGTCCGTCACCTCCACGTCGATTCTGTCGGCGTCCACGGGCTCCATCCTTTCCAGGGCCGCCTCGATGCCCTCTCCGATGGTCCTGTCCAGCACGGACTCGGAAGGAACCACGACCAGATGGTTGTGGATGGCCCGTACGCCCGCGACGATGCCTGAGACCTCCTGGGCCCTGAACTTCTTCCAGAGCTGGTCCACGGAGCCCTCCAGAACGACTTCACCGGATTTCACGGAGAGCGCGAGGTCCCGGATGTTCACATCCGGGGCCTGGACCAGCATGCGTTCCACTGCGGCCTGGATCTCCCCGTCCGCGGGAACGGCCGGCTGCTCGGTCGGAGGCTCCACCCGGATCCTGTTCTCCACGGTCTGGACGCCGGAGACAATTCGCGCATCCTTTTCCGCGGCGCTCAGGGTGGGGTAAGAGGGCACGGTTCCCGACAGGGTCACTCGGCCGTCCGAGACCTCCACCTGAATAGCGGCTTCATCGATTTGCTTGTTGAATGCCAGCTGCTCGCTGATGTCCCTTTTGATCTGTTCGTCCGATCGTCGCATATTCGTTCCTCCTTTCGCTTTCGTTCCTCCTCGGTTTTCCGCCGGGCATGGATGGATACAGGATAAACAGGAGAAAGCGAGGAGGGAATGGGGCCGAGCCTGTATTCAACGGCCTCGAGCGGATTGTCCCGCTCCAGGTTCAACCCCGCTGGTCGCGGGTGCAGAAGAAGCTCGTCCGGCCCGAGATTTTCCGTTTCTCGAGCGGCTTTCCGCAGTTGGGGCAGGTTCCGTCTCCATGGCGATGGGGGATGATGAAGGAGGCGGGAAATCGATCCGGCCGGGCCCGGGCCTCGATGGCGGCGGGAAGGACGCGTTCGACCATGACCTCGTAGATCGTCTTCATGTCGTCGTCCGACAGCGAGTCGGCCTTGGAATCCGGCCGGATCCCCGCCTGGAACAGGATCTCGTCCGAGTAGATGTTCCCGATGCCGGCCATGCGCTTCTGGTCCATCAGGGCGGACTTGATCGTGGCGCGGGAGCCCTCCATGGCGCTCCGGAAGGCCTCGGGGTCGAACCCTTCGCCCAGGGGGTCCGGGCCGAGCTCCTCCTGCCGGGCATACCGATCCGGGTCCTCGGTCAGGGCGATCTTGCCGAGCTTGCGCTGGCAGTCGTATGCGAGGGCGTACCCGTTGGAGAAGCGGATGAGGAGGCGGGCGTGGGAAGGACGTCTCTCCTCGTTCTTGAAGTAGGCGAGAAACCCGGTCATGCCGAAGTGGAGCACGAGCCAGCGCCCGTTCTCCAGCCCGCAGAACAGGTGCTTTCCGCGGCGCCGGGTGTCGGAGAAGAGGCTCCCTTCGAGGGAGCTCTTCAGGCGGGAGGCCGGGATCCCCTCCAGCAGCTCAGGGCTCCGAACCTCCACCCGGTCGATCTCCTGGTGGAGGGAGGTGGATTCCACGTACCGTCTGAACACCTCGACGTCCGGCAGCTCGGGCATGACAGGTTCCTTTCCGCCCGTTCAGGCAGGTCGTTCGCATGCGAGAATGCGGT
>CAYVVQ010000032.1:0-5303 GCA_964454455.1 uncultured Desulfobacterales bacterium | reverse complement strand
AGCACCACCGGGAAGCGGCGGGTGGCGCGGGCCATCTCCAGGCTGGGCCCGGTGTCGAGGCGGCGCCCGCCGAGCAGGTCGTGAAAGCGCTGCGGGGCGTCCCGGGGGAGCTTGACCCGGGTGTCTCCCCAGGCCGCGTCCCCCAGGGGCCATCCGCCCTCCGGTGAAAGCCCGGCGGGCAGGCGGGGGACGGCCGTCAGCAGCCAGCGGTTCTCCAGACGCCGGGCAAAGGCCACGACCCTGCCGCGCTGGGCGCCGGACGTGGAGAGCGCAAGGTATTCGCCGCGATCGAACAGGTCCGGGTGCCTCTTGCGGAAGGAGAGGACCTTGAAGACCAGGTACATCTTCACCCGGCCGTCCCTGGGATCCTGCAGGAGGTCCTGGAGGAGCGGTCCGGTTCCGGCGCGGCCCCTCCCTCGAAGCTCCTCGAGAAAGGCCCGCCTCGGCTCGAACGCCACCGGGCGCCGGTTGTCCGGATCGACCAGACTGAAGTCCCAGAGCTCGGTCCCCTGGTAGAGGTCCGGCACGCCGGGCAGGGTGAGCTTGAGGAGCAGCTGGGCAAGGCTGTTGGTCAGCCCCAACCGGGAGACCCTGCGACAGAAGGGAAGAAAGCTTCCGAGAAAGGTCCCGTCTCCGTGCCGATCCATCAGGGAGTCGAAGAATGAGACAAAGGCTTCCTCGTAGGCCGAGTCCGGCTCGATCCAGGCGGTGTGGACCTTGGCCTCGCGCACGGCCTTGATCAGGTAGGCGCGGATCCGCTCCCGGAAGGCGGGCACCTCCTCGTCCCGGAGGGGCCAGGCGCCGAGCAGGGTCTGGTAGAGGAAGTACTCGTCGTTGGCGTCCGGGGCCGGCCGGTGCTCGACACGGGTCTTGAAGGACCGGTTGAGCGCACCCCAGGTCCTGACCAGGGTCGCCCACTCCCCGGACAGCTCGGAGAGGACGTCCAGGCGGGCGCGCACGTCCTCTCCCCGCTTGGTGTCGTGGGTGGCCGTCGCGTTCATGGCGTGGGGCCACTTCCGGTGGCGTTTCCGGATGCACCGGTGGAACGAGGAAGGAGACCGGCCGATCCGATCCAGGTCGCCGCCCACCTCGTTGAGCGAGATGAAGCGGTTGAAGACATAGAGGGCCGTGTCCTCGAAGCCCTTGGCCATGAGGGGCCCGGTGACCTGCTGAAACCTGCGGACGAACTGGATCAGGTGTGCCCGTTTCTCCTCGGGCATCCGGTCCCGGTCGCGGAGCAGGAGAAAGGCCTCGAGAAACCCGATCTCCCCGTCGAGGTCGGGACGAGCCTCCCTTGCGCCTTCGAGGGCGTGCTCGGTGAAGGCGTGGTCCGCCGGCGCGTGACCCTCTTCCGAGGCGTAGGTCCGGTAGACCGGGAACCGCGCCAGCACCTCGATCAGGGCGGCCTTGAGGCCGTGCATGGTGATGTCCCTGGCGAAGCGGTCCTCGGCCGCCAGGCTTTTCAAAGCCCGAGCCAGGTTGTCCACCTCGCCGGCCATCTCCCGCTGAATGATCAGCCGCTTCTTTTCCACCACCAGGACGCCGGGATCCGCCGTCAGCCCGGTGAACCGGCGGTAGGTCCGGGTCAGCCCCTTACGATGCCGGGAGGAGCAGAGGAGCTCGTTGACCCGGTTGAGGAAGTCGTAGCCCGTGGTCCCGTGGACCGGGAAGGCGTCGGGGAGGGTCTCTTCGGACTCGAGGATCTTTTCCACCAGGAGGTAGCCGTCCCCCATTCGTTCGCGAAGGGCCTCCAGGTAGGAGAGGGGATCGTAGAAACCGTCGATGTGGTCGATCCGAAGCCCGGACACCGTTCCCCGGTCCAGCCAGCGGAGCACCAGGCCGTGGGTGAGGTCGAACACCCTCCGGTCCTCCTGCCGGAGGCAGATCAGCTCGTTGATGTTGAAGAACCGCCGGTAGTTGATCTCCTCGGTGGCCACCTTCCAGAAGGAGAGCCGGAAGTGCTGCTTCAGGAGCAGGGCCTCCAGGCGGTCGAAGGAGCGCGGGTTTCCGGGCTCGCCGTTGAACGCCTCCAGGTTGGCGTCCGTGAAGGCTCGAAACGCCTTCTCCCCGCGGTACAGGGTCCAGAGGGACCGCTTGGCGAAACGCGCCTGGGTGGCGCGCTCCTCGGGATCGTCGACCGAGTCGAGCGTGCGCAGTACGTAGAGGATCCCGAGAAGCTGGATCCAGGCGGGGTGATCCTCGCCCAGCTCCAGCTTCAGGCGTCCCAGGTCGTGGGAGAACAGGTCCGGGTAGGAGGACAGGGCCGCGGGAAAGGCGTGCTCGTAGTAGTGGAAGGTGAGGCCTCCGGCCCCGTATCGGAGGGAGATCTCCCCCTTCTCCAGGGCCCGCCCGGACAGCGAGCCCAGAAAGGGGGCCAGCACGCGGCCGTTCATGGACTCGTAGGGATGGTCCCACTCGATGTCGAAGACATCACGATACGCCGAGACCGGCCCGTGCTCGAGCACGTCCACGAGCATGGGGTTTTCCCCGTGAAACGCCATGTGGTTGGCCACGAGGTCCTGGAGCCAACCCATTTTCTTCTCCCGGACGCGCTCGAAGAGCGCCTCCAACTCCTCCTGGGTCCCCAGCTCCGGGTTCACCCGATTCAGGTCCACGGCGTCGTACCCGTGGGTGCTCCCCTCCCGGGCCTGGAACACGGGGGACGCGTAAACGTGGGAGACGCCCAGCCGCTCGAGGTAGTCCACGATCTCCAGGGCGTCCTCGAAACGGAAACCGGCGTGAAGCTGGAGCCGATAGGTGGCGCGGGGAATGGTCACGGCGTTCCTCTCAGGGGTTGGAAGTGGAACAGCTCCTCGGCCAGGACCCGGTAGTGGTCCGCGGCCGCGGCGGCTTCCCGGTCGCCGCTGTCGGCCCGCTCGGCGAGGCCGGGGTAGACGTCCCGGGTGAGCCCCCACCCGATGTTCTGCACCTCGAACAGGTTCACGTCGAAGGGGACCCGATGGACGATATCGGTCCAGGTTCGAAGCCGCTGGAGGCGATCGAGATCCCCGGGCGCTTCCCGGAGCGCCCGGGACATGCGCTCGAGGTTCCTGCGAAGCGCGAACTCCAGGGTGTCCTTATCCAGGACCACCCCGAGCTGACGAACCTCCTGAAGAAGCGTGTCCACGGCCTCGGGATCGGGCTCCTCCACGGAAAGACGGCGTTGCAGGTCGGTGTTGAGCACGAACTCCGCGGCGATGGCGAACACCCTGGGCTGGGGAAAGGCGGAGTCGCTCAGGAAGCGCATGAGCGGGGCGTGGATCTCGAAGATCTGCCGGTGGCTGGCCTCGGCGTCCGAGAGCACGGCGTCCAGGACCTGCTGGGTCACCTGGATCTGCTGATCCCGGAACAGGCTCTTCAAGGAGTAGGTGGCCGGTCCGAACCGCTGCTCGATCTCGAGCACCACCCGGGAGAAGTCCGCGTGCTCGAAGGCGTCGGTCACGCCCCGGATCATGGCCAGGTAGTCCTCCTCGCCGGAAAAGGGCGCCACCCCGCAGAGGAGGTTCTGGTCGCCCAGGTGGAACAATGCGTACTGGAAGGTCCCGGATTCCCGCGTGATCCGGGAGGAGACCGTGGCCCGGCCGGTGGTCAGCCGGCTCCGGCCGGCGGCTGACTCGGAATCGTCCTCGCTGCGGACGGAGAAGCAGTAGATCTCCGTCTCCTTCTCGTAGCCCTCGAACAGGGAGCTGGCTGCGTAATGGGCCACCACCCGGCGGAGGTTCAGCATGGCCGGCTTGATCCACCGTTCGTAGATGCCGCGTCCGTCCGGGGGGTCGGGCAGGTTGCTCCGGGCCCGGCCCAGCCGTTCGAGGAAGGCCGGCTCCAGGTCATCGCCGGTCACGGCCTCGCAGAGCTGGACCGCCCGTCCCGCGTACTCGATGACCTGCACGGTCTCGATGCCCGAGAGCTCGTCGAAGAACCAGCCGCAGCTGGTGTACATGAGCATGGCATGGCGCTCCATCTCCAGGAGCTCGAGGGCCTCGGTGCGCTCGTGGCCGTTCAGCTCCCGCGCTGCGTGGCGGTCCAGGAACCGCTTCACGGAGGCGTCGGATCGATCCAGCACGACGTCGACGTAGTCGTTCCGCGCCGCCCAGGGATCCCCAAGGAGGGAGGCGGCCCGCTTCTCGAAGCTCATGGCAAGGAGGTCGTGCAGCCAGTCCAGAGCGTCTCTCAACGGGGCGCGCCACGCCTGGTTCCATCCCGGGTGTCCCCCGGAGCTGCAGCCGCAGTCGCTTCTCCAACGCTCGATGCCGTGGATGCAGCTCCAGCTGCTGTCCTCGACGATCTCCACCTCGTGGGTGGGGGGGTGCCGCTCGAGAAACCAGCCGTAGTTGGTCAGGGCGGCCTCGCCCCGCTCCTCGAGGGTCTCCAGGGCGTAGGCCAGGGCCATGTCCCCCTGGCGGTGGTGGTGGCCGTAGCTCTCCCCGTCCGTGGCGATGTGCACCAGCTGGGGCCAGGTCCGTTCGTCCGAGAACCCCTGCTCGAGCCGGCTGACCATCTTTTCGCCGCTGCTCAGGAGGTTCTCGAAGGCCACGGCCTGGGAGATGGGACCGTCGTAGAAGAAGAGGGCCAGGGAGCGGCCCGAGGGCAGGAGGGCGCTGTAGGCCATGGTGGGGTCGATGCTTCCTCCCTCCACGTCGGTCCACGACTTGGCGCCTTTCTCTCTCACCCTGCGCGCCTGGTGCTGGGCCAGGATGGTGAAGAGAATGCCCTGTTCCGCCATGATCTCCAGGGTCTCGAGATCCACCGCGGTCTCCGGGAGCCACATGCCCTCGGGGAACCGGCCGAAGCGATGCTCGAAGTCCCGGATGCCCCAGAGGACCTGGGTCTCCTTGTCCCGGCGGTCGGCCAGGGGCATGATCATGTGGTTGTAGGCCTGGGCCAGGGCCGAGCCGTGGCCGCCGAACCGCTCGCGGCTCTCCCGGTCCGCCTCCACGATCTGCTCGTGGACCCCGGGTGCGGCCTCCTCCATCCAGGCCAGCAGGGTGGGGCCGAAGTTGAAGCTCATCCGGGTGTAGTTGCTGGTGATGCGCTCGATCCGGCCCTCCGGGTCCAGGATTCTCGAGGCCGCGTTGGTGGCGTAGGACTCCGCCGTGATCCGCTCGTTCCAGTCGTGGTAGGGATGGGCCGAGGCCTGGGCCTCTACGGTCTCGAGCCAGGGGTTTTCGCGGGGCGGCTGGTAGAAATGCCCGTGGACACAGATATGCTTTTCCATGGTTCGCTGGTCTCCCGGGATCGGTGCAAAAGCATGAAAGACCGGGGCTGGACTCGCACCTCGAACGAGCCCCGGTCGATTCGGCGGA
>CAYVVQ010000031.1:20405-31806 GCA_964454455.1 uncultured Desulfobacterales bacterium | reverse complement strand
GGTTTTTGCGAACCCGTCAATGGTTGGACGGAACCGGAAAACGTGGTATTCCTGCGATGAACTTCCCTTCCTGAGCCGGAGCGAGGCCTATGTGGTGGGATGAGCGAAGGGCGGAGCTGGTCGACCTGGCCGGGGAGTCGGGGCCGGTCCTGGTGTACGACGGGGAGGCCCTGAACGACCTCGCATTCGACCTGCTCTCCCTGGACTGCGTGGACGGCCTCCTCTTCGACACCGGGCTCAGCGTCCACCCCCGGCTCCTGGCCGCACTGGGCCGGCTGGGTGCAGGGTTCCTGTGCCGATCCGCCGAGGAGGCCGGCCTCGTCCTTCGACGCGCCCTGACCGATCCCGCATCGTGTGTCGGCCTGCCTCGGGAGTCCCGTGGCGGGGACGAATGGAAGCGGTGGCCTCCGGGCGTGGTGCCGGCGGTTCCTTTGGGGGCGGACCTTCCGGCCTCCCCGGAGCGCCTTTGGGGAAGTGAGGTGCTGGTGGTGCCCGAGGGGACCACGACGCCGGGATCCGAATCCGGGGTGGCGGCCCGGCTTCGAGCGCTGGATCGGATGCAGGCCCGCATCCGCGGGTTCTACATGCCCCGGGACCTGGCGGCCCGGGAGACGATCCCCACGCCGGCGGAATGGCCGGTCATCGCCGGAAGGGACGGGATCCTGGTGGCCGGCGGGGGGACGGGCATCGTCCTGGACGGCGAGACGGGCGCTCCGGACCTCCTCCGGACGGCGGAGCGTCTCGAGCCGTGGCGAAACGTGTTTCCCGAGGGAGAGCTTCGCGTGGAGCCCGGTGGGGCGTTCTTCTCTCCCATGGCGGCGCTCGTGGTGGTGGAGGGCAAAAAGGTCCGGGTCCGGGCGCCCGCGCCCCTGGAGCCGCGGAGCGGTTCGCCGGAGCGCCCGGTAGAGCGCTTCTTGAACGCCCGGAGGATCTGTCCGGTCCCCCTTTGAGGAAAGGGATTCCAGCGTGAACCCGGGGCCGGGTCGACCGGCCCGCATTCCATGCGGAAAAGGAGACGAGACATGGCGTACGAGACCATAGGGATCGAACAGGAGGATCACATCGGGACCATCACTCTCAACCGGCCGGACCAGATGAACACCTTCACCACCGGGATGGCCCGGGAGCTGTGCGCCGGGCTCGCGGAACTCGACAAGGAGGAGGAGACCCGGGTGGTGGTGATCCAGGGCGCGGGCAAGGCCTTCTGCTGCGGGATCGAGCTCTCGGAGTACCACGGGAAGACCCAGCAGGAGTACCGGGAGTGGATCGCGGTCATGGAGCAGATGGTTCCCGTGCTCGCCGACCTGAAGAAGCCGGTCATCGCGTCCGCCCACGGGTTCGCCGTCGCCAACGGCGCGGGGATCATCGCCGCGAGCGACCTGGCCGTGGTGGAGGAGGGAACCCGGATCGGGTTCACCGCGGTCAACGTGGGTCTGTTCTGTATGGGACCGGCCGTCCCGGTCTCGCGGAGCCTGGGAAGAAAGCGCTGTCTCGAGCTGCTCATGACCGGGGACATGATCGACGCGGAGACGGCCGAGCGGTGGGGGCTGGTCAACCGGGTGGCGCCCGCGGGCAAGCTCCGGGAGGAGACCCTGGCCCTGGCGAAGAAGATCGCCGCCAAGAGCCCCCTGGCCGTGCAGATGGGAAAGCAGGCCTACTACGGCATGGCGGACCTGGAGTACGGAAAGGCGATGGCGTACACCAACGAGCTCTTCGCCGGCCTCTGCGTCACCGAGGACGCCAGGGAGGGCATCGACGCCTTCCTGAACCGCCGCAAGCCGGAGTGGAAGGTGCGCTAGTGTCTCCCGCTACTTGACCAGGGGGAGGACCTTCCGAAACGTGTCGGTTCCGGCCTCCACCATGAGCTCGAAGAGGAACATCTCCGTGGAGGAGACGGTCACGCCGGCGGCGGCCATGCGGTCGAGACCCACCCGCCGGTTTCCCGGAAGGCGCGCGGCGACCGCGTCCGCGATGACGTGGACCCGGAGATCGGGCAGCGCGTGGAGGGCGGTCTGCGCCACGCAGATGTGCGCCTCGATCCCGGCCAGGATCAACGTCCTCGGGGCCAGGCCTTCGATTCGATCCCGAAACGGCTCCGACCGGAAGCAGTCGAAGGCGGTCTTCTCGATGGGATGCTCCCCGGGAAGGACTTCCCGGATCTGCGAGAGGGTGGCGCCGAGCTTCGTCTGCTCGGTCAGCACGACCGGAATCTTCACGATCTCCGCGAACCGGGCCAGGCGCAGGCTGTTCTCGAGGAGCCGGTCCCGTTCGCGCATGAGCGGGAAGAGCTTCTCCTGGATGTCGATCAGGACCAGGCAGGTCCCCTGCCGGTCGATGAGACCGTGTCGCTCATAGGGTGCCGTCATGGCTCTCCTTTCGCCACCGGTTACCGGGACGCCGCTCAAGTGCGCAGAAAGGACCGGATAAAGCCTCTCACCTCGCCCTTCCCCCGGAAGACTCCGTGGTGCCCTTCGCAGAGGATGTCGGCGTCCAGGCCGGCGAGAAGCTCCAGGGAGCGCCGGTAGGCGTCCTAGGCCCGGTGAAGCCGCCTCCGCCCACCTGAAAGATTTGACGGGTTCGCAAAAACCCGCTCACCCGCCGCTGGAAACGCCATAAGCTGTTGATATTCCTGGGCAGATCTCAAGGCTTCGGGCTTTTTGCGACTCCATCAGATTTCGCTCGTGATCTCCGGCATGCTTCCTCCCGGGGCTTCGGTCCCGCACGCTACCGGTTCGGCAGCTCCTTGTCGTCCGGCAGGGGGGCGGGCAGATCGAAGACGTACATGGTGTGGGTGTCCACGGCCCGAGCCACCACTTGATTCCAGCCTGTGTAGACGTACCCGTAGACGATGCCCTCCGGCCCGAGGAGCCTCAGCAGCCGGGGCGGGAACGCGTCGATCTGTTGGAGCCACATGACGATCTCCTCGATGGTTGCGCGGTCCCGGACGGGATACCAGCGTTCCCCTTTGAGCGCCCGATCGTCGTGCCGGGGATCGAACATGAGCCCGGAGGGCTGACCGGGGTGGAGCCCGGAGTAGGATACGTGGTAGTCCTTCCAGTTGCTGACCAGGTTCTGGATGGACTTGTCTTCGGGCGCCTGGCGAATGCTTCCGTACCCGAACCGGGAGAGGCAGCCGGCGGCCGTACAGAGGGCCAGGACGAGGATGATCGCCGTGAGTGCACGCGGAAAGCTTCGCATGGGGATCCCCCTTCGAATGGGTTGTTGTCGTCTTCCGTACAAAATAGTCTCCCTACCCGGCTGGCGCAACGTCAATCCTTCGTCGGGCCTCCAGCCGGTGTCTTGCGGAGGGTCCCCTCCGCGGACAGGGATCCACGGGAGGCGACCATCCGGATGGCGCCGTGACGATCGGTCCGGGCGATGAGAACCCCCGCCTCGCGCAGGCGATCCAGGACCTCCGGGTGGGGAAAACCGAACCGGTTGCCGAAGCCGGCGGAGATCACGCACCAGGTCGGCCGCACGTGTTCGAGGAACGCTGTGCAGCTGGAGGTGTTGCTGCCGTGGTGAGGGGCGAGAAGCACGTCGCTCCGGAGCCGTTCGCCGAACCGTCGCACCAGCATGGCTTCGACCAGGCTCCCGATATCTCCGGGAAAGAGAAAGGAGGCCCCGTCGTGGGAGAGGCGGAGGACCAGGGAGCGGTCGTTGGTGTCGAGACGGGAGAGACCCTCGGCCCCCATCGTCTCCCGGAGGGGATGCAGGAGCTCCACCCGGACGCCTTCGATCTCGTCCGGGATGCCGGGATCCCCGGGCGTCTTGACGTCGACTCGGGCGGCATGGACCAGGGCCATGAACCGGCGGTACGACTCGCTCTCCACCCGCTCCCCGCTGTACCAGAGGGTGTCGGGTGAGAAATGCTCCGCAATGAACCCCAGGCCGTTCATGTGATCGGCCTCGGGGTGCGAGAGAACCAGGGTGTGGATGCGGCCGATCTTTTGTCGCCAGAGATAGGGGGCGACCACCATGCGGCCCACGTCGAAGTGCCCCAGCCGAAACCCGCCTCCGTCCACGAGCATGCGCTTCCCATGGGGGAACTGGACCAGGGCGGCGTTTCCCTGCCCCACGTCCAGGTAGGTGACCCGGAGGTCCCGCCGGAGGGTGGTCTCGTGAACCCAGTACCCGACGTCCGCCGCCAGCACCAGGCAGGAGATCAGGAACAAAGGGCGTAACCTTCCCCGGAGAGCGAAGATTCCGGAGACCAGCACGGCGTAGAGGAGGAAAAGCTCGAGCCGGTTGGGTGTGAGTACCCAGACCGCAGCCCGGTCCAGACCGGCAAAGAACCGCGCTGCGGCCGTCATGGCGGACGCCCCCAGCGACGCGCCCGTGAGAAGCAGATCGGCGACGGGGGGAAGCAGGGGGAAGAGCAGGGCGGACAGGAGGCCGAGGGGAAGGACCCACAGGCCCAGGAGCGGTGTGACCGCGAGATTCGCCGGCACCGAGACCAGGGAGATGCGGTGGAAGTAGAAGACCGTCAGGGGCAGAAGGAACAAGACGGCCGCCAGGGTGGCCGCCAGAAGGCCCTCCATGTAGGCCGTGGCGCGGCCCGCCATGCCGTGGACCCGCCCCTCTTTCTCGAAGGGGTTGGGCAGGCGCCTGTAGATCGACGGTGCGAGCCACAGAATGCCGACCACCGCACCGAAGGAGAGCTGAAAGGAAATGGTCTGGAGGGCCCGGGGCGACGCGGCCAGGATGAGCAGCGCGGCCAGGCACAGGGTGGACCAGACGTCCTTTTCCCGGCCGGCGGCCACGGAGAACAGGTAGACGAGCACCATGATCAGGGCCCGCTGGGTGGAGACGTGAAACCCGGCCGTGAGGGCGTAGGCCGTCACCGGCAGGCAGGCGGCGAGGGCCGCGACCTTTCTCACGTCTACGGCGAGGAGAAGACGGTAGGGGCGGGAGAGGACCCAGCGGATCGCAGAGAACGCAAGCCAGGCCACGAGGCCCACGTGCAGGCCCGAGACGGCCAGGACGTGGGCCAGGCCCGCCGCCTGAAAGGCCTCCCGTTCCTCGGGCGTGATCTCCTGCTTCTCCCCGAGGATGAGGGCGCGCAGCAGTCCCCGTTCGGACTCCGGTAGCGTCCTTCGAATCCAGTCCCTCAACGGGCCTCGCAGCTTCTCTATGCGACTCTCCATCCAGCCGAGCGTTCCAGCCGTGGCCATGGAGACCACCCTGCGGCCGTCCGAGACCGACGCGGCGCAGGAGAATCCGCGGATGCTCATGGCGCTCTCGTAGTCGTAGCAGCCTGGGTTGTGGAAGTTGCGAAACAGGCGCAGGCGGGCGGGAAATCGAACCCGCTGTCCCGGACGAAGCTCGGGTGCGTTGCGGTAGACAGCCACGTAGAGCCGTTCTCCCTCCCCGCCGGCAGACCCCTGGGACAAAACACGGTCCACGCGAACCGGAAAGCGGGTGACGTGTTCCCTGTACAGGGGTGGCTCGATCACCGTCCCCTCGACGGTCACCCGTGCCCGCTCCGCCGCGGCGGAATGCAGCGTGCTCTGCGGGGTGCGGCCGTGCAGGGAGAGAAGCGCTCCGGCAAGAAGGAAGAGACCCAGGAGCAGGGTCGGCCCGAGACGGGTGGAGCGAAGGACGAGGGCGGCTCCCAGGACGGGAGGCAGGACGAGGAGCACCGGGAACATCGTCCGGGAGACGACGGACAAGGGCAGGGCTTCCGCCGCCGACAGGCCCCCCGCGAAGGCCAGGAGGAGGGGGACCAGGGGGCGGCGGGTCATCTCAAGCCTTTTCTCTCCAGATGCGGGCGCCCAGCCCCTGGAACTTCGTCTCCAGGTTCTCGTAGCCGCGATCCAGGTGGTAGATTCTTCTCACCTCGGTGACGCCGTCCCGGGCCACCAGGCCCGCAAGGACCAGGGAGGCGCTGGCGCGCAGGTCCGTGGCCATGACCGGGGCGGGCAGCAGCCCGTCACGACCCCGAACCAGGGCCTGGTTGCCGTTGATCTCGATCTCGGCGCCCATGCGCTTGAGCTCGCTCACGTGGATGAAGCGGTTTTCGAAGACGGTCTCCTTGATGATGCTGGAGCCGTTGGCCACGCACATGAGCGCCATGAACTGGGCCTGGAGGTCGGTGGGAAAGCCCGGGAACGGCATGGTCTTGATGTCCACGCTTCCGCGTTCCGACGGACCGCGGACGCGGGTCCCTTCGTCTACCGGCGCCAGCTCAGCGCCGACGGATTGAAGCTTCTGGGTCACCGCGCTGAGGTGCTCGGGGCGGCTCCTCTCGACCACCACGTCTCCGCCCGTCATGGCGGCGCCGATCATGAAGGTCCCCGCTTCGATCCGGTCCGGAATGACGGTGTGGGTCGTGGAATGGAGGTCGCGGACCCCGTCGATCACGATGGTGTCGGTGCCGTCCCCCTCGATCCGCGCCCCCATCCCCCGGAGCACGTCGGCGAGGTCGCTCACCTCGGGTTCCCGTGCGGCGTTCTTGAGCACGCTGCGACCTTCGGCCAGGACCGCGGCCATCATGATGTTCTCCGTGCCGGTGACCGTGGGGATGTCGAAGAACACCTGCGCGCCCTGCAGCCGATCCGCTCGCGCGTGGATGTACCCGCGATCCAGGTGGAGGTCGGCGCCCATGGAGACCAGGGCCTTCAGGTGCAGGTTCACCGGGCGGGCGCCGATGGCACAGCCGCCTGGAAGCGAGATCCGCGCCCGCCCCAACCGGGCGAGCAGGGGGCCGAGGAGCAGGATGGAGGCGCGCATGGTGCGCACGAGGTCGTAGGGCGCCTCCCCGTCCCGGAGGTTGGAGGTGTCCACGACCCACCCTCCGTCCTCGGACAGGAACTCCACGCCCATCCCGGACATGATCTCCTGGATCGTCCGGATGTCCCTGAGGTGTGGAACGCCTCGAAGCACGTGCTTCTCGCCGCAGAGGAGGCACGCCGCGAGGGCCGGCAGGGCCGCGTTCTTGGCGCCGCTGATCCGCACGCGCCCGTGGAGGGGCTCCCCACCTTCGATCAGGATCTTGTCCATTCCCCGTCCGCCATGAAGTGCACGAGGACCGCGGCGCCGGGCTTCCGGGTCCGGGTCCGCCTTGTGCCCTCCGCTGTTTGCCGCTATGCTCTACGAATGTGGAAAGGCCCGCGGAGGGCCGGACGCTCTCGGTCCAGGGGTGTCCGCGAACCGTTCGAGCGAATCGGAACAGGGCCCCGGGTCCGTTTCGGTTTCCCTTTTTACGATGCGCCGCTCCGAGGTGCAAGCGCCAAGTGGCCGGTGGGGTCATGGAAGAACGTTTTTTCGCAGACTGCATGCTGGGGAGGCTGGCCAAGTGGCTGCGTATCCTCGGTTACGACACGCACTACCGCCACGCCTCTCCCGGGGAGGCGACCCGGGTTCCTCCCATGGTAGGGGGCCGCCGGCTCCTCACGCGACGCGAGGAGCTGAAAGGCCGTCCAGGCGTGGTGTTCATCCGGTTCGACCACGTAGGTGAGCAGCTCCGCCAGCTGGCGGAGGAGGGATGGATTCGGCCGGACCCGGAACGTGCATTCCGCAGGTGTCCCGTGTGCAACGGCCTCCTGGAGCAGGCCGACCCCGCGTCCGCCCGGGATCGGGTCCCGGACTACGTCTTCCATCGCCATGCCCCGGAGTTCCGGCGGTGCCCGGCCTGCGGCAGGTACTACTGGCACGGCAGCCACCGGAAGCGAATGCGCGCGCAGCTCGCGTCCTGGGGGGTCCCCGTAGCGGGGTATCGCCGGTCCGAATAGGAATCGCTTGGAGAACCGAAGGGTTGGGAATGCTATGCGTCCCCGGGGCATGAGCGTTCCGGGGGAATGCTGATGGCGTCGCAAAAAGCCCTGAACCTTGAGATCTGCCCTCGAAATATCAATAGGTTCTGACGTTTCCAGCGGCGGGTGAGCGGGTTTTCGCGAACCCGGTAAAAAAAAGGGGGCCGTTGAGACAACGCACTACCAACGGCATGGTTGTCCCCTCTGCCCCCTTCACATGAGCATGTCGGCCGGTGCGGTCGGAACGATTACTTCTTTTTCTTCTTGGGCGCGGCCTTCTTCTTGGCAGCTTTTTTCTTGGGCGCAGCCTTCTTTTTCGGGGCGGCCTTCTTCTTGGGCGCGGCTTTCTTTTTCGCCTTTTCGGCCGCCTTGGCCTTCTTCAGTTGGGTCTCCAGCTTCTTCACGTTGGCTTTGGTTGCGGAGACCTCCTTGTTGGCCCTCTGCAGTTTGTTCTTCGCCTGTTTCAGCCGAAACTGGATTTGCTTGGCGGTGGCCATACGCCCTCCTTTCATGCTGAGTGAACAGTGATAATGAGCTTGAGACAGGCAATTACATGAGAATAGATCAAATGTCAAGAAAAACTATGGAATGATGAGCGGATGCATTAACAACATGGCCCGATGCAATGTCGACGATGTCTCATGGCGTTGTCGTCGGACGGGTCGGGATTAGGGAAGATCCGGTGAGGAATGATGATGGAGGCGCAAAAAGCCCTGAACCTTGAGATCTGCCCTAGAAATACGCGTAACCCATTGAAATGCCTGGGGCGGATATCAGGGTTACGCCAGAAAGCAAACCGGTGCGAGCATGGCCACCCAGGAGGATCGACGAATCAGGGCGACCGCGGCGAGAACGTGGCGTTCGTCCACCTCCGCCGTTCCGGACCCCAGCCAGGCCTTGTCCTTGAGGATCCCCCCGTAGCGGGTCGGCCCCCCGAGGCGGACGCCGAGGGCTCCGGCGGCGAAGCTTTCGCCGTGGGCCGCGTTGGGCGAATCGTGCTCGAGGCGGTCCCTCGAGGCCGCACGAAGGCCGTCGGCGGGCCGCAGCCCGGAGAGTGCGGCCCCGAGAAAGAGGATCGGGATGGAAAGCCGGGCGGGAAAAAAGTTCATGAGGTCGTCCAGTCGGGCCCCGGCCCGCCCGAACCGGTCGTACCGGGCGTTGCGGTATCCCACCATGGAGTCCAGGGTGGAAGCGGCCTTGAAGGACAGCACGGCACAGACGGCGGTCGGAACGGTCGGCAGGCCGATCGGCCCCGCCAGGACCCCGCCGAGGAGGATCCAGAACAGGGGGGAGAGAAAGCCGTCCACGAAGTTCTCGGCCAGGGTCTCCACGGCCGCGCGGCCGAGGCCCCAACGGTCGAGCGCCGCCACGTCCCGGCCCACGACGCGGGAGAGGGCGAGGCGCGCGCCTGGCAGGTCCCCCGCCTTCAGCCGGAGAGCGACCGGCCGAACGTGTCGAGACAGGTCCTCGAGCGCGAGGCAGGAGTAGAGGACATAGAGATGGAAGAGGCGGCCGGCCCAGGGGTGGAGCCGTTCGGCGGCGGCGGACAAGAGAAGAAAGAGCGCCAGGACGGCACCGACCGTTGTGACCACAAGCAGCCAGCCGCCTGCGACTCCGTCCAGCCCGACCCGCCTCAGCCCCTTTTCGAGAACGTCGATCCAGCGGCCCGTCAGCCGGATGGGGTGCAGGGGATAGGCGGGGTCTCCGAGCAGGCGGTCGAGGATGAAAGCGGCCAGGGTCAGGAGGGCGAGCTCGCTCATTGCAGCCTCAGTCCCGGGATGCGAGTTCCTCCACGAGCCGGTCGTTGTCCTCCGGCGTTCGGACGGCCACGCGGAAGTACCCCGCCTCGAGCCCGGGAAAGTTCCGGCAGTCGCGCACGCAGATCCCGCGGGCAAGGAGCCGGCGGAGAAGCGGATCGAGATCCGGCTCCTTGTCCCAGCGGCAGAGAAGGAAGTTGGCGCGTGAGGGAAACACGGTCAGTCCTTCGACCTCCCCGAGGGCGGCGAGAAGCCTCGACCTTTCGCCGGCGACGAGCCGTCGTGTCTCCGCTTCGTAGTCCCCGGTTTCCAGGAGAAGGGGGGCGAGGGCCTCGCACACGCTGTTGACGGTCCAGGGCTCCTTGAACCGCCGGAGTCGCTCGATGACCTCGGCGGAGGAGGTGATGCCGCCGAGGCGCAGCCCGGCAAGGCCGTAGAACTTGGTGAGAGAATGGATCACGAGCACGTTCGGGAGAACCGGCGGCACGGCCAGGCTTTCCTCCTTCCAGGCCGCATCGAACGGCATGAAGGCCTCGTCCACGATGAGGCGCTTCCGGGGGAACCGTTCGGCCAGATCCGACAGGAGCTCGCGGGGTGCAAAGGTGCCCGTGGGGTTGTTGGGGTTCCCCAGCCAGAGGGCGTCCGCATCCTCGAGGGCGGCGGCAAGTCCTTCGAGGGAAAGGGGGCGGAACCGGTCGTCGGGCGACAGGTGAATACGCTGCACATCGGCGCCGGCCAGGATCGAGGCCCGGAAGTAGTCGTGGTAACAGGGGCTCACGACGGCCACCCGCCGCAGGCCCAGTGCCCTGGGGACCAGATAGATCATCTCCGTCGAGCCGTTCGAGCCGAGAACGTTCTCTTTTCCGAGACCCAGCCGCTCCCGGAGGTACGTGGCGATGCCGTCGCCGTCGAGGCTGGGGTAGCTGTCGATGCCCTCCCTCAGCTCTTTCCAGCGGCTTCGAACCAGCTCCGGGCATCCCAGCGGGTTGAGATTCACGCTGAAATCGACCACGGGCGTCGGCTCCACGGAAAGGCGGACGAAGTCCCGTTCCGGGCGGCCGCCGTGATGGTGCTGAAGATCGCTTCTCGATGCCGTATCCACAGGGGGTGATTCTCCTTTCAAAAAAATCCCGCTCCCGTATACCAGAGATGCGTTGCTTCGGGCAAGCCGGCGAGGATCAGCATAAGCCCGGTCTCCAGGATCTCGTTGAGCGCGCCCAGGAGATCCCCGGTGACGCCGCCGAAGGCCTTCCTGCAGTGCCGTGCGAAGAGTCGCGTGGCGCCCCATGCCGCGGCGATACAGAGCAGGCCGATCCCGCCCCAGGCTGTGGAGAGGAGCAGGCCCAGGAGGACGGCGGCGAACCGCCTTCTCCCGGAGGAGCCGTTCACGAACGGCCCGGCCGTGCCCGCGTCGGGTCGGGCATAGGGGAGGGAAGCGGCCAGGTCGGCCATCATGGTCCTCGTGACGATCCAGGGGAGGAGCAGGATCCATGGATCGCCCAGGTCCAGGATGCGCTGGAGGGCGGCCCACTTGGCGATGAGGACGAGACCCAGTGCGACGCCCCCGAAAGCCCCCAGCCCGGGGTCTTTCATGATGGCGAGGCGGGTGTCCCGCTCCGGCCGGCCCCCCAGGGCGTCCGCCCAGTCCGCCAGCCCGTCCATGTGGAGCCCCCGGGTGAGGAGAACCGACGCGATCAGGACGAGGGCCGCTCCGCCCCCGCTCCACCCTTCAACGGCGCGGATCCAGAGTGCGCCGGACAGGGCGAGCAGGGTCCCCAGGACGAGCCCGACCAGGGGAAACCACGGGAGAGCGGAGGCGAGATCCTCACCCTCGCGCCCGGGCACGGGCAGGATGGTGAGGGTCCGTAAGGCCGTGACCAGTCCTTTCAT
>CAYVVQ010000031.1:0-20305 GCA_964454455.1 uncultured Desulfobacterales bacterium | reverse complement strand
ATACGTCCCCTGCTTTTCACTGCTTTTCAGGCGCCGGGGGCGATGCCGGCCTCCGCGAAGGTGGACATCTCGTTGTAGATGCGGACCCCGTCCTCCAGGATCTGCATGGCCACGGCCGCCCCCGTCCCTTCACCGAGACGCATGTCGAGGTCCAGCACGGGACGCAGGCCTTCGCGTTCGAAGAAGACGCGGTGGCCTCTCTCGACGGAGCGGTGGGAGAAGACCAGGTAATCGGCCACCGCGGGGTTGATGCGCATGGCGATCAGGGCCCCGGCGCTGGAGATGAACCCGTCCACCATCACGGCCATTCGATCGGCCGCCCCGCCGAGGCAGAGACCGCAGATGCCGGCGATCTCCAGCCCCCCCACGGCGGCCAGGGCGGATACGGGATCGTTGAGCTCGCCCGAGGCCCGCTCCAGCGCGCTCTCGATCACCCGCACCTTCCGGCGCAGGCCCTCGTCCTGGAGACCCGTGCCCCGGCCCGTGACCTCCCGGGGAGCGGCGGGCAGCAGCGCCGCGAAGAGGGCCGATGAGGGGGTGGTGTTCCCGATCCCCATGTCCCCCGTGGCCACGACGCTGACCCCCCGTTCCCGGGCCGTGCGGGCCATCTCGACGCCCACCTCGATGCCCCGCTCCGCCTCTTCCCTGGACATGGCCGGCTCTCGAAGGAGGTTCCCCGTTCCCCTCCGCACACATCGCTGGATCAGGCCCGGCGCGTCGGGCAGCGGCGTGGCCATGCCGATGTCCACCACGTGGACATCCGCCCCGGCGCTCCGGGCGAGCACGTTGATGCCCGCGCCTCCGGCCAGAAAGGTGTTCACCATGAGGGCCGTGACCTCGCGGGGATAGGCGCTCACGCCCTCGTCGACAACCCCGTGGTCCCCGGCGAAAACGAAGACGGCCTTTCCGGTGATCCCGGGCGCCGCCTCCTCCCGGATGGCCGCGTACCGCGCAGCGAGCTCCTCGAGGAGCCCGAGGCTTCGTCTCGGTTTGGTCAGATCATCCAGCCGTTGCCATGCGGTCTCCAGCCACTCCGCGGAGACCGGGCGGATCCGGTCCGCGACCTCCCTCCATGCCATGCCGGTACCCTCCTGTGCTGCACGGGCTGCGCCCGAAAAAAAACAACCCCGGCCGGGTTCCTGAACACAGGACCCGGACGGGGTTATGGCGACTCCATCCTCTTCGCGCCCGGCAGGTCTTCTGGCTTACCCGCTCCGCCCTCGCCTTCCCGCCCCCTGGTCGCGGGCAGTGGCTTTTCACCCCGAGGCTTGGGCTCGGGGACGTCGAGCGGAGGTGATTACACCGATGGTGTCGGTGTCGGGATCACAGCAACGGCCACCATGCGGCGGACTCTCACCGCCTTCCCTCTTGGCCCGCCCCTCCCGGGGCGGGAACCGGACGCGCTCCGCGTTGCGCAGTGAGCGCTTGTACGGCCGGAAATATAGCCCGCATGTCCCGTGCTGTCAACGCTCCTCCTCGACTTTTCGTGCTTCTTGACAGACCTCGTCAAAAGAAGGACAATTTGAGCCATCATCCGGCAGGCAGGAGCAGGCCCTTCCCGACCGGCCTCGGAGCCGGCCGGTTGCCCATCCCAACCCCATCGCGTTTCGAAAGGAGGAAGGATATGGCCGGAAGCACGTACAAGATCATCGAGCTGGTAGGGACATCGGACACGTCGTGGGAGGAGGCCGTGCAGACCGCCGTGGAAACGGCCGGCTCCAGCCTCAAGGACTTGAGGATCGCCGAGGTCACCAGGCTGGACGTTTCCATCGAGAACGGCAAGGTCAAGAATTTCAGGACCAGGTTGAACGTCTCTTTCAAGTACCAGAAGTAGGCATTGCGACCGCAAGGGTCCCGGGGCCCCCCCCGGGGTCCCCGGGGACCCCCTTCACGGAAATCGCGCTGACCACGGGAGAGGAAGATGGAGGCCACGAAGAGGAAGCTGACCGTCCTCGATCAAATCGCATCGGCCGACAAGGTACGGCGGAAGATCGTCGACACCGCGAGCGTTCTCTACGCAAAGAAGGGGTTTTCCGCCACCTCGATCGAGGAGATCTCCGAGAAGGCGGGCGTGAGCCTCCCCGTGACGTACCATTACGTGAAGAAGAAGTCCGAGATCATGCGGCTGATCATGGAGGATGTGCTCAACATCTTCCGGGAAAGCCTCACCCGCGAGATCCAGGGGACCGACGATCCGGAGGAGAAGCTCGTGATCGCCGTCATCCTCTACTTCCGCGTCCTCGACGAGCACAAGGAGAAGGCCCTCCTCATCTACCAGAAGTCCCGTTCCCTGGACAAACCTTCCAAGGCGAAGGTCATGCAGCTCGAGGTGGAGGTGAGCCGCGTCTTCGCGAAGATCATCGAGGAGGGGGTCGAGGTGGGGGTTTTTCAAACCGCGGACGTGGATTTGACGGCCTACGACATCCTCATGATGGCCCACATGTGGGCCCTCAAGCACTGGCATTTCCGCAAACGCCTCACCCTCGAAAAGTACATCGACCTGCAGCTCTACAACATCCTGCGTCTTCTCAGGAAATAGGTCCTTTTCGAAAGAAGAGGGTCCTTCTGGCCCCGCCGGAGTTCGGGAGGCTGTAGGCGACGGCGTCCTCGAGGTGCAGGTCCGCATCGGCGACGGCCGTGCCGGCCCCGGACAGCTGGGCGTCGGCGTCGGCGCCCGCAAAGCCCACCAGAAGACCGCCCTCGGCCAGCCGGGGGGCGCATTTCTCCACCACCACCCGGAGACCCCAGACGGCCCTGGCCGCGACCACGTGGTACTCCCGCCGCGGGATGAGCGCGGTGTCCTCCACCCGTCCCCGAAGGGCCTGGATGCCCTCCATCCGCAGGATCCGGATCGACTGCCTCAGAAAGTGATGCCGCTTCGAGGAGGGCTCCAGGAGATCCACCGAGAGGTCGGGTCGCACGATCTTGAGGGGAATGCCGGGCAGGCCCGCCCCGCTGCCCACGTCGAGAAGGCTTGCGGAAGGAGGGAGGTGCGGGGCCGGAACCAGGGCGTCCGCCAGGAGCTCCACCACCATGCGATCCCGGGAGCGCAGCCCGGTCAAGTTGATCCGGCGGTTCCAGAGGCAGAGCTCGTCCAGGTAGGTCAGAAGGCTTTCCAGCTGGGATTCGGTGAGCGGCACGCCCAAGTCTCCGGCGGTGCGGCGGAGGAGCTCCTGCTCGCTCTTCATCACGTCACAGGACCACTGTTTTTCGGATGATCCGGACCGCCTCTTCGGGCTCGTCCACCACGGTGAAGATGTCCAGATCCTCCGGAGAGACGGCCCCGCATTCCACCAGGGTGCCCTTGAGCCAGCCCACCAGGCCTTTCCAGTACCTGGAGCCCAGGAGCACCACGGGGAAGGAGCGGATCCTGTCCGTTTGAATCAGCGTGAGGGACTCGAAGAGCTCGTCGAGGGTGCCGAACCCCCCGGGCATGATGACGTAGGCGACCGCATACTTCACGAACATGACCTTTCGGATGAAAAAGTAGCGGTAGTCGAGCCGGACGTTGGCATACGGGTTGGGCTGCTGCTCGTTGGGAAGCTGGATGTGCAGGCCCACCGACTTCCCTCCTGCCTCGGCGGCCCCCTTGTTCGCAGCCTCCATGACGCCGGGGCCGCCTCCGGAGATGACGTTGAATCCGCACTCCACCAGCAGCCGGGCCAGGTCCTCGGCGGACCGGTAGACCGGGTCGTCCGGCCCGGTCCGGGCCGATCCGAAGATGCTCACGGCCGGGTAGACGTCGGGAAGGATGTCGAACCCCTCCACGAACTCGGCCATGATGTGAAACATGCGCCAGGTGTCCCTGACCGTCATATCATCGATCACATGCTGCCTGTCGACCATGAGAACCTCCGAGATGGCCCTGCAATCCGCTCATATCCGGAATGTCGCAGCACCGTGCATGCAACCCGTCTCCGATGGTGAGGCAAGAATCAAAAAGTCGTTGATTTTTCTTTTCGTCTTTGCTTAGCTTGCAGGGCGAAACCGGCTCATCATATGTCCGCTCCGCAGGGGTGTCAAGACGAGCGGGACCATCCCGACACACCCCGCGAGAACCGAACTCACCGGACCTCAAGGTGAGTTTTTTCTGTCCCTTGCCCGCGAAACGAGGCTGCGGTTGAGACAGGTCACCCGAGAGAACGTCTTTTCCTTCCTCGACGAGGAGCGCCGGCCCTGGCAGGCGAACTACCTGGCCATGTACTCCACCCAGTGGCGGGGATACACGTCCGACCCGGCGCTCATGACCGTACCCCTGGACGACCATCTCGTGCACCGCGGGGACGGCGTGTTCGACACCTTCCGCTGCGTCCGCGGCCGGATCTACCAGCTGGAGCAGCACCTCGAGAGGCTGGAGCGCTCCGCCGAGTCGATCTCCCTCCCCATGCCGGAGGAGTACGGCGGGATCCGGGAGATCGTGGAGGAGCTGGTGGTTCGGGGAGGGGAGAGGGACTGCGTCGTACGGGTCACCCTGTCCAGGGGACCGGGGAGCTTCAGCACGAACCCGTTCGACTGCCCCGTGACCCAGATGTACATGATCGTCATCCGCTACAAGGGCGTGCCCGAGTCCTACGTCCGGGAGGGGGCCCGCATCATGACCAGCAGGGTTCCCACCAAGCGCTCCTTTTTCGCCCGGATCAAGTCCTGCAACTATCTGCCCAACGTCCTGATGAAGATGGAGGCGGTCCAGGGGGGATGTTCCTATGCCGTGGCGCTCGACGAGGAAGGGTTTCTCGCCGAGGGGGCCACGGAGAACGTGGGGCTGGTCTCCGAAGGCGGGGTCCTCGAGTTTCCGGGCTTCGAGAGGACCCTGGCCGGGACGACGGTCACGCGCGTGTTCGACCTGGCCCAAGCCCTCGTGAAAGCGGGTCGGATCGCCGGGGTTCGATTCAATCGGATCCCGCCGGAAGCGGCGTATCGCGCAAGGGAGGTCATGCTCCTGGGAACCTCCATCAACGTGCTTCCGGTGGTGCGGTTCGACCAGAGGGCCATCGGGGACGGTCGACCCGGACCGATTTCCTCCGAGCTTTCCGAGCTGCTTTGGAATGACATGACGGAGAACGGGGAGATGCTCACGGAGCTGGATTGGGGTGATGCCGGTGCCTGAATGCGGCAGATGGGCTGCGCCGGCGTCCCGGTCCGGTTCGGTAGGTCGTGCGAGGAGGCCGATATGGAGCGAGTAGCCAGAATCACCGAGATCATCGCGGGGTCGCCCGTCAGCTTCGACGAGGCGATCAAGGCGGGGTTCGAACGGGCCAACGCCACGTTGCGCGGCATCACGGGCTTGCGCGTGATCGAGCAGCGGGTGTCGGTCGTGGACGGAAAGATCGCCGAGTACCGCGTGCGCATGGAGGTCATCTTCGTTCTGGAGACGTGAACCGCGACCCCGGCCCTTCGTCAGGGGCCGAACGCCGCCGCGGACTCTCTTGAGCGGGAGAGGACTGAAGGCGATGGTTCCGGTCCGGGTGCTTTCGGGGCCGGTGGGGAACGCACGACCGCTTTTGTGAATTTGGGAACGTGGTGAGGATGATGGCGACCATCAAGCTCAGAAGAGAGAGGTGCAAAGGCTGCGGCCTGTGTATCGGCGTCTGCCCGAAGGAGTCGCTTTACATGGGGACGCGCATCAATCGATCCGGCTACACCACCATGGAGGTTCGGGACCGGGACTCCTGCACCGGGTGTGCGCTGTGTGCCGAGATGTGCCCGGACGTGGCCATCATGGTGTACAAGTAGGGAGCGGCGCCCCGGGAAGCGTCCCGGAAAGGCCGTTTTCAGGAGGGAGACGTTGTCAAGACCAAACACGCTGTTCGTCAAGGGGAACGAGGCGATCGCCATGGGGGCGATCGAGGCCGGATGCCGCTTCTATTTCGGCTACCCCATCACGCCCCAGAACGACATTCCGGAGTACATGTCGCGGCATCTCCCCGAGGCGGGAGGATCCTTCCTCCAGGCCGAGAGCGAGATCGCCTCGATCAACATGCTCATGGGCGCCGCCGCCACAGGGGCCCGGGCCATGACGTCGTCCTCGAGCCCGGGCATCAGCCTCAAGCAGGAAGGGATCTCCTATCTCTGCGGGAGCCAGATCCCGGGGGTGATCGTGAACATGAGCCGCAGCGGCCCGGGACTGGGCGGCATCTCGCCTTCCCAGGGGGACTATTTCCAGGCCACGCGGGGAGGCGGTCACGGGGACTATCGGACCATCGTCCTGGCGCCCCACTCGGTCCAGGAATGCTACGACCTCACCATGCGGGCCTTCGACCTCGCGGATCGCTACCGAAACCCGGTGATGGTCCTGGGCGACGCCCTGCTGGGACAGATGAAGGAGCCCCTGAAGCCTCGGAAACACCGGGGCAAGGCGGTGGACAAGGACTGGGCGTTGACCGGAGCCAAAGGAAGAAAACCGCTTCTTCTCAAGTCGCTCTATCTCTCCGAGGGCGAGCTCACGAAGCACAACTGGATGCTCCATCGGAAGTACCGGCGCATGCGCAGGGAGGTCCGTTTCGAGAGCGTGGGGCTGGAGGACGCCAGGCTCGTGGTGGTGGCGTTCGGCTCCGTGGCCCGGATCCTGAAGAACTCGGTGTTTATGGCGAGGGAGCAGGGAATGGCGGTGGGCCTCTTCCGGCCCATCACGGTCTACCCCTTCCCGCAGGCGGCCCTGCGCAAGCAGGCGGGCCAAGTCAAGAGGTTCATGGCCCTGGAACTCAGCACGGGCCAGATGGTTGAGGATTTGGAGCTGGCCGTGGGGCCGGATATCGTGGACTTCTACGGTCGCCCGCCGGGATCCATCCCCTCCCCGGACGAGCTCTACCGGGAGATCCGCAAGGTGTATCGAAAGAGGATCGGATAGATGAAACAGGTGTTCAAGAGACCCAAGTCCCTCGCGGACGTTCCTTTCCACTTCTGCCCGGGATGCCATCACGGTATCATCCACCGGCTGGTGGCGGAGTGCATCGACCGGTTCGGGCTGCAGGAGCGGACCATCGGCGTGGCATCCGTGGGCTGCTCCGTGTTTCTCTACGACTACTTCGCCGTGGATGTGCTGGAGGCCCCCCACGGGAGGGCCGCCGCCGCCGCCACGGGCGTGAAACGGGCCCGGCCCGACGACTTCGTCTTCACCTACCAGGGGGATGGGGACCTGGCGGCCATCGGGACCGCGGAGATCATTCACGCAGCCAACCGGGGGGAACGGATCACCGTGGTGTTCGTCAACAACGCCGTCTTCGGCATGACGGGCGGCCAGATGGCCCCCACCACCCTGCTCGCGCAGCAGACCACCACCACGCCGTTCGGCCGGGAAGAGACGGTGAACGGCTACCCCATCCGCATGGCGGAGATCATGGCCCAGCTGACGGGGACCGCCTACGTGGCCCGGTGCGCGGTGGACACGCCCAAGAACCTCATGCGCGCCAAGACCTCCCTGCGCAAGGCCTTCGAGGCTCAGACCGAGGACCGCGGGTTCGGGTTCGTGGAGTTCCTGTCCGCGTGCCCGACCAACTGGAAGATGACGCCGCAGCGGGCCACAGCGCACGTGACCGAGGTCATGATCCCGTACTACCCGCTGGGCGTGCTCAAGGAAGACAAGAAAGCGAGCTGAGGGAGACGATGTACTTCGACAGCATCATTGCGGGCTTCGGCGGCCAGGGGGTCCTGCTCATGGGCAACCTCCTGGCCTATGCCGCCATGGAAGAGAAGAAGAACGTCACCTACATGCCGGTCTACGGCGTGGAGATGCGGGGCGGTACGGCCAACTGCACGGTGGTGATCTCGGACCGGGAGATCGGGTCGCCGATCATCCACACCCCCGTCTCGGCGGTGGTCATGAACCTGCCTTCCCTGGACAAGTTCGGCCCGCGGGTCCGAAAGAGGGGGCTCCTCCTGGTGAACAGCTCCCTGGTGCCCGAGAAAGAGATCCGGGTTCGGGGCGTGAGCTGCCTCTCCGTGCCCACCCGCGAGCTCGCCCTGGAGGCGGGAAACGAGCGCCTCGCGAACATGGTGATCCTTGGGGCCCTGGTGGAGAAAAGCGGCGTGGTGAGCATGAAAGCGCTCAAGAAAGCGCTTTACCCGGGTCTGGATGTGCGATATCATTCCATGATTCCTGCCAATCAGAGCGCCATGGACAAGGGAGCGGAATTCGTCAGAAACGGCGGCCGGCGTTGACCGGCTCGAACGCCGTGACCGAGCGGGTGCGGGGTGGAAGGTCATGACCAAGGAGAGGAGCAAGGCGGATCGGCCGGAAGGGTACGAGGACTTTCTGGGAGAGATCAGCCAAGAGACCGCCATGAAGGACCAGGAGATGGACTTCATGGAGAGCATCGGGCCGGAGGCGTCCTCCGGGGGCGAGGAGCTGGTGAACGTGGGCGAGCGGGCCCGGGAGGTCCGGGAGAGACGGGGACTGAGCGTCCAGGACATCGCCCGGAGAACGGGGATCCGGGAGGAGACCCTGACCGCCATCGAAGGGGGCCGGGTCGCGCCTCCCCTCGGGACGATCATCAAGCTCGCCAAGGCCCTGGAGATGAAGATGGGCTACTTCATCTCGGGGGAGGAAAACCGGCCCTACACCATCGTGCGGCGGCAGGACCGCCGGCCGGTCTCCCGTCACGATTCGAAGAAGGGCGAGCAGTACGGCTACGAGTTCGAATCCCTGGCCCCTCACAAGCGGGACCGGCACATGGAGCCCTTTTTGGTGACCCTGGACCCGGCCGAGACCGAGGAGGAGCGTTCCACCCACGACGGGCAGGAGTTCATCTTCGTCCTCCAAGGGCGGATGGAGGTCCGTCTCGGAGAGGAGATCCACGTCCTGGATCCCGGGGACGCCATCTACTACGATTCCACGGTGCCCCATCTCGTGAAGTGTCACGGAGAGGAGAGCACCAGGATCCTGGCCGTCCTGTACGCCGAGAAATGACGTGCCGCTCCTGGGGGCCCACACCTCCATCGCGGGCGGTCTGGAGAAGACCCTCGAACGGGGGCGGGTCACGGGGTGCGACGTCGTTCAGATCTTCACGGGCAGCAGCCGACAGTGAAGGTCACCGCGGATCGGACCGCGTGAGATCCAGGCCTTCCGGGAGGCGCGTAAGCGGACGGCCGTCCAGCCGATTGCAGTCCACACCCACTATTTGATCAACCTGGCCTCTCCCAGGCCCGAGGTCTTCGAAACGATTCGAAGACCCCCTTGGGGAGCCGGGTCGACCGGCACGAGCACATCGGGAAAGGCTCAAACCTGATGCGCCTGAGGCGGCTGGCAAAGACCCTGGAGACCTCATGATCGCCTTTGACCTGGAATGCTCCGAGGGACACGCCTTCGAGGGCTGGTTCAACGACACCGCCTCCTTCGAGGAGCAGAGCGCAAAGGGGCTGATCACCTGCCCCTACTGCGACGACATCCGGGTGCGGCGCGTCCTTTCGCCCGTGGCCATTCGCAGCTCCAGCAGCCCCTCGGGGCAGGGGGAGGCGAAGATCGACTATCGAAAGCTGGCCAGGGAGGTGGTCCACTACATCAACAACAACTTCGAGAACGTGGGCCCGAACTTCGCCAGGGAAGCATTGAAGATGCACTACGGCGTGGAGGAAAAGCGCAACATCCGCGGGGCCGCGACGGAGGAGGAGGAAAAGACATTGAAGGAGGAGGGGATCGAGTTTTTCAAGATTCCCGAGGTCAAGAAAGAGGAGGACGATTCGAGCTGACCCTTTCATGGGCAGGTCTCACCCGCCTCGGCGACGCTGCCGCCTCGTGATGGAGGACCGGGCCGAAGCCCTGCTCGCCGATCCCGGGATCCGCCATGCCTGCCGGGGCGAGTGATCGGTCCACGCGGTCTCAGCAGGCCGGAGCCGTCGTCTTGTCGGCCGGCAGGACTTCCCGCAGGGCGAGCACGTACCCGACGAGCCCGGCTGCGATCTCCTCGACTTTCATCCCCTCCGAGTTGACCACCAGGTCGTAGTGGACCGGGTCGGCGATCTCCCGGTGGAAGGATTTCTTGACAAAGTCGCTTCGCTTGCTCTCCCGGTTGAGCACCCGCTCCCGGGCGTCTTCATGGGAGATGCCGAATCGCTCCGCGATGTTCCGGACGCGGAACGCCTCGCCGGCGGCGATCCGGACGGCGAACCGCTCCCCGGGGGGGAGAATGAAGTTGGCGCCCCGTCCCACGATCACGGCGTGGCCGTGGAGGCCGATGGCGGTGACGATGTGGACGAGGTGCTTGAGGTAGGTCCCCGGATAGATGTACTCCCGCTCGATGCAGGAGGCGATGAAGTCCTCGATGCCCGATCGTCTCTGCTTCTCCATGGCCCGGACCACGTCCGCGCTGATTTCGGCGCTGTCCGCAATGATCTCGACCATGGCCTTGTCGAAGTGGTCGAACTCCAACCGTTCCGCGACCTCCTTGGCGATCAGGGTGCCCCCGCTTCCGGCCTCCACCGACACCGTGATGGTGGAGAGCTTGTGGACCCAGTCGTCCTTCTTCTCCTCCCCCCGTCTCTGCCAGCGCTCGATCTGCTTGCGAATGATCTCTTCCTTCAGGGGTTCGCTCATCTCCATGGGTCGTCTCCAAGTCCATTCCGCCTTATGCGGCTTCTTCGTGACGAAGCAGCCCTCTTGACCACCGCGGCTTCGCCTGGTTCGCCTCAGTCCGTTCTCTCACGTCCGCCCTGAAACCGCTGGATGCGTTCCTCCAGGGCGGGGTGGGTGGAGAGGTAGGAACGCCACCCGTTGTCGCCGGATTTTCCCTCGACGGCCGCTTCCTTCCGGATCCGCTTCATCAGCCGGGCGAAGTGCTCGGGCGGGATGCCCTCGGATGTCAGGTAGGAGAGCGCGAAGTCGTCCGCCTCCCGCTCGAACTCCCGGGAGTAGGCCAGCTCGGTCAGAATCACGGGAAGGCTCAGGAAGATCTCGGACGACCCGGACACGTCGCCGGTCAGGGCCAGGAGGGCGAAGCCCAGCAGGGAGTCCTGGACCACCCGTCGGATGCCGTGGCGGTGCATGACGTGTCCGATCTCGTGGGCCAGCACGGCCGCCAGCTCCTCGTCGTGCTCGGCGATCCGGACCATCTCGTCCGTGAAAAGGATGGTCCCGTCGGGCAGGGCGAAGGCGTTCGGCCCCAGCCGCCCTCCCTTTCGAAAAAGGATGGTGAAGTCGTGCTCCGGGTGGTCCTCCAAAAGAGGGCGGAACTGGTTCATGAGCCGGGACCGGACCGCTTGGTCGAGATTCGTCGGGCGCAGGAGGGAGCGGTCCAGGACGGCGAGGGTCTGCCGGCTCGCCAGGCGATAGGCCGACGGTGGCAGCTGATCGGCGATCACCTCCGCCGTGAAGGGGACGCCGTATCGGACTCCCCCCCAGAGGAAGAACACCATGACGGCCAGCGCGGCCAGGATGTAGGGCCACCGGCTCTCCAGGCGGTGCACGAGACCGGACCAGGGCGATCGGCGGAACTGCGCCAGGATGCGGTCCACGGCGTCGTTGTCTTCGGTCTCGAACTTGCCGCCCCCGGGGAAGAGCAGGTATCGGGGCGTTTGGGCGATCCGCGTGGTGGCCTCGAGGTCGAACTCGGAGCGGGCCTCGAGCGGCTCGCCGTCCTGGGCGGCCTTCACCCGGACCTCTCCGGATCCGTAAAGCGTCAGCACGGCCTCTTTCGCAACGGAGGTGCGGCCGTCATACCATCTGCCGTGCAGGGTGATCATAAGCCCACGTCGATGTCCAGGAAGTCACCGGCCTCCTCGCCGATGGCGCTGACCTGCTTCTGCTCGGCCGCGATGAAGCCGTCCAGGCTCCCGGCCGCGGCCAGGGTGAGGTGCTGGACCTTGTAGCGAAGCGTCCGGATCAGGGCCCACGGGTGGAACAGGCCCAGCGTCAGCACGGTGGCCAGGGTGTTCGTGAGGATGATCAGCCCGTACCCCTTGATCTCCAGGTCGGCGGAGAAGCGGTGAAGGTCCAGCCGGGCCGAGCTGTACATCAGGTTGGTGGTCTTCACCGAAAAGAAGGCGAGCAGGTAGAGATAGAGGACCGCCAGAGCCACGAGGGACAGAGGTCGAAACAGGAAGGCGAGCAGGACGGCGAGGACCAGTCCGAGCCCGAGCGGGATGAGCCCGGTGAGAAAGATCCGGTAGTAGTCCCCGGCCGTGGCGTCGAAGGAGAACGGCGTGGTCCCGTAGGAGTGGTTTTCCACGACGAACGCCTTCTGGCGGTAATAGACGTAGGGGAAAAGGATCCCCAGGGTGAACGGCACGAGGATGGGCCACAGGATGTAGGCCTTGGCCGCGCCCATGTAGGAGCCGTTGAACGCGAACCGGATGTTCCTGTAAGCGCTGTTCCGGGCGTTGAAGGAGAGCGACTTGACCACGACCCAGGGGAGGAGCACGACGATACCGAGGCTCAGCACGCCGGCCAGGATCGGAAGAAACTGGTCCAGGAGGGAGTAGAGGATGAAGAAGCAGACCACCAGGACCCTCCCCTTGAGGATCTTGACGGGATCGGCGAGGTACTCGAAGCCGGACCCCTGGAGCCGGGTGCTTCCGTAGAGGTAGCGCTTGCGCCGGACCTTGGCCCAGGCGGAGTAGACGCCCAGGGTGAGGATGGAGAGGATGGTGTTCACGAGCCAGATCTTGAAGTAGTCCCAGCCCGTCCCCAGGAACCCGAAGGAGATCCTCCGTGTCGTCCCGTCGGGGTCGGGAACCCGGACGGCCTCCCGGCCTCGCTCTTCCGCGCCCGAAAGAGGGGCGGCACGGCCGCCCGGTTCGACCGCTGCGGGAGACGCCGGGGGCGCCTGGTCGCGGGAGGATGTCCGGGTCAGGACCGCGTCCAGCCCGGCCCGCCTCAGGGCCTGGCCGTACCTGCGGGCGGTGTCTTCGTCGAGGCCCTTCTTGAGCACGAGACGCCGGCCGCCGAGGAGCTTGGCGGCCGTCTCCGGAGACATGCCGAACCGTGCGGTGAGCGAGCGCTTGACCGTGTCCGGTTCGAACCCTTCCAGGGCGTTCCCCCGGGAGACCACGCTGTAGGTCGATGCTTCCATCCTCTTCCCCTCTCTGGAGCCGATGCGCTCGAGGGGGACTATACCGGTCTGGCTCGGGAATGTCATGGATTTTCTGGAAGAATCCGGCCTCAGACCTCCAGGCCCATGGCCTCGGCCACGAGCTCGGCGATGTCCCGGTCCTTGAGGCCGGTCTCCCGGGCCGCCAGGCCGTCCTCCAGCATGGTCATGCAGAAGGGGCAGGCCGTGGCCAGGATGCGGTTCTCCCGTCCGGCCTGGTCGCGCATGGCCTCCACGGCCTGGTCCACCCGCTGGTCGTTGACCCGCCGTCCCGGCTCCTCCTCGATCCAGGTCAGGCCGCCGCCGGCCCCGCAGCACATGCCGTACTCCCGGTTGCGCTCCATCTCCACGGTCTCCAGACCGGGCAGCCTTCGGAGGATCTCCCGCGGCGCATCGAAGACCCGGTTGTGTCGTCCCAGGTAGCAGGAGTCGTGAAACACGGCCGCTCCGTCCACGGGGTGATCCGGCGTGATCCGGCCGCTCTCCAGCAGGTCCCGAATGAGCTCGGTGTGGTGCACCACCTCGTATCGGCCCCCGAAGTCCGGGTACTCCTTCTTGAAGGTGTTGTAGCAGTGGGGGCAGAGGGTGAGGATCCGTTCGATTCCATAACCCGAGAGCAGCTCCACGTTCGACTCCGCCTGCACCTGGAACAAATACTCGTGACCCATGCGTCGGGCGGGATCGCCGGTGCACCGCTCCTCCTCGCCCAGAACGGCGAAGGAGACGCCGGCCGCATCGAGGATACGGACCAGGCTCCGGGCGATCTTCTGGTTACGGGGGTCGAAGGCGGTTGAGCATCCGACCCAGAAGAGGAACTCCACCTGCTCTCCCGCCTCGGCCACCTCGGCCATGGTGCGGACCTCGAGGCCCCGGGCCCAGTCGAGCCGAGCCTCCGGATGCTCGTTCCAGGGGTTTCCCCGCTTCTCCGTGCCCGCGAACACCTCGGCAAAGGTCTCGGGGTATCGATCCTGCATCATCACCTCGCTCCGGCGGATCTCCAGGATCTTGGCGAGCGGGTCGATGAACACCGGGCAGGCCTCCACGCAGGCCATGCAGGTGGTGCAGGCCTCGATCGCCTCGGGCTGAATCCGGGCCTCCAGGATCGGCGACGGCTCCGAGGGCTTCGAGAGAAGGGGGCGCTCCTCGTTCACCTGCCTGCGCAAGCCCAGGACGATCTCGCGGGGGGACAGGACCTTCCCGGCGATGTGGGCCGGACAGTTCAGCTCGCAGCGACCGCACTCGGTGCAGCTGGTCACGTCCAGAAAATCCTTTCTCGAAAGCTCTGCGAGGGTCTCGTACCCCAGTACCTCGTCCCGCTCGAAGGCCCCTTCCACGTCCAGGGCCTCGAGCCGGCCCCGGGGGCGCAGGTCCCGGAACAGGGTGTTCACCCCGGCCGCGATCACGTGCACCACCCGGGGCGCGAACGGCAGGTAGGCCAGCCCGGCCAGGGCCAGCACGCCGTGCGCCCACCAGAGACCGGCGTGCCAGCCTCGGAGCGCGTCCGCACCGGCGCCCGTCCACAGGGCGGACAGGGCGTAGCCCACCGGCGACCACCCGGCCCCGTAGCCCGGCTCGCCCCCGAAGGCGGCGAGCCGCAACCCCTCCACGAGGAACCCGGTCACGGCGAGCGCCAGCAGCCAGACGGGCAGGATCCACTCGGAACCGGTCCGCTTGAGCTGAGGCCGCCGCAGGACGTACCGGCGAAGAAGCGCCAGGACCACACCGACCACCAGTCCCAGCCCGAACAGGTCCAGGGCCAGCTCGTAGCCCAGGAAGAAGGGCCCCACCCAGATGCCGTGCTCCATGCCCAGGATCTTCCGGAACAGGTCGTACTCGACGGAGACGACCACGGTTCCCAGGAACAGCACGATCATCCCCCACATGATCAGGATGTGCATCAGGCCGCCGAGGCCGTGACGGCGCAGGACGGCGCGGTTGGTCAGGACGGTGGCCAGGGCGCCGGCCGCCTGCGACCGGATTCGTTTCCAGTCGACGGCGACGGGTTTCCCGGCGAGGATGCGGCGCACCTGGCGGTAGATCCCGAACCCCAGCAGCCCCAGGGAGGCGGCGGCCAGGATGTAGAGCACGACTTCCCCGGCAAGGGGGACGTTCCAGAAGATCTCGCGGGTTGCCATGGGGGCCTCCGATGTCTTGAGGATTTTTGTCTTGACAGCCGATTTTCTGCGGGATTATATTGGCTCGCAAAACGAATTGCAAGAAGAATATGAAACCAATATATTGGAAGGCGACATGAGCGGCAACCCCATCTACACCGAGCTGAAAAAGCGCATCGTGCTCCTGGACTTCGAGCCCGGCCAGGTCCTGAAGGAGAAGGAGCTGATCGAGGAGTTCGGCGTCAGCCGGACCCCGGTCCGGGAGGCCCTCATCCGCCTGGAGACCGAGGGGCTGGTCAAGATCTTCCCCAACCTGGGGACCATCGTCTCCGAGGTCAGCTTCCAGCAGCTCAAGGACGTGTTCGAGATCCGCTCCTTTCTGGTGGGTCTGACCGGTCAGCTGGCCGCGGCGCGGATCACCAGGGAGGAGCTGGAGCAGGTGCGGGCGCAGATCGGGCGCATGAAGGAGGAGCAGGACCCCAAGAGCCTCATGCGCCTCGACCTGGAGCTGCACGACCTGATCAACCAAGCCACCAAGAACGAAGTGCTCGTCAAAATCCTGGGGATGCTCCGGGACCAGGCCGTCCGCATCTGGGCGTTCTCCCGCTCGGCCGACGACTACTACGCCCACCTGGCGGAGGAGTTCGAGGGCCTGGTGGAGGCCCTCGAGAAGCGGGACGGGGCGGCCTGCTCGGAGATCCTCGAGCGGCACACCCGGGGGTTCATCGAGCACATTCGAAGTCAGCTCACCTGGTGAGCCTCAAACCCATTTTCAGATCAAAGGAAGGGAGTGAACCATGAGCACGTTTCCCAGTCAGGCGCAGGTCGTCATCATCGGAGCGGGCATCGTCGGCAACAGCGTGGCCTTCCATCTCGCGGAAAAGGGCTGGACGGACATGGTCCTGGTGGACAAGGGCCCCCTGCCCAACCCGGGGGGATCCACCGGGCACGCCTCCAACTTCATCTTTCCCGTGGACCACGGTAAGGCCATGACCCAGATCACCCTGGACAGCACCGAGCAGTACAAGGCCATGGAGGTGCACCGGGAGAGCGGCGGCATCGAGCTGGCCCAGACCGAGGAGCGCATGGAGGAGCTCAGGCGACGCATGGCCTCGGCCAAGTGCTGGGGGATCGAGTCCGAGCTCCTCGACCCGGACGGCGTGCTGAAGCTGTTCCCCTGGGTGAACAAGGAGAAGATCCTGGGCGGCTTTTACACGCCCTCGGTGGGCGTGGTGGACTCCCTTCGCGCCGGCACCATCATGCGTGAGAAGGCCCGCGACATGGGGGCGCTGAGCGTCTTTCCCAACACCGAGGTCCTGGGCATGGAGGTGGAGAACGGCCGCATTCGATCGGTCAAGACCTCCCGGGGCGAGGTTCGGACCGACACCGTCATCGTCGCCTGCGGGGTCTGGAGCCCGCGCATCGCCGAGATGGCGGGAGCGTCCATTCCCCTCGCGCCGGTGGCGCACCAGATGATCGACGCCGGACCGGTCCCCCAGTTCGCCCAGGCCAAGGGCGAGATCGAGTACCCCATCCTGCGCGACATGAGCACCCTCATGTACGAGCGCCAGTCGGCCGGGAACCTGGAGATCGGATCCTACGCCCACCGCCCCATCCTCTACGATCCGAACGAGATTCCCTCCATCGACGAGGCCAAGCTCTCGCCCACGGAGATGCCCTTCACCAAGGACGACTTCGATCCCCAGCTGGAGGACGCCCTGGAGCTCCTTCCCGAGATGCTGGACAACGATGCCGTGGAGATCCAGTACGCCATCAACGGCCTCATCTCCCTCACCCCGGACGGTGGCCCGGTGGTCGGCGAGACCCCCGAGGTGAAGGGGCTCTGGTCCGTGGCGGCGGTCTGGATCAAGGAGGGCCCCGGCATCGGCCGCCTGGTGGCCGAGTGGATGACGGACGGCGCCCCCGAGATCGATCCCAACGAGCTGGACATCGCCCGGTTCTACCCTTACGCCCGCACCAAGAGCCACGTGTGGGCCCGGGCCTCCGAGGGGTTCAACAAGACCTACGGCATCGTGCACTCCAACGAGCAGTGGGAGTCCTCACGAAACGTGCGGCTCAGCCCGTTCCATCCCCGCACCTCCGAGCTGGGCGCGGTCTACTTCGAGACCGCGGGCTGGGAGCGGCCTCAGTGGTACGAGTCCAACCGGAAGCTCCTGGAGGAGTACGGCGACCGGGTCAACGACCGGCCCAACGAGTGGGACGCCCGCTGGTGGTCGCCGATCATCAACGCCGAGCACCTGGCCATGCGGGACCGGGTGGCCATGATCGACCTGAGCGCCTTCGCCATCTTCGACATCTCCGGCCCCTCCGCCCTGGACGTGGTCCAGGAGGTGGCCGTGGCCCAGATGGACGTGCCCGTGGGCAAGGCGGTCTACACGCTTCTCCTGAACCGGTTCGGTGGCATCCGTTCCGACCTGATGATCGCCCGCCTGGGGGAGGACGCCTTCCGCGTGGTCACCGGCGGCGGCCACGGCGGCGTGGACAAGAAGTGGTTCCAGGACCACCTTCCGGAGGACGGATCGGCCTGCCTCCACGACCAGACCTCGGCCCTCTGCACGGTGGGGGTCTGGGGGCCCAAGGCCCGGGACCTCCTTCGGTCGGTCACCGAGGACGACGTGAGCAACGAGGGGTTCCCGTTCGGTACGGTCAAGGAGATCCGTGTGAACGAGATCCCGGTCTGGGCCTTGCGCATCTCCTACGTGGGCGAGCTCGGATGGGAGCTCTACGCCCCCTTCGAGAGCGGGCTCAGGCTCTGGGACATCCTGTGGGAGGCCGGACAGACCCACGGGGTGGTGCCCGCGGGCATCGGGGTGTACGGCACCACGGCCCGGATGGAGAAGTCCTACCGGCTCTTCGGGCACGAGATGGACACCGAGTACAACGCGGTGGAGGCGGGCATGGAGCGTCCCAAGGTCAAGGCCCAGGGGTTCATCGGGAAGGACGCCTACCTGAAGGCGCGCGAGGAGGAGCCGGCCGCGCTCCTCTGCACCCTCTCCGTGGACGACCACACGTCCTCCTCGGGAGAGAAGCGGTACATGGTGGGCCACGTGCCGCTGCTGACCACCGACGGGGAACCCGTGGTGGACCGCAAGGGCCGGCGCTCCTACGTCACCAGTGCCGGGGCCGCGCCCTCCCTGGGAAAGTACCTGCTCATGGCCTACCTGCCGCAAGAGCAGGCCGAGAAGGGCAACCGGTTCAAGGTGGAGTACTTTGCCGGGCAGTATCCCGTGACGGTCGAGGCCGTGGGCAACACCCCCGTGTTCGACCCGGCGAACGAGCGGATGAAAGGCTGAGGGAGGACGTGCAATGAACATCCTGGTTTGCATCAAGCGCGTACCGGACATCGGGGCCAAGGTCGAGCTGACCGAGGATCGCCGGGCCATCGTGACGCGCAACCTGGGTTTTACCATCAGCCCGCACGAGGAGTGCGCGGTGGAGGCGGCGGTCCAGCGTGTCGAGAAGGACGGGGGCGTATCCACCGTTCTGACCCTGGGACCGGCGGGGGCCGAGGAACAGCTGCGGGACTCCCTGGCCCGCGGCGTCGAGCGGGGCGTCCTGCTCGAGGTCGAGGACGGGGAGTGGGATCCGGGCGAGACCGCGAAGGCCGTCGTGGAGGCGATTCGGGCCGGGGAGCAGGAAGGGAAGCCCTACGACCTGCTCCTGTTCGGCAACGAGGCGGCGGATACCGGCGACTTCCAGGTAGGGGTCCGGGTCGCCCACGCCCTGGGTCTTCCCTGCGTGACCGGGATCAAGGACCTGGAGATCTCGGGCGCCACGGCGGTCTGCAAGCGGGAGGTGGAGGCCGGATGGGAGGTCTACGAGGTCCCGCTGCCCGCCGTGATCACGGTGAAGGAGGGCATCAACCTTCCCCGGTATCCCAGCCTGCGGGGGACCATGAAGGCCAAGAAGAAGCCGGTCGACCGGAGCCGGCCCGAGCGCGCCGGGGCGGCCCTGCGGATGCAGGAGCTGCGCCATCCCCCGGAGCAGGGCAAGCAGGTGGAGATGCTCGGCCAGGGAGCGGCCGCCGCTCCCAAGATCGTCGAACTGCTCAAATCCCTGGAGGTGATTCCGTCATGATTCTCGGACTCGTCGAACACGATCGCGGGGTGCTTGAGGAGGCCTCGCTCCAGATGCTCACCTTCGCCCGCGAGCTGGCCGGCCGGACGGGCACCACGCTGGCCGCTCTGCTGGTGGGGGGAGAGGCCCGTCCCCTGGCGGAGGCGTTGAAACCCCATGGCGTCTCGGCGGTCTTCCTGGCCGAGGACGACCGGCTTTCCAGCTACGCCCCCGAGGCCTGGGCACGTGCGGTCCTCCATCTCGTGGAGGAGAAACGGCCCCTCGTGGTCCTGGCGGCTGGAACGGACCGGGGCAACGAGGTGATGGGACACGTAGGGGCGAAGGCGGCCCTCCCGCTGGCCGCGAACTGCTCGGAGATGCACCCGGGCGATCCCTTCAAGGTGACCCGCCTCCGCTGGGGGAGCAGCCTCCTGGAGGAGGCGATCCTCGACGGGGAGCCGAAGCTCGGCACGGTGGCCCTCCACGTGGTGGAGCCGGAGGAGGCGGCTGCTTCGGGTGAGGCCGCCGTGGAGCCTTTCTCCCCGGCGTTCGAGGACGCCGACTTCCGGGTGCAGGTCAGGGCCCTGGAGGAGACGGTCACCGAGGGAATCACGCTCAAGACCGCGCCGGTGGTGATCGGCGGCGGGCGCGGCGTGGGCAGCGAGGAGGGGTACGCCGTCCTCGAGGAGCTGGCCGGGCTCGTCGGGGGCGCGGTGGGCGGCTCCCGGGTGGCCACCAACAACGGATGGCGACCCCACGCGGATCAGATCGGCCTCACGGGCAACCGGATCGCACCGGAGCTCTACATCGCCTGCGGCATCAGCGGGGCCATCCAGCACCTGGTGGGGTGCAAGGGGGCCAAGCGCATCCTCATCATCAACAACGATCCCGAGGCCCCGTTTTTCTCCAAGGCGGACTACGGGGTGGTCGGCGACCTCCACGAGGTGGTCACCGCCGTCATCGGGGAGCTCAAGAAGGGCTAATGCGGGCGGTTACGACCGGGGGATCCCTGCCCCCTCCGCGTTCCACCCCCGCCACGAAGCCTTTCCCGGATGGGATGGCCTTGCGTCTGCGAGCCTACTCCACGGCTCCATT
>CAYVVQ010000030.1:0-32229 GCA_964454455.1 uncultured Desulfobacterales bacterium | reverse complement strand
CCTCCATCCACATCATTTTTGACGGGTTCGCAAAAACCCGCTCACCCGCCGCTGGAAACGCCATAACCTATTGATATTTCAAGGGCAGATCTCAAGGTTCAGGGCTTTTTGCGACTCCATCATTTTTCCGTTTCTCTCTCAATGCCGAGACGGCTCAAGACCGTTTCCACTTTTGCCGGAGGCCGGCCGCCCCGGCACCTGGGGCAGGTCTTTTCGTTGGTGAACACGGTCAGGCATGATTCGCATAACAAGTGCAGGGCCTCATCGCAAAATCCCAGGGTATAGGTGTCATGTCCACAGGCCTCACATACCATCCGATCGAATCCCTTGTGCAAGAGATTGTACACCACACTCATACGGCGCTCTTTCTTGCGGCGCTTGACCAGGAGATCGCACCGCCTGACTGGAATCCGGGCGAGAAGCAACGCCGTAGGATTCACGGTGAGGCGCAGCCTGTATTTGTCCTTCAGGGCATTCAACTTGCGGGCTTTTTCGCTTTCAAGCTGTCGCATCTTGTCTTTTCGTATATCGAGCTCCGCGCCCTGGAGCTGCCGCTTTCGAATCTCCTCTTCCATTTCACCGGTCAGGTCCTGGAAGTAGGTCTCGATGCGGTGGATGTCGCGGGCATGGTGTCGGGTCACGGTTTCCTTGAACTCGGTGAGACCTTCCCCGGCCTGGCGGGCGACCCGGTCACAGGCCGCGACAAAAAGGTTGTCCAGTGAGTGCTCCTGGAATTCCGATTCCTTGACCGTCAGGGGCTCCCAATCAAGGGCATGCTCAAAAATGAGTCCCGGCAACCGGGGGCAGCCCGCCCCCCATGAGGAGACACAGATGTGATGAACCGCCTCATGCCGCTCATCCGCATCGGCCGCAACTTCGAATGACCAGACCCAATAGTCGAGCCAACTGTCGTGTGTACCTTTCACCTCGAATGTGGCGTTCGGGAAGCCAAAGGACTCCGCAGGATCTGGTTCGGTCTGCTTCCTGATGGAAAGTGCGGGCATGCGCACGGAGGCCGTATTGCCCAGCTCCCTGGCCATCAGGATGGCGCGGTCGAGGAGCTCGGTCCCAAAGCCGATGGAGACACTACCCTGCTCTTCTCCTGCATTCACGGTGTCCGAAATGGTCACAAGGGCTTCCTGCAGACCGAGCCGGCTGCAGGCATGATCCGGAAGCAGGGCCTGAAAGCGGTTTTCGGAGGGATTCCATTCCACCGCGCCGCCGCTCTCTTCGATCAGGGTGCTTGCAAATGAAAGGATGTCGTTCATGGATGTCTCCGGCCATTACACCTCATAATCATTGGTAAAAATATCGCTGTCATACTGCTTTACCTTGTCGTATCGCCGCCTTGCCGCCAGAAGCTCATCGCCCAGGCTTTCAAAGGCCCTCTCGATGTCCTCCTCACTCCTGCTTCGGGCATAGATATCGACGATCCGGTCTTCGAACTCGGCCTCGCTCTTTGCTTGACCCAGGACCAGGTCCACTTCACCGATCACGAGCTCGAACATGTTGATACGCCTGTCCAGCACGTCCAGGATATGGTGCTCCGCGGTGCCTGCGGCGCAAAGGTTGTAGACATGCACGGGCCGGGTCTGCCCGATACGGTGGATGCGGCCTATGCGCTGCTCGATCTTCATCGGGTTCCAGGGCAGATCGTAATTGACCATGGTGGAACAGAACTGGAGATTATGCCCCTCTCCCCCGATCTCGGAGCAGAGCATGACGTTGGCGCCGTCCCGGAACCTGCGGACCGCCAGATCTTTATCCGTAGCGCTCATATTGCCCTGAAACATGGAAAAGCCTATCCCTGAATCCGACATCCGCCTGGCGATCTCTTCCAGGGTCGCTATGAAGCGGGAGAAGACGAGCACCTTTTCCTTGCTCACCTCCAGCAGCTCCAACAGGCGGGCGGTCTTGGATGTACGGGGGACATAGTCACACAATGCTGCCAGCTTGGTCATCTCCCTTCTCATCCCGCCGTTGACCTGGGGGTTCCCCGCCATCTTGACCAGCGTGTTGCGCACGGCCCGCGGGCTGGAGCCCGCCTCCTGAAGCAGAAGCCCGAGCGACAGCCGCGATACATTTTGTTGATAGCCCTCGCGGACCAGGTCGGTCAACCTGGCATACAACTCACGCTCGGCCGACTCGCCCTCCACCAAGACCGTAGTGGCATGCCTGGCGGGCAGCCGGATATCAGCCAGGGCCCGGGTGTTGCGAATCATCACCTCCCCGATCAGCTCCCTGAGCCGCTCCCGGTTTCGGGGCTGGGTAGGGTCCCCCCGCAGGACGAACTGACGCCTGAAAGATGTGCGGGTGCCCAGTTGACCGGGCTTGAGCAGGGTCACCAGGCTGAAGAGGTCCATCAGGTTGTTTTCCACCGGTGTTGCACTCAGCAACAACAGGAACCGGCTCTTCAACTCATTGACAAGGGCCCATCCGGCAGTCCTGTCGTTTTTCACATGATGGGCCTCGTCCACGATGATCAGGTCGAACCCGATACGGTTCAGCAGGGGCCTGTGGGTCTTGTTTCGGGCCATGGCCAGGGAGGCCACGATCAGATCGTGGTTCTTCCAGAAGCGCTCGGGATCCTGCTTCAACTCAGCGGGGTCAGGGGATGTGGGTGCGAGCCCGAATTTGGATGACAATTCCTCGCACCATTGGCTGGCAAGTGCCGGAGGAGTCAGGATCAGGGCCCTTTTCACCATGCCGCGCATCATATATTCTTTCAGCACCATGCATGCTTCGATGGTCTTGCCCAGACCCACCTCGTCGGCCAGCAGGACCCTGCCCCTGAAGGAACGCATCACCTTACGCACGGTCTCGACCTGATACATGAAATGTTTCACGTCTTGCAAGGTGCCGAGGCATATCAGGTGATCGAAATGCTCCGCCTGCGAGAGCCGGCCCGCCTCGTGTGCGAGAAAGTATCTCTTTATGCTCGAGACATCTCCGGAGACAAACGGCGTCTGAAGATCGCCCGGGCTGCCTATCTGCGCGGAGATCCGGATTTGAGGAACCTCCACGCTCCGGGAGGGCGGGCCCTGGGTCCGGGCGGGTTGTTCCGGGGGCTTTTGCAGCGCGGTTGCAGCCGGGTCCGCGGCCTTGGCCTTTCCGGAGCGGCTCTTCCGGTCACGGGGTTCGGTCTTTTTCCGTCCCCGGGCAGGGGGGGGCTTTCTTGACCTTGACGCGGCGGAAGAATCCGATTGTCCGGAAGACAGGCCCAGGTTGTCCCGGCAGTCTTCAACGTACAAACTGATCTGCCATGGACTATAACCCCACTCCCAGAGGAGCGATTCCGGAACCTCACAGGCCTTCTCGAGCAACGGCAGGGCCTTCCTGAAGTGAGACAACCGGAATTCGTTTACGGCATACTCCACCTTTTCCTGTTCATTCAGCCAGCCGAATTTTTTGATCCGCTTGAGGCACCAGGCAATGTCTTTGGGATGATACCGCTCTTCCAGCAGTATTTCGAGCATGAGGCGATAGGTGGGCAAATGCTTGGGGAATCTCCCGGTCATTTCCATGAGCATGGCAACGGCTGCATGGTGGTCGCCCTCTTCCCACGCCTCCCTGGCCATATTCAACACCGAGGAGAGATATCCTTTCCCCGATGATCCTGGGATGTTTCCAGACATTGCCCACTTACCCTGAATCAGGAAGCCGGATCGGAAAAGCGCCGTCGCCGCTCCCAGGCAAAAAACTCCCTAACGCCGGAGTCGATTTTGCGACTCCATCAAGTTACCAATACCTTCAAAAAGGTTGCGTTTCATGCAGTCGTTCCAAGCGTGGCCAGAGAAAATGAGTCTCACTCAAGCAACTTTATCTCAGTCCTTTTACCCTTTCAATTTCAGCAACAGATTCAATCAGCCGTCTTGTGTTCTTGGGGCACATTAAAAGGTAGGCTGTCTCTTCAAGAGCCTCAAAGCCCTCAAGAGACATAATGACCACAGAACTCGAAGACTTCCGGGTCACAATGACCAGGCACGGTCCCTACATATTTTTTCCATTGTTTTCGAAAGATTTTGCCTCGCTGCGGTGTATGTCATTTCTTCCATTTAGGCACCTCTTGTACAACTCAATGTACAGACCAAAAGCAGACTGTCAAGCCGATTTCGCGGCTGTCAACGGGGATCAATTTTGACGGATTCGCAAAAACCGCTCATCCGCCGCTGGGACCGGCATAAACTATTGATATTTCACGGGCAGATCTCAAGGTTCAGGGCTTTTTGCGACTCCATCAATTTTCGATTGCTGTTTCGAAAACTTCGAAATACTATCCCTCTCTGTCAAGCGATCCCGAAAAACGATGGCATCGCAAAAAAATCCTGCGCGTGAGCGGGTTTTTGCGAACCCGTCAAAAATCGGCAGGGGATCTGATGGGTCGAATTCGCGTCCATACAGCGGTGCCCCGATCCGAGGTCGGTTTGGGTATGAATCCTGCATAAACATCACGCGTCGTGTTTCGAGCCGCAAGAGGCCGGGGCGCAGCCGAGCACGCGTATCCGTCCGACGCGGCGTGTTCATGCCTGGAACGGGAGGAGTGCCATGTGGTTGAATCGTCCGTCCATCGGGCTCAAGGGGGCGCTGGCCATCGTCTGTCTCCTCCTGCTCTCGGGTGCGTGTGCCCACAAACCCGATCCCGAGCCTTCCTGGGGTTTCGGTCCCAAGGGCATCAAAATCTCCTACAAGGCTGTCAAGCTCCTCAACGCCTTTGACGACAAGCCGCACGCACTCCTCATGGTGGTGTACCAGTTGAGCGAGGCCAACCAGTTCAAGAAGCTCGCTCAGTATGAAGACGGACTGAGGCAGCTGCTCGAGGCCAAGGGGACGGACCCCTCGTTCATGGCGACCCGCAAGGAGTACATCGAGCCCGGGAAGCAGGCGACCCTCGTGATGGACCGGGCCGAGAAGGCGCGCTGGGTGGGCATCGTCGCAGGGTACTACAACCTTGAACCGGGCAAGGTGACCGCGCTGTTCGAGATCCCCCACACCGTTGAGACCAAGGGACTCATTCGGAGAAAGCGGGTGGCCGAGGTCCTGCCCCTCGAGGTGACCCTCATTCTCGGAGAACACGGCATACAGGAGCAGAAAGCGCCATGAAGGAGCCGCAACGCCCTCTATTCTGGCACCAGGGGCTCTTTCTTCAGCCCCAGCACTTCCAGCAGCTGGAGCGTCACAGCCGCTCCCTGGTCGAGCCGATGCTCCGATACGGGTGTCCCCACTTCTGGGGGGTGCGACGCATCCGGATCCAGGAGGAGGCCCTGAAAAAGGGGGTCTTCGAGATCGCGGAGGGGGAGGTCCTTTTCCAGGACGGGACTTGGACCGCGTTTCCCGGCAACGCCGTGATCCAGCCCAGATCCTTTGATGACATCGCCTCCCGAGTCGAAGGGGACGCCCCGTTCCGGGTCTATCTCGGTCTGAAGAAATGGGACACCCGGGGCGGCAACGCAGCCGTCTACAAGGACGCCGGAGAGCTCGCAGGTGCGGAAGCCCGCTACGCCTGCTCCGTGGACCCGGAGGTGGTCGACGACCTCCTTGGCGAGGGTCCGCCCGCAAGCGTCCGATTCATGACGGTCACCCTGAAGCTCGTCTGGCAGACCGAGGTGGACGCCTACCGGGACCACTGGCTCATCCCCATCGCCGGCCTGACCCAGGACGGGGCCGATGTCCGGCTCGCCGAGGGCTTCATTCCCCCCGTTGTCACCCTGGACGGTTCGGACGCCCTGATGGGCTCCCTGAAAAACGTCCGGGACCAGGTGACCTCCCGGTGCCGCGCCCTGGAGTCCTACAAGCTGACCAAAGACGTGCGCTCGTCGGACTTCGAGGGAAACTACCTCCGCTACCTCCTGGCCCTGTCCCTGTTCAACCGCTACGTGCCCCTTCTCCACCACTGGGTGGAGACCCCCATCGTTCACCCCTGGCACCTGTTCGGGCTTTTTCGTCAGCTCGTCGGGGAGCTGAGCACCTTCACGGATCGCGTCAACGCACTGGGCCGCCTGGTGGACGAGACGCCTCTGATGCCCGCGTACGACCACGAGGACCTGACCGGGTGCTTCCGGGAGGCCGAGACCCTCATCGGGGAGATGGTCAACGCCATCATCGTCGGGGCGGAGAACGTGGTTCATCTGGCGCGAGAGGGCAACGACTTCAAAGGCGGGATCCCCGTGGAGACGCTCTCCGAGCGAAACGCCTTCTGCCTGGTCGTCCGGACCGAGGAGGAGGCCGGCGCGGTTCTCAACGCCGTCGAGCACCAGGCCAAGATCGGGAGCGAGGAGGCCATGCCCAACCTCATGGCCAGGGCCTTGCCCGGCGTCCCCGCAGAGGCCAGGCCGTCGCCCCCTCCCGGCGTCCCGAAGCGGCCGGGCTCGTATTACTTCGTGCTGGACAAGACCCATCCGCGTTGGGCCGACCTCGCCAGGAGCGGGAACTTCTGCCTGCACTGGGACGATGCGCCCGAAGATGCGGCGGTCGATCTGGTGATCTCCCGCACGTGACACGGGCCCAAAAGCGACATTATCGCATTCGAAGAGAAAGGGATCCATGGCGCTACTGGACTGCTTCACGGAGCTGATCGCCTACACGGCCTACGTGGCCGAATCCTGCCAGCGCACCTCCTTTGCGTTCGACGAGGTGTCGAAGACGGTCGGAGAGCTCATCGAGCGCGCCAGGGCATGCCGGGACGCGCAGGGGGTCGATCCGGAGCAATGGGAGCAGGCCTTCTTCCCGGTCTGCGCCTGGATGGACGAGTGCATCCTTTGCTCGTCCTGGTCCGAAAAGGACCAGTGGGAAAGCGCCCAGCTCCAGCGCCGGTATTTCAACACAACCGCCGCCGGCGAAGCGTTTTTCTCCCGTCTGAACGCCCTGCCCCCGGAGGAACGCGAGGTCCGCGAGGTTTACGCGTTCTGCCTGGCGCTGGGTTTTCGCGGGCAGTACTACGAGCCCTCGGATGACGGTAAGATGGAGGACATCCGTTACACGAACCTGAAACGGGTGACGGAAAACACCGATCTCGTGTTTCCCCGGGAGCTGTTTCCGGAAGGATACGAGCCCGGGACCGGGCGGAAAAAAACCAAGAGAAGGAAGCTCTGGAGAGGTCTCACGCCCTTCTCCGGTGCCGTCGCGATCCTACCGCTGGTCGTCTTCGCCGGACTCTGGGTCCTCTTCGCCCGGTTGCTTCAGGCCGAGGTCGAGCGCTTCTTCGGACCGGGCTTCTGAGTCGTCCAAGCGGCCCGCTCTTCCGAACCCTTGGAGGTACAAGGCCCGTTCCCGGCGGGCCGTCAAGCAGGTCGAAGACGCCGTTCCCCGGGAACCGGCGCAACACGAAGGAAGACATGGGCAAGGCTGCTCGTATCATTCTGAAAGTGATCCTGGTCCTGCTCTTGATCACCCTGCTCTGCGGGCTCGCCTACTGGCTGTGCCGGGTGAAGGGCTGGCCCCTCTGGGTGGGGGCCGCTCTCGTTGCAGGTGTCGTGGGGTTCTTCCTCGGCGTGCTGTACTTGAAAACGCTCCTCTTGAGGAGCAGGGAGCGCCGGTTCGTTCAGCGGGTGATCGATCAGGACCGCCAGGCCATCAAGGACGCTCCGGTTTCGGAGCGGATCCGGATGCAGGAGCTCCAGGAGCACTGGAAGGCGTCCGTCAAGCGGCTTCAAGGCTCCCGCCTGCGAAAGAAGGGAAACCCCCTCTACGCGCTGCCATGGTTCCTGATCATGGGGGAGTCGAGAACGGGAAAGACATCGGCCATCAGGAACTCCAGGTTGAGCTCCTCCATGACCGAGGTCTCCCGGGCCTCGGGCATCAGCGGCACCCGCAACTGCGACTGGTGGTTCTTCGAGCAGGCCGTCATCCTGGACACGGCGGGCCGCTACACCATCCCCATCGACGAAAGTCCCGACCTCGAGGAGTGGGAGCAGTTCCTCACCCTTCTGGCCAAGTACCGGAAGCGGGAGCCCCTGAACGGCGTGATCGTGGGGATTTCCGCGGACAAGCTCCTCAGCGGCGATGAGAAAAAGCTCCGCGAGGACGGACAGAGCATCCGCCGGCGAATCGATCAGATGATGCGGATCATGGGGGCCAAGTTTCCGGTCTACGTGCTGGTCACCAAGATGGACCTGGTGCACGGCTTTACCGATTTCACCCACCGGCTTCCCCCGGAGTCCATGTCCCAGGCCATGGGGTACATGAACGCCGACCTGAACCCCTACTGGAAGGACGTCTCGGAGGAGGGCCTGAAGAAGATCGCCGAGGACCTCAAGGCCCTTCGGCTCATCCTCGTGAACCGCTCGGAGGGTCCCTCGCCGGGGACCCTGCTCTTCCCCGACGAGTTCGAGCGGCTCGGGCCGGGGCTCAACCGCTTTCTGGAGTCGATCTTCGAGGAAAACGCCTTTCAGGAGACGCCGCTTCTGAGAGGGCTCTACTTCTCCAGCGCCAGGCGCGAGGGGGAACCCGTCTCCGAGTTCCTGACCCTCACCGGCCTCGAGGCCCGGACCGAGCCCGAGCCGGATCAGGAGGCCGGGCTTTTCCTGAAGGATTTTTTTCAGAGCATTCTCCCCGAGGACCGGAACGTGTTCCGCCCGATTCTCGAGTTCATCGTGTGGAAGCGCCTCACCCGCAACCTCGGCCTGCTCTCCTGGCTCCTGATCGGGTTCTCGGTCTGCGGGTTGCTCGCCTTCTCCTATGTCCACAACCACCAGACCATCAAAGGGTTCACACGGGAGTTCTACAACCCGCCCCAACTGAGCGGGGACAGGGCCGCAGACCTGCTCACCCTGGACAAGATGCGCCTCGAGATCCTGGACATGATGGAAGACAATCGATCCTGGCTGCTGCCCCGCTTCGGGCTGGATCACAGCATCGAGGTGGTGGACGGGCTGAAGACCCGCTTTTCGGAGCTCTTTCAGAAAGGCTTCCTCGTCCCCATGGACCAGAGGCTCACCCGGAGCATCGAACGGGTGACCCGGGACACGCCCGAGGAGACCTTCGTCGATTACATCGGGTATGCCGTGGCCCGGATCACCGTGCTGAAGGAGCACCTCGAGGGAAGGGACCTGACGCTCGCCGGCGAGTTCCGGATGATCGCCTCGGATCTCCTCATGGCCCGGGACACGGGAATCCCTCCGGAGATCGCGGCCAAGTTCGGCGACATCTACTACGCCTACCTGACCTGGAGCGAGGACCGGCCCGAGACCCAGGAGCGTCTCGAGGAGTTCCAGATGGCGCTGGTGGAGCTCCTGAACAAAAAGGGGAGCGACCTTCGCTGGCTCGTCCAGAAATGGGTTCCCGGCGCTCCGGACGTTCGGCTGACCGACTTCTGGGGCGTCTCCGAGTCCGGGGATTTCCACGACGGGGTGCGTGTGCCGGGGGCCTTCACCGCAGAAGGCCGGGAAAACGTTCACGCGTTCATTCGGACGATCGAGGACGCCCTGGACGACGAGTCCGTCAAGCCCATTTTCGAGAAGCACGCCCAGGCCTTCTGGTCCTGGTACGAAAAGGCGTTCTTCGAGGCCTGGTACGCGTTCATCAAGCGCTTTCACGACGGCATGAACCGCGGGGACACCGGGCCGGGGTGGAGGCGTATGGCCTCCCTCATGACCACCGATCAGAACCCCTACTTCCTGCTGCTGGACCGGGTGGCCCGGGAGATCACCGCCCTGGACCCCGGAGCGGAGGCCCCGGACTGGGCGGGCATGGCGACCCGCCTGTACGCCATCAGGAAGCTGGCCCGGGATGAGAGTGCAAAGCAGAAGGGGCAGAGCGTCGCCCAGCACTTCGAGAAGGACAAGGAGGCCGTTCTCGAATCGGCCTATCGAAACATCGACAAGAAAAAGGCCCGGCAAATCGAAGAGCGCGTTCAGCAGGCCAAGGCGTGGAACGCCTATGTGCAGGCCCTCCAGAAGATCGACATGGCCGTGGCCAACCGCAAGCAGAGCTACGACATGTATGCGCAGTGCTTCTCCTACCTGGGAGCGTCTTCCCGGCAGGAGTCGCCTTTTTCCGTCACCTACCGGAGCTACTACAAGCTCAAGGACGCCGTGGTCCGACAAGGGCACTTTCCCGTGGTCTGGGACATGGTCTTCGGGCCCTTCGCCTACCTCATCCAGTTCGCTGCGGACGAGACCGCCTGCTTTCTGCAAAATCAGTGGGAGGACCAGGTGCTGAGCGCCGTTCCCGGGACCGACCCGGACAAGCTGCCCGGGGTCCTCTTCGACAAGTCGGAAGGGGTGGTCTGGAAGTTCCTCGAGAGCGTGGGCAAACCGTTCATCGGAAGAAACAAGAACGGGTACTACTCCAGGGAGGATTTCCGGGGCAACCACATCCCCTTTCACGGGGCCTTCATCCACTTCCTGAATCAGGGCAAGGCCGGGGTCCTCAACGCCCAGCCCCAATACACGGTCTCCATGAAGACCCTGCCCCTCGAGGTGAACAGCGGGGCCTCCGTGGAGCCTTACGGCTGCGTCCTGGAGCTCCACTGCGCCGGCGGGAAACAACGCCTCGAGAACTACAACTACACCAACAGCGCCACCTTCGAGTGGGACCCCGGTAAGTGCGGCGACGTGACGCTGACCCTGTCCTTCCCCGATCTCACGCTCAAGAGGGCCTACCCGGGCAGGATGGGCTTTGCCGAGTTCCTGAAGGCGTTCCGGGACGGGACGCACACGTTCGAGCCCGAGGCGTTCCCGGGTCGCGAGGAGGACCTGAAAAACCTGAAGGTCGATTGGATCAAGATCGCCTACCAGATGTCGGGGAGCGAACCGGTGATCGAGCTCTTGAACCGGGCGCCGACCCAGGTGCCCTCGAAGATCGTCCCCTGCTGGACGAGATAGCGCCTTCTTGACATGCGGAAAACCGTCCGGGGAGACGTCATGGATTTCATGGACCTGGGAAAGACCCCCATCTCCGAGCAGAAACCGGCCGGCGAGGACGTCCGGTTCGAGCCGGACTTCGAAGCCCTGACCGACGAGCTCGAAAAGCTCTCCTCCCCCACCGCCTCGGGGGAGGTCGACTGGGGCAAGGTGACGGAGCTCTGCCGGAAGATTCTCGTAGAGCAGTCCAAGGACCTCCTGGTGGCCTGCTACCTGTGCACGGCCCTGACCCGGACCCGCGGCTGGGAAGGCCTGGAGACCGGCGTCCACGTCCTTCGGGACCTGCTGGAGACCTTCTGGGAAGGCCTTTTTCCCCCGAAGAACCGCGTCAAGGGGCGAATCAACGCGCTGGAATGGTGGGAGGAGAAGACCCGGGGCGAGGTGGACGCACTTCCCCGGGAGACCTGGCCCAAGGAGCGCCGGGACCGCCTTCTGGGGGATCTGGACGCCGTGGACCGGTTTCTGGGCGAGAACCTGGACGGGGCCCCCATGCTCCACCGTCTCGTCGAGACGGTCGGCGGGGCGCTCGGCGAGGAGACCGCGGAGGCTCCGCCGCCGGAGCCCGATGCGCGGGGCGTTGAGGAAGAGGCGGACACCGAATCGAAGGAGCCGGAAACCGTGAAGGCCGACGCGGAGGTCTCGCCCCCCCCGACTCCGTCCCCGGCGTCGCCTTCGGAAGAGACGACCCGTGCAACCGGCGAAGACGAGGACCCCGAGGCCGTCCTGGCCGACGGCCTGGATCGGCTGGCCCGGGCGGCCGACCTGCTGTCGCAGCGCGATGCCCTGGATCCCAGGCTCTTTCGACTGAACCGCATCGCCGCCTGGATGTCCGTGGAAAGCCCCCCACCGGCGGAAAAGGGGACCACGCGGCTTCCACCGCCGGACGGCCAGGTGGTCTCCGCCCTCGAGCGGCTTCATGACAGCGGGGCCTGGCAGGATCTGCTCGAGGCGGCCGAGTCCCACGTGCCCCAGCACCTGTTCTGGCTCGACCTGAGCCGGTACGCGGCCGAGGCCGCGGAAAACCTCCATCGGTCGGACATCCGGGACGCGATCGAGACCGAGACCCGGCTCTACGTTCAGCGGCTCCCCGGGATCGAGAGATTTCGATTTTCGGACGGGACGCCCTTTGCCGATGAGAACACGAGGGAGTGGCTCTCCTCCCTCGGGGGAGGCGACCGGGCGGAGGGCGCTCCTGCTCCACAAAGTGGTTCCGTGGAGGCCGGGGTGGCCGAGGCCTTGAACGCGGCGCGGGAGCTGGCGAAGGCGAACCGGCTGGGCGAGGCCGTGGGGATGCTGCAGAGCAAACGCGATGCGGCAGGAGCCGCCCGGGATCGCTTTCTCTGGCGCCTGGGCCTCTACCGGCTCCTGCTCCAGGCCGGGCAGGAGACGGTGGCCGCTCCCTACGCCAAGGAGATCCTTCAAGACCTGGAGGTGTTCCGGTTGGAGACATGGGAGCCTGGCCTGGCCGTGGAGGCCCTGGTGCTGGCCTTGAAAGGAGTTCGCGGAGAGGAGGACGAGGGCGATTCACGCGGCCGCCTGCTCGAGCGGATCGCCCTTCTGGACCCGGTCAAGGCGCTGGACCTGACCTGACCGGCCCAAGGCCTCGCCCCTTGAAGGAGGAGGCAGGCGTACCCCGGCAGGAAACAAGCGGTGCGCTGGACCGCACCAGGACGCAAAGGACGTGGAGAGGGTGGCCGGCCATCCGGCCGAACCGCAACAATCAACGGGAGGTGAATCATGGCAAAGGAAGCATCGGTTGCGCCCAAGGAGAGGGTCAACATCGTGTATCGCCCGGCCACAGGGGATGCCGAGGAAGAGGTGGAGCTTCCCCTGAAGATCATGGTCATGGGGGACTTCACGGGGCGTTCGGACGACACGCCGGTCGAGGATCGAAAAAGCATCAACATCGACAAGGACAACTTCAACAGCGTGCTGGAGTCCCAGGACCTCAAGCTGGAGGCCACGGTCCACAACAAGCTCTCCGAGGACCCGGACGAGGAGATGGGGGTCAGCCTGGATTTCAAGGGCATCAAGGACTTCGAGCCGGACGCCATCATTCGGAAGGTGCCGGAGCTGGCCAAGCTCATGGAGCTTCGCGAGGCCCTCAAGGCGGTCAAGGGGCCCCTGGGGAACGTTCCGGCCTTTCGAAAGATGATCAGCGAGCAGGTGGAAGACAAGGACAGCCGCGCCAAGCTCCTGAAGGAGCTTGGACTGGACGAGGAGTAAAAGGGGGATTGCCATGGCAGAGACGGAGAAGGAAACCCAACAGAGCGAAGCGCAGCAGGCCGAAGAGCAGGGATCGCTCCTGGACGAGATCGTCCAGGCGACCAAGGTCAAGCCGGGGGACGAGGGCTATGACATGACCCGTCAGGGCGTGCAGGCCTTTATCGATCAGCTCCTCAAGCCCGGGCGGGAAGGCCAGCGGATCGCGTCGTCCCTGGCCGACGACATGATCGCGGACATCGATCGGAAGCTGAGCACCCAGGTGGACGAGATCCTGCACAACCCGGAGTTTCAGAAGCTGGAGTCCGCCTGGCGGTCGCTCAAGTTTCTCATCGACCGGACAGACTTTCGGGAGAACATCAAGGTGGAGATGATGAACGTCTCCAAAGAGGACCTGCTGGACGACTTCGAGGACGCGCCGGAGATCACCAAATCCGGGCTCTACAAGCAGGTGTACACCGGGGAGTACGGCCAGTTCGGCGGGCAGCCCTACGCCGCCATGGTGGGGAACTACGAGTTCGGTCCGGGCTCCCAGGACCTGAGACTCCTTCAGAACCTGGCGAGCGTCTCCACCATGAGCCACGCCCCCTTCATCGGGGCGGCCGGGGCCCAGTTCTTCGGGCTGGACAGCTTTGCCGGGCTTCCCAACCTCAAGGACCTCAGCTCCATCTTCGACATGCCCCAGTACACCAAGTGGCAATCGTTCCGGGAGACCGAGGACGCGCGTAACGTCGGGCTGGCCCTGCCGCACTTCTTGCTGCGCAACCCCTACGGTCCGGATTCCACCCCCGTGAAGAGCTTCAACTACAAGGAGAACGTGGCGTCCGGCGACGACGCATACCTCTGGGGCAACGCGGCCTTCGCCTTCGCTTCCCGGATCACGGACAGCTTCGCCAAGTACCGGTTCTGCGCCAACATCATCGGCCCCAAGGGCGGCGGCGCGGTGGAGGACCTGCCCATCTACCAGTACGAGGCCATGGGTGGGCTCCAGACCAAGATTCCCACCGAGGTCCTCATCTCGGAGCGCAAGGAGTACGAGCTGGCCGAGCAGGGGTTCATGGCCCTGACCATGAGAAAGGGCAGCGACAACGCGGCCTTCTTCTCGGCCAACTCCGTCCAGAAGCCCAAGACCTTCGCCAACACGCCCGAAGGCAAGGAGGCGGAGCTCAACTACAAGCTGGGGACGCAGCTGCCCTACAACTTCATCGTGTCCCGTCTGGCCCACTACCTGAAGGTGATCCAGCGGGAGAACATCGGGACCTGGAAGGAACGGGGAGAGCTGGAGACGGAGCTGAACAAGTGGATCGGCCAGTACGTCTCGGACCAGGACAACCCGTCGGCCGCCGTGCGAAGCCGCCGGCCCCTGAGGAAGGCCCAGATCGAGGTCGCAGACGTAGCCGGCGAGCCCGGCTGGTACAAGGTCTCGCTCAAGGTCCAGCCGCACTTCAAGTACATGGGCGCGTCGTTCACCCTGTCGCTCGTGGGCAAGCTGGACAAGGAATAAACGGAGCGCCCCGCCATCGGGGCCCACACACCTTTGAAAGGAGGAGAGGATCATGCCGCTGACGGGATACTTTACACTGGAGGGACAGAATCAGGGAAAAATGGAGGGGGACTGCACCCAGAAGGGCCGGGAGAAGACGATCCTGGTCTACGCCGTGGATCACACGGTGGAGATCCCCCGGGACAAGCTGACCGGGCTTCCCACGGGACAGCGCCTTCACCACCCGATCACCATCACCAAGCACACGGACCCGGCCTCCCCGCTCCTCTACCAGGCCTGCGCCTCGGGCGAGCAGATGAAGACGTGGAAGCTCGATTACTTCCTCATCAACGAGAAAGGGCAGGAGGAGAACTACTACTCGATCTCGCTGGAGGAGGCCATCATCGTCAACGTCCGCCACTACAAACCCAACGTCCTGGATCCGGCCAGCCAGCCGTTTCACGACATGGAGGACGTCTCGTTCACCTACGGGGCCATCACCTGGGAGCACAAGACCGCCAACAAGCAGGCCGTGGACAAGTGGAAGGAGCCCAAGTCCGCATGATGAGGCCCGCCATTCAGAAATGGGCCGGGCGCACCGGCCGCGGCCAAAGGCCTGCAGGCCGGTGCGCCCCTCGACCGAGGCGGGAGCGCCATGCATGAAGAGCGCCTGCTGGAACGGATCGCAGACCTGGAGAGACACCCCGGGGCGAGAGCGGAGACGGAGGTCACCCGGGCCGTGAACTCCGTCATCCGCCATCTCCAGCGAATGCTCAACACGCGGCAGGGGAGCGTTCCCATCGCCGACGACTACGGCGTTCCGGACATGACCAACTTCCCCGCACAGGATCTGGCCGGGGTGGGGGGAGACATCGCCGCCTCCATTCGGGACTTCATCCGTACCTACGAGCCGAGGCTCGACAAGGTGCGGATCCAGTTCGAGCAGCGCGACGAGAACCTGCTCTCCCTCCGGTTCCGTCTCGAGGGGGTTCTGGTCCGGGAAAACGAGCTGCCTGTCCTGTTCGAGACCGTGGTGGATGCCGACGGGAAGGTCCATGTCACGAGCGAAGGGGCTTGAGACCTTGTTCAACCGCTACTACCAGGAAGAGCTTCAGAACCTGAGAGAGCGCGCCCGGGAGTTTTCCCGGGTCCACCCGGCGGCTGCTCCCATGCTGGGCGGCCAGTCCTCGGACCCGGACGTGGAGCGCCTTCTGGAGGGCGTGGCCTTTCTCACCGGCCTGCTGCGCCGAAAGCTGGACGACGAGCTCCCCGAGATCGTCCGCGGCTTGGCGGACATCGTCCTCCCCCACTACCTCAAGCCGATCCCGTCCACCTCGTTGGTGGCCTTCACGCCCAAGCCCGGGCTCCAGGAGACCGTGCGGGTTCCGGCGGGTACCACCCTGGGGAGCGCTGAGGTCCAGGGCTCCACCTGCTTTTTTCAGACCTGCTTCGACCTGGAGGTCCACCCGCTGCGGGTGACCGCGGCCGAAGCCCTCCGGAGGCCCGGCGAGCCCGGCGCCGTCCGGCTGGAGGTGGAGTCCACGGGACCGATCCTCTCCCAGTGGAAACCGGAGCGGTTGAGCTTCTGCCTGGCGGGGGGCTTCGCCCAGGCCGCCGACCTCTTCTGCCTCCTGACCCGCTACCTCCGAAGCGTCACCCTGCGCCCCCTGGAAGGCGGCGCGCCCTGCACCCTCCCGGCCGACAGCCTCCGCCCGGCGGGGTTCGACCGGAAGAACCACCTCTTCCCGTTTCCGTCGCAGTCCTTCTCCGGGTTCCGGCTCCTTCAGGAGTACTTCGTCCTGCCCTACAAGTTCCTCTTTCTCGATCTCACGGGCTGGGACCGATGGGAGGACCGGGGGAGCGGCTCCCGGTTCGAGATCCGGTTCGACCTGCAGGGCCCCTTCGAGCTCCCGAACCTGGGGACCGACCGGTTCCTCCTTTTCGCCACGCCCGTGGTGAACCTCTTCTCCCACGACGGGGAGCCCGTCACCCTGGACCACCGGCAGGAGCGGGTCCGCGTCCGGCCGTCCGCCAGGCAAGGGGAGGTGGTCCAAGTCTACAGCGTGGACGAGGTCACGGGTTTCATGGAGGGAACGGTCGAGCCGCGGGCGTATGTCCCCCTCTCCTACTTCTCCAGGCAGGAGGAGGGCACCGGGCGCTATCAGACGTTTCGGGACACCTCACCCGTGGACCAGTCCCCCGAGGTGTTTCTCGCGTTTCCCTATGCCCCTGAGGAGGAAAAGCCGGTCCGGCAGACCCTCTCCATCCGGCTCACCTGCACGAACGGAAACCTCCCGGAGCAGCTCCAGCTCGGAGACATCTCGAAGCAGACGTCCGACTCGCCGGAGCTCCTCACTTTCTCCAACGTCCTCTCCCCCACGGCTCCCATCGCCCCGCCCATCCACGGAGACGAGCTGTGGCGGCTCCTGTCGCACCTCTCGCTGAACCTGCTTCCCCTGGCCGATGCGGACGCGCTCAAGGCCCTCCTCCGGATCTACCTCTTTCCCGAAGGCCGGGACAAAATCAAGATTTCGGCCAACCAGAAGCGGGTGGACGGCATCGAGGGGCTGAGCGTCGAGCCGTCGGACCGCCTGGTGAGGGGGCACCTGGTCCGGGGGCAGGAGATCACCCTGACCGTCCGCCAAGACCACTTTGCCGGCCTGGGCGACCTGCTGATCTTCGGGGCGGTCATGGACCGGTTCCTCGGGGAGTACAGCAGCATGAACACCTTCACCCGGCTCGAGATCAAGGAGACCGTCTCCGGGGAGACCTACGTATGGCCGGAAAGGCTGGGGGACCGCCCCCTGATCTGATGGAGCGGCTGCTCGGGGAGTGCCGCGAGTTCTCCTTCGTCCAGACCATGCGCCTTTTGAGGCGGTGGCTGCGGCAGGACGGGGAAGGCGAGTCGGCGGATCCGGCCGACCGGATCCGCGTCCGCCCGGACCTGAGCCTGGCCTTTCCCGGGACCGACGTCACGGCAGTGGACCGGCTTCCGGAGGAGGATCCCGTCCGGTTCCTCGTGACCGTGACCTTCCTGGGGCTCTATGGGGCCTCCTCGCCGCTGCCCACCTTCTACACCGAGGACCTCCTCGGCGAGCGGGAAGACGACCGATCCATCACGCGGGATTTCCTGGACGTCATCAACGCCGCCCTCTACCCCCTGCTCTATCGGGCCTGGAGCAAGTACCGCCTGTACCACCGGCTGATCGAGGAGCAGGACCCGAGCACCCGGGAGTACCTCTTCAGCCTGCTCGGCCTCGAGAGCCCCGGCATTCGTAAACGGCTCGAGGATCCCTACCGCCTGCTCCGCTACATCGGCCTCACGACTCAGATCCCCAGGTCGGCCGAGGGGCTGCGCGCCCTCCTGTCGGACACCCTGGGAGAGGAGAGCCTCTGCATCGTCCAGTGCGTGGAGCGAAAGGCCGCCGTTCCCGAGGACCAGCGGCTCCGCCTGGGACAGTCGGGCCACGTCCTGGGCGAGGAGACCGTTCTGGGCCGTGAGATCTCCGACCGCATGGGCAAGTTCCGCGTTCAGATCGGACCGTGCGACGCCGACGGGCTCCACCGGCTGCTTCCGGACGGCGAGCCCTACGATCTCATGCGGGAGCGGATCCGGTTCTACCTGGACCAGCCGCTCGAGTGGGACCTGGAGGTCCTCGTTCGGCCGGGGGAGATCCGCACCGCGGGCCTGGGAGACGAACGGTGGTCCCGGCTGGGCTGGAACACCTGGATCTTCTCGGGGCCGCCCCCCGAGGACGGGCAGAGCGTCCGGCTCGGGCCGGCCCCTTTTGACCATACCCAATCCGGTGACGGGCCGCATACCCCCCATCACCCGGCCGCACAGGAGGTTCGTCCATGATCAACGTCGATATGAAATCCCTGCTTCTTCACCTGAACGACTACGGCTCCCACTCCCTTCAGGCGGCGGCCGGGCTGAGCGTCTCGCGGACCCACTACGAGGTGACCGTGGAGCACGTCATCATCAAGCTCCTTGAGGACGCCCGGACCGACTGGCCCCTCGTCTTTCAGAAGTGCGAGGTCGAGCCGGGCCCGTTCCGGCGGCTCGTCGAGGAGGTCCTGGAGGACCTGAAGACCGGCAACTCGGGCAAGCCCGCCTTCTCCCCCATGCTCCTGGAGTGGATGCAGGACGGCTGGATGATCGCCTCCATCGATCTCGGGGAGCGGAAGATCCGCTCCGGCGCCCTCCTGGCCGCCCTGCTCTCGAGGCCGGGGTTCTACGGCACGGGCCGGTACATGGACACCCTGAAGACCATCGGCCGCGACACCCTGATGTCCGATTTCTGGAACCTGACCCGGGAGTCCACCGAGAACGCGTCCGCCGAGGCGGCCCCGGCCGCAGGCGGGGCGGGCGCCGCACCGGGCAAAAAGGGGGAGGGGTTCCTGGACCGGTTCTGCATCAACTTCACGGAGCGGGCCCGGGCCGGCGAGATCGATCCGGTCTTCGGCCGCGACGCGGAGATCCGCCAGATGATCGACATCCTCGCCCGCAGGCGCAAGAACAACCCGATCTGCGTGGGCGAGCCCGGGGTGGGCAAGACCGCCGTGGTGGAGGGCCTGGCCCTGCGCATCGTTCAGGACGACGTGCCCGAGCTCTTTCAGAACGTGGTCCTCCTCGGCCTGGACATGGGCCTCCTGGAGGCCGGGGCGGGCATGAAGGGCGAGTTCGAGAACCGGCTCAAGGGCGTCATCGACGAGGTCAAGGCCTCGGAGAAGCCCGTGATCCTCTTCATCGACGAGGCCCACACCCTGGTGGGGGCGGGGGCTTCGGCCGGCGGCGGCGATGCGGCCAACCTCCTCAAGCCGGCCCTGGCCCGTGGGGAGCTACGGACCGTGGCGGCCACCACGTGGAGCGAGTACAAGAAGTACTTCGAGAAGGACCCGGCCCTGGCCCGGCGGTTCCAGCCGGTCAAGCTGGACCAGCCCGACGTGGAGAACACCCTGCTCATCCTGAGGGGGATCAAGGCCGGCTACGAGGCCTCCCACCAGGTGGTCGTGCGGGACGACGCCCTCCGGGCGGCAGCCGAGCTCTCGGACCGCTACATCACCGGCCGGTTCCTGCCGGACAAGGCGATCGATCTCCTGGACACGAGCTGCGCCCGCGTCAAGATCAACCTCACCTCCATGCCCCCCGCGCTGGAGGACATGGCGCGGACCCTCCAGGCCTGCGAACGCGAGAAGTCCGCCCTGGAACGGGACAAGGCCAACGGCGCGGCCATCGACGAGGACCTGTACGCCTCCAACAACGAGACCATGGAGCGGGTTCGAGCGGACGCGGACACCCTGCGCGCGCACTGGAAGCAGGAGCAGGAGGCCGTCCGGAAGGTCCTGGATCTCCGCACCCGTCTCCATTCGGACGACTCCGGCGGGGACGAGGACCGGGAGGAGATCCGGAAGCAGCTGGACGAGGCCTCCCGGGCCCTGACCGACCTCCAGGGGGACGACCCCCTGATCCGGATCGAGGTGAGCCCGGACGTGGCGGCCCAGGTGGTCTCCGACTGGACCGGCATTCCCCTGGGCCGGATGCTTCGAGACGAGGCCGAAAACGTCCTGAACCTCGAGGAGAAGCTCCAGGCCCGAATCAAGGGCCAGGATCACGCCCTGGAGACCCTTGGCGAGGTGATCAAGTCGGCCAAGGCCGGCATCAAGAACCCGGACCAGCCCCTCGGGGTCTTCCTCATGGCCGGTCCCAGCGGGGTGGGAAAGACCGAGACCGGCCTGGCCCTGGCCGACCTCCTCTTCGGCAGCGAGAAGCAGGTGGTCACCATCAACATGAGCGAGTTCCAGGAGAGCCACACGGTGAGCCGCCTCATCGGGTCGCCGCCCGGCTACGTGGGCTACGGCGAGGGGGGCATGCTCACCGAGGCGGTGCGCCACAAGCCCTACTCGGTGGTGCTCCTGGACGAGGTGGAAAAGGCCCACATCGACGTCATGAACCTCTTCTACCAGGTCTTCGACAAGGGCATGCTCACGGACGGGGAGGGCAAGGAGATCGACTTCCGCAACACCATCATCCTCCTGACGAGCAACCTGGCCTCGGACGTGATTCAGGAGATGACGGCCACGGACGAACCGCCCGACGCGGACACCGTGCTCGGGGCGATCCGGCCCATCCTGTCGTCCCACTTCAAGCCGGCCCTCCTGGCCCGCATGACCGTCATTCCCTACTACAGCCTGCGGAGCGGCGCCCTCCGGCGCATCGTGGAGCTCAAGCTCGACAAGGTCCGCAGGACCCTGCTTGAGAACAACAGGATGGTCATGACCTTCACGGACCGGGTCGCCGATCGGATCGCCGCGCGCTGCACCGAGGTGGAGACCGGGGCGAGGAACATCGAGTACATCCTGAACGCCAACATCCTCCCCAAGCTCAGCCAGAGCATCCTCTCGCACATGAGCGAAGGGGCCCTGCCCGGGAAGGTCCACGTGGACGTGGACGACCAGGGGGAGTTCACCCTGGCGTTCGAGAGCGAGTGATCGTTTCACCGATTCAGGGGAGGGTTTCATGGCTTTTCTGTCTGACAAGAAGTACTCCTTCGTCTCCAACGCCCTGGCCGCCGACACCTTTGCCGTGGTGGACGTCCACGGCGAGGAGGGCTTGTCCCGATGCTACCGCTTCGAGGTGACCCTGGTGACGGACGAGGCGGAGATCGACCTCGGTAGCGTGGTCCAGAACCCGGCCACCTTCACGATCCACCGCGGACAGGAGGACGACGTGGATTTTCACGGCATCCTGACCCGCTTCGAGCAGCTCCACGAGGTGGACGGCTACGTGTTCTACCGGGCCGTGCTCGTGCCCAAGCTCTGGTGGCTGACTCTCATCCACCACAACCAGGTGTTCCTGAACCAGTCGGTCCAGGACCTCGTGGAGGCGGTGCTCAAGGACGGGGGGCTCACGAACCTCGACTTCGAGTTCCGGCTCCAGGGCCGGTACCCCAAGCAGGCGTACGTCTGCCAGTACGGGGAGACCCACTTCAACTTCATGTCCCGCTGGCTCGAGCGGGAGGGGATCTACTACTTCTTCGAGCAGACGCCCGCGGGCGAGAAGATCGTGTTCACCGACACGGTCATCTCCCACACGGAAAGCCCCAAGGGCGGTAGCCTGAGCTACTCCCCGCCCTCTGGCCTGGGGGACGCCCGCCGGGACGAGCTGGTCCAGGGGCTCGTCTGCCGCTACAGCACCCTGCCCCGGAAGATCCGGCTTCGGGACTACAACTACCGAAAGCCCTCCCTGGAGATGACGGGGACGGCCGTGGTGGACGAGCGGGGCCGGGGCGAGGTCTACTACTACGGCGAGCACTTCCCGAGCCCCGAAGAGGGCAACCGCCTGGCCGGGATTCGGGCCCAGGAGCTCCTGTGCCGCAAGGAGGAGTTCGTGGGCGACAGCACGGTCCCCTATGTCCAGCCGGGCTACACGTTCACCCTCGAGGGCCACTACCGCGACAGCTTCAACCAGAAGTACCTGTGCGTGGAGATCACCCACGAGGGCAGCCAGACCGGGTACCTGATCTCCGGGATCAGCAAGGCCCTGGCAGACCGGGAGAAGACGGTCTTCTACCGGAACCAGTTCACGGCCATCCCGTCGAGCACCCAGTTCCGGCCCACCCGCACGGCGGATCAGCCCAGGATCACGGGCACCCTGAACGCCAAGATCGACGCCGCGGGAAGCGGCCGGTACGCCGAGCTGGACGATCAGGGCCGCTACAAGGTGATCCTCCCCTTCGACCTCTCCGGGCGGTCGGGCGGAAAGGCCTCCACGTGGCTCCGCATGGTCCAGCCCTATGCGGGGTCGGACCACGGCATGCACTTCCCCCTGCACAAGGACACCGAGGTCCTCCTCTCCTTCATCGAGGGCAACCCGGACCGTCCCGTGATCACGGGGGCGGCCCCCAACCCGGAGACCCCCAGCCCGGTCACCTCCGCGGACCAGACCACGGCCAAGATCACCACGAGCGGCGGGAACAAGATCCACATGGAGGACAAGGAGGGGACCCAGCGGATCCTCATGCAGACCCCCACAGCGGGGACCTTCCTGCGGCTGGGCGCGCCCAACGACCCCGACAACGAGGGGCACGGGGAACACGAGGGGCACGAGGGGCACGGGGGAGAGGAGGAAATCGCCGGCGTCAAGCTGGTCTCCGAGGAGGCCCTGAAGATCAATGTCCAGTCCAAGAACGAGGTGATCATGGGCGAGGAGACCGTCACGGTCCTGGGTGGGCACATGAAAACCGTCGCCCCGGTGAAGGTCGATGTGACGCTTGGGGTCGAGACCGGGTTGAAAATGGGATGGGAGCGGGTCTTCACCCCAAAACACCACAACCTCAAAATCCATAAGACGAAAATCGGAGACACAGAGTACACCTTGCTCGAAAACCGAAATGTCAAAATAGGCAGCACGAATGAGAGAATAGACAATGTCGTATTGACGTATGAAGATAGGGAGTTGATAGGAGAAAGCGACACTAAAAATGTCACCAGCATATTCACTAAATGCGAAACAATGGAAGTGGCCGGAGAAGACTTAATAAGTGAAATTAATATGATAGAGAGCATTTCAAGGGATTTGTCAATCCAATCCGATGTGCTAACGCTTTCTGTTCAAGCAAGCAACACAACCGCTGAGACGGTGACGACAGAGGCCGAATGCGTCGATAATTTCACAGAGTTATTCAATGTGTGCACGGATGCTGTCAACTTTGTCACCGAGGAATTCGTGTGTTTCGGTGCGGAGATCACGTATATTTGACGGGTTCGCAAAAACCCGCTCACGCGCCGCTGGGGACGATATAACCTGTTGATAGGATCATCCAAATCGAAATCAGGATCGCTATCGGTATCGAAGAGATATGACGCTTGGACACGAAAAACTGCTCAGCCGTCTCGGCGGAAGAGGATACCAAGTTCGAGAGGATCAGGAAGTCTACAGCGTCGATTTCGATCCCGATAGCGATTTCGATCCCGAAGAAAACGAAACCCAACGAACGGATGCACTGGACGCTCATTCTTCGGGCCAGTGATCCTTAGCGATATTACCAGGGCAGGTCCCAAGGCTTGGGGCTTTTTACGACACCATCATCTTTGATCTTTGAGGCCCCGTGAAGATCTTCAAGGAAAAGGAACATGCGCTCTTTCTAAAGCCCTTCGGCGTCCGGGACTCCCTCTACCTGGCCGTGACGGTCTTTCTCTACGTTGACCTGCGCGATCCGAAGGACCTCCTGAAAGAGCAGGACCTCTGGAAGACCGTGCCGGAGCAGCTCGGGGACAACCCCGTCCTGGACATGGGCATGCCCAAGCCGCGGGGGGAGGTCCTGGTGACGGGGGCCTGCTGCGCGCCCCGCGGGACCCGGCGGCCCGCCTCGGAGGTCTCCGCCTCCGTGGGGAATCTCCGCAAGACCCTCCACGTCTTCGGCGACCGCCACTGGACCTCCGCCCGCACCATCTCGGACCCCGAGCCTTTTGAGACGATGCCGGTCACCTGGGACAGGGCCTTCGGCGGCGCCGGGTTCGATCCCAACCCCACGGGCAAGGGGATGGCGCCGATCACCCTGGCGGACGGCCGAAACCGTGTGCCCCTTCCGAACATCGAGGCCCCGGATCGGCCCATCGGGGCGCCCTCGGATCGACCCGAGCCCGCCGGTTTCGGCCCTTTGGACGTGATGTGGCCCCAGCGCTTCCGCAAGCAAGGGACCTACGACGAGAGGTGGCAGCGGGAGCGGTGGCCCCACTTTCCGGACGACATGAACTACGAGTTCTTCAACGCCGCGCCCGAGGACCAGTTCTTGACGGGGTACTTCCGGGGCGACGAGGCGATCGAGATCCGCAACATGCATCCAGACATGCCGGTGATCCGATCGCGGCTGCCGGATCGGCGCATCCGCTGCTTCGCGACCAAGCAGACAAACCTTGCATCCGAGGAAACGGTCTTCGAGGAGGTGAAGACCCGTATCGACACGGTGTGGCTCTTCCCGGGCATCCTGCGCGGCGTCGTCCTGTACCGGGGGACCACCGGGATCCTGGATGACGAGTACGTGGATGTGCGGCGGCTTTTTTTGGCGACAGAAAACGCCGCGGACGAGCCCAAGCCCTTGGAGCACTATCTTGAGGCGCAGAAAAAGGCCCTGGACCGCACGGTGCCCGCGGACCGGAAAAGGCTCCAGGCGGCCCGGAAGCAGAGGGATTCAGCCCGGAAACGGATCCTGGAGGTGCGGAACAACATCGAAGAGGCCAGGCTTCGGGCCCTGGGCAAAAGGCCGGTCATGAAGCGATCCCCTGAAGAGGCGATCGCGCAGGCCGGGCAGAGGCTGAAGAGCAGCCATGCGGCCCTGGACCGGCTTGAAGCGCTGGTCGCCGGGCATCGGTCCCGGCACGGGCACCGGGTGAAGATCAACGCAAAGGCCTTGAGCAACCTCAGGACCCGGCTGAACGCTTCGGAAGGGCGCCTGGAGCAGGTCCTGGCCCGCATTCAGGAGGCGCAGGCGGAAGGCAGGCAGATCCAGCAGGAACTGGCCGGGGACCTCAAGCGCTACGTCTCTCCCGAAGATCTGAAGCAGGCCGGGGTGGATCCGGACGCCCTGCTCCCCCACCCCGAGGTCAACCCCTGGCACGACCGCGGCTTTCCCCTGGTGACGGCGTGGCGCCGGAACCTGGAACAGGACCCGGAAACGCAGGAGGCCCTGAAAAAGCTGGGGCTCCGCCGCAGGACGATTCAGCGGGCCTGGCTCGGGATCAACCCGGAGGAGCGACGGGAGGACCGCCGATCGTGGGGCCTGGACGAAAAAGCCGACAAGAGGGGGAACCCCGAGCCGCTGGTGCTTACGGCGGGCCTGGTCCTTCCGCGGTTTCAGGAGGCCACGCTCAACCGCATCCTGATCCGCCCGGGGGCGTTCGCAGGCACAAGCCGGGACGTCCTGATCGAAGGATCGGATGAGACCCCGCTGTTCATGTCGGCCTTGGAGCCGGACGGCGCGGCCGTGGTGCGCGTGGAAGGCGAGCTGGAGGCCTGGCTCGCGGCCCAGGAGGTGGGCGATGTCTGCGCCGTGGTTGTGATGGAGGGCCCGGACGCCGCGCTTTCCGACGAGGCGCAAAAGGCCGTCGAGGAGGCCTCCGCCATGCTCGTGGCGGTCCCGTCCGACCTTCCGGAGGCCGAGCAGGCCCCCTGGAAGGACGCCTTTCCCGAGGCCGTGGTGCTCCCGCTTCCCCGGGGAAGGAATGTGCTCCAGGCCCGCGCCGAGGGGATCGACGTGCGCCGCTGGATCCTGGACGCGCTGCCCCAGGAGATCGCACGTCCGGCGACCCCTTTATCCAAGGGGAAGGCCGGTGCATCGGCGGGGCCGCCGCGGGCGGAGGTGAAGGCCCGCATGGATTCCGCGCTGGAGGAGGCCGAGGCCGCCCGGGCCGAGCTGGAAGGCCTGGCCCGCAAGGAGATGGAAAAGCAGGGCCTGGACTACGACCAGGAGGTCGCCAGGGCCCTGGCCGACGAGGAAACGCCCGGCCAGACCGCCCTTTCCTTTGCACCGCTCATCGCGGAGCAGCGGGAACGCATGCGGGCCGCCGGCCACCTGACGCCCGAGCTGGAATCCCGGATGAACGAGGCCGAAGCGGCTGCGGAGTCGTCTGGAAAGCGGCTTGCGAGCCGACACGAGAAGGCCGCATCCCGCTTCGAGAAGATCGGGAAGCCGGGGGAGGCCGGATCGGAGGGAAAGGACCACTCCGGAAAGGAACGCGCCCGCCTGACCCGGGAGGAGGCCGTTCACCGGTACGAACGGGGACAGGGCTTTGCAGGCAAGAACCTCTCCGGCCTGGACCTCTCCGGCCTGGACCTTCATGGCATCGACCTGAGCAAGGCCGCCTGCCGGAAGACCGCCTTTTCCGGCGCCAACCTGGAGGGGGCCGTCTTCCACGGCACCCTGGCTGTGGGGGCGGACTTCACCGGGGCGTCGCTCAGGCGGATACGTTCCCGGAGGGGCGCTTTCATGAAGGCCGTCCTCAAGGAGGCCGACCTGGAGGGCGCCGACCTCGACAAGGTCTCCTTTCAGGAGGCCGACCTTGGGAAGGCCCACCTCGGCGAAAGCCGGCTGAACATGGTAATGTTTCAAAAGGCCGTGCTCGAGCAGTCCGTTTGGACCGGCTGCCGGGCCCGCATGTGCCTCTTTTCCGAGGCCGACGCCCCAGGGGCCGTGTTTCGGGACGCCCGCCTGGAGAAGTGCGTGTTCCAGAAGACGGTCCTGGACCGGGCGGACTTCTCTGGTGCGGTCCTCGGCTCGAGCATGTTCAAAGGCGCCGGAGGAGAGGGCGTGGTCTTTGCCGGGGCCGACCTGACCAAGGCGCGCATGGGGGGACAGGCCGCCTTTCCCGGCGCTGACTTCACCGGCGCCGTCCTGGACCAGGCCTGCTTTCGCGACGCGGACCTCTCGGGCGCGCGTTTTCAGGGCGCCCGGATCGGGGCCGCCATGTTCGAGCGCTGCGACCTGCGCCGGGCGGACCTCTTTCGCGTGCCGGCCCGGGAGACGCGCTTCACACGCTCCAACCTGGAGGGCGCGGACATGCGCGGGGTCAACCTTTTCCTGGGCTCGCTTCGAAAGGCCCGGATCGTGGCCGCCGACCTGTCCGGGTCGAACCTTTACGGGGTCGACGTCTACAAGGCGGTCTTCGGGAAGACGCGGATGGACGGCGCCAACCTGAAGAGAACCCAGATCGAGCACCGTACGGAGTACCTGCCCCAATGACTCGCGACGAGATCCTTCAGGCCATTCGGGACCACCGGACCGTCGAGGACGAGGACCTCTCGGGCATCGACCTCTCCGAGGCGGACCTCACGGGCGGCCGGTTCGAGCGCGTCTCCTTTCGAAACGCCGACCTGAGCGGCGTGAATATTCGGAAGACGGGCTTCAGGGACTGCGATTTTACGGGCGTCTGCCTGGACCGTACGGACCTGACCCGGGTGGACCTGAGAAAAACGGGTCTTTCAGGGGCCCGGTTCCGAAACGTGACCCTGTACATGACCCAGCTCCAGGACGCGGATCTCTCCGGTGCCGACTGCTCGGGCACGTCCTTTCGGTGGTCCACCCTTCAGCGGGTTTGCCTCGACCGGGCCGACCTCTCGAACGCCCGCTTCGAGAAGGCCATCCTGGGGGGCGCGAGCCTCAAGGAGGCGGACCTCTCCGGTGCGGACCTCTTCAAGACCACCTTCAACGGCGCCGACCTGACCGGGGCCCGGCTCGACGGGGCCCGCTTCTTCAAGGTCCTCTTCCGGGGCTGCAACCTGGAGGGGCAGAACCTTCGCGGCGCGAGGTTCTCCCAGGTCAACGCCACGGGCGCCAACCTCAAGGGCGCGGACCTGACCGGGGCGGACCTGCACATGTCCAACTTCTCCGAAGCGGACCTCACCGGGGCCAGCCTGGAACGGGCCTCGGGGGAGCACGCCATGTTCATGAAGGCGGTCCTCAGGGAGGCCCGCATGGCGGGCGCCGCCTTTGCCAAGGCCTACTTCGGCGGGGCCGACCTCTCCCGGGCCGACCTCCGGGAGGCGAACCTGACGAACGCGGTCCTGGACCAGGCCGTGTGCCGGGGCGCCCGGTTTGCCGGGGCTGCCTGCGCCTTTGCCGACTTTTCCCGCGCGGACCTCACCGCAGCGGACTTCACCGGCGCCGGCCTGGTCATGGCCCGCATGCACCGGACCGTGGAAGAACATACTGTGTGGGACCGAGCCGACCGGACGGCGCTTCGCGGGGAGGATGCGGACCTGGCCGAGGCCGAGGCCTGGTCGCCCCAGGTGTGATGCCAGCGGTCGGGGCCGCTCGAGCGGGAGACCGAAAGACCCTTTTTCAGGAGGAGACACCATGCACCAACTGGCGGATCGAAACGAACAGGCGCTGCCCTGGCTGGAGTACGGCGAGGTGGCGGACGAGTCCGGCGCCGCCTTCACGGTTCGCACCTCGTTCGGACCGGTGAAGGCCTGCGCGGCGGCGGGCTGCCTGGTTCGGCCCCGGGCCGGGGACCGGGTCCTGATCTCCACGGACGGAGAGGGAGAGACCTATGTCCTCAGCGTGCTTCAGCGGGCCCGAGGCCTTGAAGGCCGAACCCGGCTCGAGTTCGACGGCGACGTGGACATCCACTCCAAGAACGGGAGCCTGTCGCTGACGGCCGACCGGGACGTGACCGTGGCGTCCGAGGACCGCCTCGCCCTGGCCTCGAGAAAGCTCTCGGTCCACGCCGGCGTGGGCGAGGCCGTCATCGAACGGCTCTCCTTGACCGGCCGGATGCTTCGAAGCCGCATTCGGCGGATCCGGACCGTGGCCGGGAGCGTGGAGCAGACCGCCCGGCGGCTCACCCAGCGGCTTCAGGATGCCTTCCGGTACGTGGAGGACCATGAGGAGGTGCAGTGCGGAAACGCGCGCTACCTCGTGGAGGACACCCTGACCATGCAGTCCCAAAACGCCGTCCACATGGCCGAGGAGGTGGTCACCATCAACGCCGAGCAGGTGCACCTGGGCTGAAACGGCCTGGAAGAAAGGAGCTTGCGATGTTCATGTTGAGCATGGGAGCGGGGATGGACTTCGGGTTCCCCGATGTCTGCATCACCCCGGCGGCGGCCGGCGCGCCGCTCCCCTACCCGGATTTTGCCTTTACGGCCACCACGGCACCGGCGGCCTACAACGTCCTCGTGGACTGCATGCCCGCGGTCAACCTGCTCTCCAAGGGGCTGGTGAGCTTCGGGGACGAGGCCGGCACGGCCGGCGGGGTCGTGTCCCACCTCATCGACGGTCAGACCGAGTACTTCGTGGGGTGCGAGACCATCCTGGTGGACGGCATCCCGGCACAGCGCCTGACCAGCACCACCGGCCAGAACTCCCTGGGCATGATGCCCAACGCCCCGGGCCTCTGCATCGCCCCCAGCCAGGTGACCGTCCTGGCCTTGGGCTGACCCGAACCCCCTGCTCCCCGATGCGAAAAGGAGGCGGCATGAAGAAGATCTGGCTCACATCCCTGGCCCGCGACGAGGCGTCCGTAAAGAACGTCCTGGGAGCGGCCAAGGCCTACGGCCTCGACGCCAACGGGCACTTCTGGACCGACGACCTCGAGCACATGGCCTGGCTGGCCCCGCGGGAGAACCTGGCGGCGGCGGACACCAGCCTGTGGGTGATCCTGGGATCGGAGAAGGACCTGGAGCCCCCCTCGGTCCGGTACGGGCTGGGCCTGCTGGCCCTGTCCGTTCAGGGCGAAAAGGGCGCCGGGTTTCCCGTGCTCTGGCTGGACACCGGAGAGGGGCTCGACGCCGGATCCCTGCCCACGCCCTTTCAGGGCGCGGACGTCGTGCCGGTTACCGGGGCCACCCTCGGCGCCAAGCTGACCGCCAAGGCCAACGTCCCGGTCCGGCCCGTTCCCATGGAGTACCGCCTTGCCGTGCACGCCAACCCGGGGTTCGGCGTCTGGTTCGAGTCGGGGCCCGGACCGGGCCACACGTGGATCGGCGCGCTCCTGGGGACGGAGCAGGGGGAGGTGGACGCCCACGGCGTGGGTCCGGCCGGCGAGATCCCGGAGAAGGCCACGCTTCACTACCCGGTGCAGGGGCTTCAGCTGACCCTGGGCGAGCGGTCGTTCACGGCCTGGGCCGTGCAGAACCCCCTGGACGAAACCCAGTCCTACTACGCCCGGGTCAAGGGCACGCCCGCGGGCCTGCTCTTCGGTCCCTACAGCCAGGAGGACGAGGCCGAGGTTCATCGAATCACCTTTTGACACCCGGCCCTTTCCGGAGGATCACCATGGCAGCGTGGAAGGAGGCATACACCCTCCTGGCCCTGGCCCCGCTGAGCGGGGAGCGCACAGCCCCGTCCAAGCCGAGGACCATCCGGGTCGATCCGGAGGAGCCGGACCGGGCCGTGGAGCATCTGGCTCCGTCCCTCGCCATCCCTGTGTCCGAACACCTCTGCCGAGACGGGGCCCTGGCCTTTCGGGCCTCCGGGATGCGCTCCTTCACCCCGCAGGGCGTGTTGGATGCATGCCCGTATCTGGCGAGGCTTTCCGAGGCCTCCTCCTTCGTGGACGAGGAGAACCGCCGCGGAACGCCCGACGACCGGATCGCCCCCGTCGTCCGGGAGCGCTGGCCGGACCTGCCCCCCGACCTCTTGACCGTGGCGCGTGCACCGGCCCGCGAGAAGCCGGCCGAGGGCGGCGTGGTGGACGACATCCTGGGCATGGTGGCCGTCCCCGAGGCGACCGGCGGCGGGACCCTGAAGGCGCGTATGGACGGCCTCATGGCCCGGCTCCTGGGGGTCGTGTTCGGCCACGAGGCCTTCCGCACCCTGGAGGCCTCCTGGCGGGGCGTGGAGGCCCTGCTCCGGCAGGGGCGGCTGCGGCCGGAGGGCGGCGTCTTTCTGGACCTGGTGCCGGTGACGGCGGACAGCCTGAACGAGACCCTCGAGGCCCTGAAGGCCCCCCTGGCCTCGAGCCCGCCGAACCTGGTCCTGGTGGACCTCCCTTTTGAAAGCAGCCCCCCGCACCTGGCGCGGCTCGAGCAAGCGGCAACCTTGGGCTCCGACCTGCTGGTCCCCACGGCCGCCTGGGCCCACGCCCGGTTCTTTCACATCCCGTCCTGGAGCCGTCTTCAGACCCTGCCCTACCTCGAGCACCACCTGGAAGACGCAGCGTACGCCAAGTGGCGGCGGCTCGCGAGCCACCCCGGGGCCCCCTGGACGGTCCTCCTGGTCAACCGATTCCTGGGTCGGCCGGCCTACGGGGAGAACAACCCGCCGCGGACCGCCTTTTTCAAAGAGGAGGGGGACCTCTGGATCGCGCCGGTGTGGGCGTTCGGCGCCCTGGCGGTTCAGAGCGTGCATCGATGGGGGTGGCCGACCCGGATGACGGACGCAACGCAGTGCCGCCTCGAGGACTTGGCCGTGGACCCGGCCCGCGAGGGCGGGCCGGCCTCCACCGAGGTCCTGCTCTCCGAGGACCGGGCCGCCGAGTTCGTCCGGTCCGGGTTCACGCCCCTGGCCGGGGCCCGGGGCCGGGACACGGCCTTCATTCCCCGTGAGAGCAGCGTATCCGGAGGGCCCGTGGCCCCGCAGGCCTTCTTGAATCGCCTCCTCGGGGACCTGTTCCGGCTCCGAAAAAGCCTTTCGGACGCCGGGGAACCCCCATCCGAAGCGGCCCTCGGTGAGTTCCTGTCCTCCCGGTTTCGCGAGACCGGCCACGAGCCGCCCGAGGACCTCTCGGTCCGCGTGAAGAGCGGGGCCTCCGACAAGCCCCCCCGCGTCCGCATCTCGCTCACGCCGCCGGCCTCCCTGCTGAGGTCGCCCCGGCCCGTGGCGTTAGACTGGACCTGGTAGGGCGCCGGCTGGAGGCCCTCTGAGCACTCGGAGCATCGTCCTGCTTCTTGTCGGCCGGTCGTTCTGGTCTCCCTGATCCTCCTTGTGAGGGTCAAGATTCGGGACTGCGGCGAGGGGGGGGAGCGGCTGCGGCCGGCGCCAAGGCGGCCCGCGAGTCCCCCCCGAGCGCCGAGGTGCCGGTGTTGAATAGAGGCCCATGATGCAGACCCGGCACACCTTCGCCACCATCAGTTTATCCGAGGGAGAAAACATTGGGTGGGTTCAGCACATGCTGGGCCACAGTTCCCTGCAGATGATCTTCACCAAGTATTATGCCTGGATG
>CAYVVQ010000029.1:0-33519 GCA_964454455.1 uncultured Desulfobacterales bacterium | reverse complement strand
GAGTTATCGAATTATGCAAGAACGTCCCCTCGGAGATCACTCGGAGATCAACGGAAGACCGTAGGGACCTCGAAGCAGCCCTGGATGGCCTCGACGGCCGCGTCCAGGTCCCGGTCGGGAACCGCGCCGGTGATGGAGGCCACCGTGCAGTTGAGGGCCAGGAGCGGGACGCCGCCTCGTCCCAGCGCGGCAAGAAGCTCGCTGGTGATGCCGTATCGGTCCCCGAAGTGAGGGCCGTTCATGGAGAAGACGGCGGCGGGTTCGGCCGGCCGGCAGGGGGACTCGGGAAGCGGGGAGGTGGGGAGGTCGGAGGGCTCGCCGGCCGGCGCCAGGGGGAGGCAGTAGGACAAATGGAACGGACCGTCGGACCGGAGGGGGGCCGAGGTGATCAGGCTGAGGCGGAGACCGCGTCTCGACGCCTCGCTCATGGCGGGGGCCGCGGGGGAGAGGCTGGGGTCGTCGAGCACCGCACAGACGAGCTGCTGGTTCGCGAGGCAGGTGACCCCGTACACCTTGGGGCGCTTTTCCTGGTAGGAGGCCACCACCTCCTTGTACAGGGCCTCCTTTCCCTCCTGGGCGGCCCTCCACTCGTCGGGTGTGCTGCAGCCCCTGAAGGTGAAGGCGTCGAACAGGGCCCGGCTCACCGCTTCCAGCTGCTCCTCCCGGATGAGCAGGGAGAGGGCGGAAGGGGAGTTGGCCACGCCCTGGACGGCCAGGCCCGCGCGTCCCAGGGAGGAGAAGAGCGCCGCCGGAATGCCGGGGTTGCTCTGATGGGGGAACAGGGAGAGAACGGCACAGGCCCCGCAGCTGCAGAGGACGTCCCCGAAACCGGTGCCGAGGAGGGAGTGAACCTCCGACTCGTGGCGGCTCTCCACCGCCAGCGTGACGAGGTGCCCCTGTTCGTGATGGGCGACGACGGTCATGTAAGGCAGATTGATCCCGGCTCCGGCAACGGCGCTGCACAGCGACAGGGGAGCCTCGCCCCGCCCGGGCGGGCAGGACAGGGCGAAGGCGGACAACCCCTTCAGGACCTTGCTGCCGTTCAGTCTCTGAGTGCTCATGTCGGCGCTGGATCCGGGCGGCCTACCCTGTGAGGCTGGTGACCACCCCCCAGAGGGTCTCCGTGTCCACGGGCTTGGGGATGTACTCGTCCGCCTCGGTGCTCATTCCGTCCGCGTGGGTGTAGGTGGTGCTGGGCACCGCCTCCCCCACGGCGGTCAGCAGGACCACGGGAATGCCCCGGGTCTCCTCGTTGGCCTTCATCTCCGCGCAGAGGACGTAGCCGTCCTTCCGCGGCATCATGATGTCGAGGATCACCAGGTCCGGCTTCCTCTCCTTGAGGGCTTCCTCGCCCTCGACGCCGTCGTAGGCCCGGCCCACCTCGCAGCCCTTGCTCTCCAGCATCATGGCCAGGGTTTCCACCAGATCGGGGTCGTCGTCAACCACCAGGATAAATTTCCCACTCATGGATGTCCTCCTTCCGTTGCTTTGAGATTGCCCTGCACATCCTCCGGCATCCCCGGCCTGCCCGCTAGTCGAGCCCGGGACGGGGGTGAAGCCCGCTCCTCTCCACGATCTCCGGGACCTTCTGCTCCCACTCGATCGCCATCACGTGAAAACCGCGCACGCCCTCCAGCTCCTTCAGCCGCTGTATGGTCTCCACGCAGATGTCGATGCCTTCCTGGGCCTGCTTCTCCTTGGCGACCCCGCTCATGCGCTTGACCACCTCGTCGGGCACGTCCATGCCCGGGACGCGGTTTTTCATGTACTTGGCCATGCCGGCCGACTTGAGCGGCGTCACCCCGGCCAGGATGGCCACCTTATCGGTGAGGCCCCGGTCCCGCGCCTGGGCCATCCACCGCTCGAACTTGTCCAGGTTGTAGATGCACTGGGTCTGGATGAACTCCGCGCCGGCCGCCACCTTTTTGGCCAGCCTGGGCACGCGGATCTCGAAGGGATCGGCGAACGGGTTGGCCGCGGCGCCCACGAACATGCGGGGCGGCCGGTGGATCTCGTCGCCCCCGAGGAACTTCCCCTCGTCCCGCATCTGCCGGACGGTCTGGATCAGCTGCATGGAGTCGATGTCGAAGACGTTCTGGCCCCGGGGGTTGTCCCCGAACGCCTGGTGGTCCCCGCTCAGGCAGAGGATGTTGCAGATGTCGAAGGACGCGGCGCCGAGGATGTCGCTCTGGAGGGCGATCCGGTTCCGGTCCCGAACCACCATCTGGAGAACGGGCTCCACCCCCATGGATTTGAGGTGAATGCACGAGGCCAGGCTGCAGAGCCGGGTCACGGACGTCTGGTTGTCCGTGATGTTGACGGCGTCCACGTGGTTGCGGATCATCTCGGCCTTGTTTCGAATCTCCTCGGCGTCGCTTCCCCGGGGCGGTCCGCACTCGGATGTCACGGCCTGGCGGCCGGCGGCGAGAACCCGCTCCAGCTTGCTCGGTGTCTTCACGTCGCTCATTGCCTCACATCCTCCCGTTCCACGCGTCTCGGTCCCCCCGCCCGTTCCGTCGACCAGTCCTTGATGGGCGCGAGCTCCTCGTAGTCGTCCAGCCGGCCGAGCTCGGTCAGCCGGTCGATGATCAGCTGCCAGGCGCAGACCAGGTCCTTCGACAGCTCGCACTTGCCCTGGGTGGAGCCGCCGCAGGGCCCGTTGAAGAGCCGCTTGGCGCACCGGGACACCGGGCAGATGCCGGCGGTCCGCGCCAGCATGCACTGCCCGCACCCCTGGCAGCGTTCGCTCCAGAGCCCCCGCTCCTCGGTGACGCCCATGAAGCAGGTGTCCACGCCCGGGAGCACCGGGGTCTGGAAGTAGGTCTCCGCCATGAACTGGACCCCCACGCCGCAGGCCAGGGACAGGACCGCGTCGTACTGGTCGATGCGGTACCGGACCTCCTCCAGGTACTCCCGGTCGCACTGCCGCTCCAGGGTCTCCTCGTCGATCCGGACGTTCTTTCCCTGGTTCATGAAATGCATGCGGAGCGCGGACGCGAGCACGCCGACCTCCTTGCGGCCGCCCGCCTCGCACACCGTGACGCACTCGTTGCACCCGACCAGGAGAATCCGGTCGAAAGCGCTCACCGACTCGATGACCTCTTCCACGGGCTTGGGTTTGGCTACGATCATCTCCTTGGCCTCCCTGTAGTGATTTCACCTCGGTCCGCCCCGGCATCGCCGCAGGCGCTTCCGGCCCGCCCCGCGCTAGGCCGCCTTGTGCTGCTTCGAGGCGATCTTGATCGGGTTCGGGCCGAGCGACCGAATCCGCTCGGTCATCTCCCGGGCGTACTCCACGAACCGGGGGGCCTCGCTGGAGGAGAGGTTGTACATGGCCACCCGGTCCCCGCCGATCCCGATCCGCTCCAGGAGATCCCTGGCCTTCTCCACCCGCTTCCGGGCCCGGAGGTTCCCGCTCTCGTAGCGGCACTCTCCCTCCATGCAGCCCAGCACGTAGACGCCGTCCGCGCCTTTCTCGAACGCCCTCATGATGTGGATCAGGTCCACCTTGCCCGTGCAGGGCACGCTCACGATCCGGATGCTCCCGGGGTACTGAAGCCTCATCGAACCTGCCAGGTCCGCGGCGGTGTACCCTCAGGCCTGGCAGCAGAAGGCGATGATGATGGGCTCGAAGCCTTCCATTAGAGCACTCCTTCCAGCAGGGCTTCCACCTTGCTCATGACGAGTTCGTCCTCGTACCAGGTGAGCTGGATGACCTTGGCCGGGCACTCCGCCGCGCAGATCCCGCAGCCCCGGCACAGCGCCGGGTCGATCTCGCTCACGCCGTCCTCGTTGATCCGGGGCACCCCCCACGGGCAGGAGCGCACGCAGACGAGGCACGCCGCACAGTGCTCCTGGTCCACCTTGGAGGTGACCACGGAGAGGGTCAGGTTGGGCTGGCTCAGGAAGGCCCCGGCGCGCGCAGAGGCGGCCATGGCCTGGCCCAGGGCCTCCGAGACGAGCTTGGGGCTGTGGGCGGTCCCGCAGACGAACACCCCCTCGGTGGCCATGTCCACGGGCCTGAGCTTGACGTGCGCTTCCATGTAGTAGCCGTCCGCGTTCCGGGCGAGCTTCAGGATGGAGGAGAGCTCCTCCGTGTCCGCCGCGCGCATGCCGGCGCTCAAAACCAGGGCGTCGGGCTCCACTGCGATCTCCCGCTCCAGGATGTGATCCCGGAAAAGAACGCGCAGGCCGCCGTTCTCCGTCTCCACCCGGGGCGGGGCGTCGGGCTCGAACTGGAAGAACAGGACGCCCCGGCGCCGGGCCTCGGTGTAGTACGCCTCCATCATCCCGTAGGTCCGCATGTCGCGGTAGAGGACGGCGACCCGGGCGTCCGGGTTCAGATCCTTGATGTGGAGGGCGTTCTTCACGGCGCTCTGGCAGCAGATCCTCGAGCAGTTGGGGTTCTCCTCGTTCCGGGACCCCACACACTGGATCATCACCACGTTCTCGAGATCGTCGGCGCCGTGGATCTCCAGGCGCCGGCCCAGCTCGATCTGGGTCACGACCCGGTCGTCCTCGCCGTAGCCGTACTCCCTGGGGCGGTACTCGTCCGCTCCGGTGGCCAGGATCACCGCGCCGTGATCGATCTTGCGCTCGTACATGCCCGGGCCCACCAGGACCTCGGTGGTGAAGTTGCCCTTGAAGCCGCTGAACCCCACCACCAGGGCCTCGGTGAGCACCTGGATCCGATCGTTGCGGTTCACCCGCTCCACCAGCTCCTTGACCAGCGTCTGGATCTCGGCCCCCTCGATGGTGGTGGTGAGCGATCGGGCCAGTCCTCCGAGCTGGGCTTCCTTCTCCACGATCACCGTCTCGAACCCCTGCTCGGCCAGGCCCAGGGCCGCGGTCATGCCGGCCACGCCGCCTCCGATCACCAGGCCGCGCCGGTTGATGGGGACCTGCTTTTCCTTCAGCGGCCGGAGCAGGCTCGCTCGGGCCACGGCCATGCGGACCAGGTCTTTGGCCTTCTCCGTGGCCGTGCCCGGATCGTCGCCGTGGACCCAGGAGTCCTGGTTACGGATGTTGGCCATCTCCAGGAGGTACCGGTTGAGGCCGGACCCCTGGATGGTCTCCTGGAAGAGGGGCTCGTGGGTCATGGGCGAGCAGGCCGCGATCACCACCCGGTTGAGGCCGAGCTCCGCGATCGCCTCCTTGAGGTTCTCCTGGGTGTCCTGGCTGCAGGTGAAGAGATTCTGCTCCACGTGCACCACGTGGGGCAGGGTCGCGGCGTAGTCGCCCAGGGCCGGGACGTCCACCACGCCCCCGATGTTGGTGCCGCAGTTGCAGACGAAGACCCCGACGCGGGGCTCGTCGTCCGAAACATCGATCTCGCCGGGGATCTCCCGGGTCTCGGTCTCCGTTCCGCGTGACTCGCATAGGTCCGTCATGACCGCGCTGGCCGCCGCGCCGGCCTCCACCACGGAGGAGGGGATGTCCTTGGGCCCGGTGATGACGCCAGCAGCAAAGATCCCGGGCCGGGACGTCTCCACCGGGCGGAACGGGTCGGTTTCCACGAAGCCCTCGTCGTTCACGGCCACGTCCATCCGGCGGAGGAGCTCCACCGTGTCCGGGTCCGCCTCGAGCCCCACCGAGAGGACGACCATGTCGAAGATCTCCTCCCGGGGAAGCCCCCCTTCCTCCTCGTCCAGGTAGTTGAGCGCGAGCCGGTCGTCCCCCGGGATCGGGGTGACCGTGTGCACCCGCGTGCGCCGGAACCGGACGCCGTAGGTGTCCCGGGCCTGGTTGCAGTAGAGCTCGTAGTTCTTCCCGAAGGTGCGCATGTCCATGTAGAAGACCGTGCAGTCCAACTCCTTGCCGGCGTGCTCCTTGGCGATGACCGCCTGCTTGACCGCGTACATGCAGCAGACGGCCGAGCAGTAGCCGTGGTCGCACTGGTTGATGTCCCGGGACCCGACGCACTGGATCCAGGCGATGCGCTTGGGCTCCTCGTGGTCCGACAAGCGGGTGAGGTGACCCATGGTGGGGCCGGACGCGGAGAGCAGCCGCTCGAACTCCATGGCCGTCATCACGTTCGGGTGGCCCGCGTAGCTGTAAGTGTCGAACCGGCCGGGGTCGAACGGGCGGAACCCGGGCGTGAGGATCACGGAGCCCACGGCGAGCTCGAGGGTCTCGGGCTGCCGGGCGTGGGTCTCCAGGGTGCAGGCGCCCGGCAGGCAGGCCTCCACGCACTGATAGCACTCGCAGCAGTAGCCGCAGTTCAGGCACCGGGCCGCCTCGCGGCGGCCGGCCTCCTCGTCGTATCCGAGCTCCACCTCGTCGAACCCCGTTCTCCTCCGCTCCAGGCCTAGGTGGGGCATGGGCTCGCGCGGGGCCTCGGGCTCTCCCTCGGGAACGGGCCGGTAGGAGGGCTCCTCCTTTTCGCTCTTCTCCCGGCCCAGGGTCAGGTCCTCGCCGTCGAGGAAGCGCCGGATGGACTCGGCCGCCTCCTTGCCGGCGCCCACCGCGGCGATGGCGATGTCGGGCCCGGTCCAGAGGTCCCCGCCGGCGAACACGCCCTCGCGGCCCGTGGCGTAGGTGACCGGGTCCACCTCCACGGTCCCCCAGCGGGTGAAGGCGAGCCCCTCCACCTCCTCCAGCGGGGCCCGGTCCGGCCGCTGTCCGATGGCCGGGATGAGCTGGTCGATCTCGATGGCGAACTCGCTGCCTTCGAGGGGGACGGGCCGCCGGCGTCCGGAGGCGTCCGGCTCCCCCAGCTCCATGCGGACGAGACGGAGCCCGCCCAGCCGGCCGTCCTGCGCCAGGGCCTCGGCCGGGGCGATGAGGTAGTCGATCAGGACGCCCTCCTCCTCCGCCGCCTGGATCTCCTCCTCCCAGGCGGGCATCTCGGCCCGGGTCCTCCGGTAGAGGATGCGGACCTCCTGGGCGCCCAGGCGGACGGCGGAGCGGGCCACGTCGACGGCCACGTTGCCGCCCCCGATGATCCCGACCTTCCTTCCCACGGGGGCGGTGCCCTTCAGGTTGACCTCGCGGAGGAAGTCCACGCCCTGGCGCACGCCCTCCAGCTCCTCGCCCGGGATCCCCAGCCGGATCCCGGTGTGGGCGCCCGTTCCCAGGAACACGGCGCGGTAGCCCTCCTCGAGAAGGCCGTCCACGGTGACGGCCCTGCCGAGGGCCGTGCCCGTCCGGATCTCCACGCCGAGGTTCGTGATCCCCTCGATCTCCCGGTCCAGCACCTCCCGGGGGAGACGATGGTCCGGGATGCCCACCCGGAGCATGCCCCCGGCCTCGGGAAGGGCCTCGAACACGGTGGAGCGGATCCCCTTGCGGGCCAGGTGGTAGGCGGCCGACAGGCCGGCCGGTCCCGAGCCGACGATCGCCACGCGCTCCTCCCGCCGGGGGAGGCACTCCACGGCGACGGCGCGCGGGTCGTGCCGGTCCGCGGCGAGCCGCTTCAGGTCCCGGATAGCCACGGCCGCCTCCTTCTCGGCCCGGCGGCAGACCCCTTCGCAGGGGTGGGGGCAGATGCGCCCGAGAACGCCCGGGAGCGGCAGCTCCTCCATGATGAGCCGGAGGGCCTCCTCGTACTTGCCCATGCCCACGAGCTGGACGTACCCCTGCACATTGATTCCGGCGGGGCAGGCCAGGCGGCAGGGGGCCGTGGCCCCCTTCTGGATGGCGAAGGCCCCGGGGATCGCCTGGGCGTACTTCTTGTAAGCGGCGCCCCGGCTGCTGAGCCCCTGGTCGTACTCGTTGGGCAGGTGCACGGGGCAGGCCTCGGCGCAGTCGCCGCAGGCGGTGCACTTGGCCGCGTCCACGTAGCGCGGGGTCTTCCGGAGGGAAACCCGGAACGCGCCGCGGGACCCCTCCACCTCGCCCACCTCGGCGTTCGTGATGATCTCGATGTTCAGATGCCGGCCGACCTCGACCAGTCTGGGCGAGATGATTCACATGGCGCAGTCGTTCGTGGGGAACGTCTTGTCCAGCTCGCTCATCACGCCGCCGATGGCGGACGACTTTTCCACGAGGTAGACGTAGAATCCCGAGTCGGCCAGGTCCAGGGCGGACTGCATCCCGGCGATCCCGCCGCCGACGACCATGACCGATCCGGACCCCTTCTTTGCAATGCTCTCTGCCATGACGCATCCTTTCGAAGGAACAAGGCTCAATCGCTCACCTGGTCCAGAATCCGGGGCAACCGGTCCTCCCACCCCACCGTGGAGATCAGGGCCCCGGCCAGGCCCAGGTCCCGGAGGCGGCGCACGGTCTCCGCCGCGACCCGGATGCACTCCCTGGGCTTGTCCGGCGCCTTCTGGATGCCGCGAATCATTTCCGAGGGGATGGAGATGCCCTTGACGTTCCGATCGATGTACCGGGCCATACCCGCCGACTTGAGGAGAAGCACCGTCGGGATCACGGCCACCCGGTCCGTGTCGACCCGCTTCAGAAACTGCTGGAACAGGTGGAGGTCGAAGACGGGCTTGGTGACGACGAAGCCCACGCCCGCCTCGATCTTCTTCTCCAGCCGTTCCAGCTCCAGCTCCAGGAGCCCTCCCGTGGCCCCCGAGTCCACGGTGGAGCCCACCAGGAACCGGGGCGCGCCCCGCAGCTCGATCCCGGCCATGTCCTTGCCGTTCATCAGCCCCCGGAGGGCGCGGAGGAGCTCCAGGAGCTCCAGGTCGTTGACGGTCCGGGCCTGGGGGTGGTCGCCGAGGGTGATCTCCTCCCCGGCCACGGCCATGACGTTGGGAACGCCCAGGGCCCCCGCAGCCAGGAGGTCCGCCTGGAGCGCCAACCGGTTGCGGTCACGGCAGCAGGCCTGGTACACGGTCTCGATGCCGTTCCTCTGAAAGACCGCACACCCCCCGAGCGAGGAGGCCTTCATCACCGCGTTGGCCATCTCGGGGATCACGACGGCATCCACCCTTCCTTTCACCTGTCCGGCGTGGTCGAGCAGGGCGCCGAAGTCGGAGCCCTTGGGCGGCTCGAACTCCCCCAGAATGACGAACTGGCCGCGCTGGAGCTTGTCTCTCAATGCCATCTGTCCCTCCCCTTATTCGGGTAACCCATTGGTCGCGTTCGAGATCGCCATCTCCAGGTCCTGGACCCCGAACGACTTGATGTGGTAGTAGAAGATCCGCTGCTGCCGGATCCGGCTCTCCAGCTCGGGGGTGTTGGCCTCGGCGCAGACGATGATGGGCAGGTCCCGCTCCATGTTCTTGATCACGGAGATGAACTCGCAGCCCTCCTCGAGAAGAGAGGCGTTCAGCACCAGCAGATCCGCGTGCCGGTTCTGGAGGGTCAGCAGAGTCTCCTTGAGGGAGCGGACCCGCACCGCCTCGTGCCCCTTCTCCGCCAGGAAGGTCTCCAGCTCACCGGGCAGGGGATCGTTCGGCTCCGCAAACACAATGGTCTTGGTCTTTCCCATGGCACCGTGCCGGTTCGGGTTGGGACGCGGCGGATCGGGTTGGACTCGGTACCCACACGGGCAAGGAGCGTGCCGAAAGGGCCGGAATGTAATCCGCAACGATTCCAGAGGGCTGGGGATTTTTTCCGCAATGCGTAGGAGTGGGGCGCGGGGGAATTTGCCGCGATCTCGAGCCGGAGAGCGGTCTATCTAGCAGAAACCATAGGGGGAAAGAGGGAAACGGGAGGAAATGCCTCGGGTGGGGTGAAACGCCCCGGATCTATTGGAGCCCGTACTTCTTGATCTTGAGCCCCAGCGTCTTGCGGTTGATCCCCAGGATCTCGGCGGCCCGGGTCCGCTTGCCGCCGGTCCTGCGGAGGACGAACCGGATGTACTGCCGCTCCAGCTCCTCCAGGGAGAACGGGTCCTCGGAGAACATCTGGAAGTCTCCCTGCCGCTGGCTGATGAAGGAGGGGAGGTGGCGGGGCCGGATCCGGTCCGTGTCCTCGAGGATGAGGATCCGCTCGATGGTGTGCTCGAGCTCCCGCACGTTCCCCGGCCAGGCGTACTCCTGGAGGATCTCCAGGGCCTCGGGCGTCACCTCGGGCACGTCCCGGTTGATGCGGTTGCTGAACCGCGACAGGAAGTGGGAGACCAGGAGGGGGATGTCGTCCGCCCGGCTTCTGAGCGGCGGCAGGCGGAGGGGAACCACGCTCAGGCGATAGAACAGATCCTCCCGGAAGGCGCCGGCCTCGATGGATTCGTGCAGGTCCCGGTTCGATGCGGAGAGGATACGGATGTCCAGCTGCACCTTCTTCTGGTCCCCCACCTTCATGAACTCCCGCTCCTGGATCACCCGGAGGATCTTGGCCTGGATCTTGAGGCTGAGGTTGGAGATCTCGTCGAAGAAGAAGGTGCCCCGGTTGGCCAGCTCGAACAGGCCGTGCTTGGTCTCGAGCGCGCCCGTGAACGACCCCTTGACGTGGCCGAAGAGCTCGCTTTCCAGGAGGGTCTCCACGAGCGAGCTGCAGTCCACCGCGACGAACTCCCGCTCGCTCCGCCGGCTGTAGGCGTGGATGGCGCGCGCCACCAGTTCCTTTCCCGTCCCGCTCTCCCCGGTGATGAGCACGGTGCTGTCCGTGGGGGCGACCTTGCGGATCTTGTCGAACAGGGCCTTCATCTCCCGGCTCTCCCCGATGATCAGGTCCCTGTCGCCGTCGATCCGGAGACCGCGCTCCGCCTCCGGGTATCCGGGCGAGGGCCGGCTCTCGAGCTTGTGGAGGGACGCCTCCAGGTCGCTCAGCCGGAACGGCTTGACCAGGTAGTCCTGGGCCCCCAGCTTGGTGCACTCCACGGCGGTGTCGATGGTGGGGTAGCCCGTGATCATGATCACCCGGGTTCCGGGGTGCCGCGACTGGATCTCCCGGAGGGCGGTCATGCCGTCCATGCCCGGCATGCGGATGTCCAGGAGCACCAGGTCGAAGGCCTGGTGCTCCATGAGGTTCAGGCCCTCCTCGCCGTTGGCCGCCAGGGCCGCCTCCACGCCCTGGCCCTCCAGGGCCCGCCGGATGCCGTTCCTCACCACGGCCTCGTCGTCCACCACGAGGACGCGCCGGACCCCGCTCGGCTTACTCATCGGACGCCATCATGGGCAGGAGGATCCGGAAGGTGGTTCCCCGGTCCGGGACGCTCTCCACGTCGATGTGTCCCTGGTGAGCCTCCACGATGCCCCGGGTGATGGCCAGCCCCAGGCCCGTGCCCATGACCTGCCGCGTCTCGGGGTGCTTCACGCGATAGAACTTGTCCCAGATCTTGGGAAGCTCCTCCGGGGGGATCCCGACCCCGCTGTCCGAGACCCGGATCTCGAGGTTGTCCCCCCGTTTCTTCACGGCCACCTCCACCCGTCCCCCGCCGGGGGAGTAGTTGACCGCGTTGGTGATCAGGTTGCCGAGGACCTCGCCGATGCCCTTGGGGTCCGCCTGCACGGGACGGGACCCCTCGCACGCAACCGAGAGGGTCACGCCCTGCTCCTCCGCGCGGGGGCGAATGAGCTCCACGGTCTCGTGGATGATCGTCTCCACGTCGGTGGGGACGCGGTGCTGGACGTGCTTCCCGGCCTCGATCCGCGCGATGTCCAGGAGGTCGTTGATGAGGTCCAGGAGCTGGTCGATCTTCCGGATCCCCCGCTGGATGAGGTCCGCCTGCTTCTCCTGGAGCGGGCCGGCCAGACCCTCCACGAGCACGTTGTGCTGCTGGCGGATGCTGACCAGCGGGCTGCGGAGCTCGTGCGCGACCATGTTGACGAAGTCCGACTTCATCTCGTCCAGCCGCTTGAAGGCCGTGATGTCCTCGAGCACGGTGACCGTCCCGACCACGCCGTCGTCCGGGGCCGGGGCCGGGGCGGAGATCGCCCTGAGGACGTGCTTGCCCGTCTCGATCTCCTGGCTGACGAAGTCCTCCGGCGGGAGCTCGCCGGACTGGAACTTGCGCAGGGTCTCGATCAGGGCGGGATTCTCGGTGAGACGGGTGAGGTCCGTGGGCGGGTGGATCTCCCAGTCGATGTCCATGAGGCGGGTGAGGGCGGGGTTGTGGAGGACCACCTCCAGGTTCCGGTTGGTGACGAGCACCCCGTTGGCCATGCAGTTGATGATGGTCTTGAGCCGGCTCTTCTCCAGGCTGAGGTCGTAGAGGTTACGTTCCTTCTCTTTCTCGTAGAGGAGGCGCTGGCGCTCCAGCCGTCGCTTGTCCACGGCGCGCCCGATGGTCAGGAGGAACTGCTCCACCTGGAAGGGCTTGGTCACGAAGTCGTAGGCGCCCTTTTTCATGCACTCCACGGCATTGTCCACGGTGCCGTGGCCCGTGATGATGATGACCGGGATGTCCGGGCGATGCGCGCGGATGTGCTCCAGAACCTCTTCCCCTCCCATGACGGGCATCTTCAGGTCCAGCAGCATGAGGTCCACGGGCTCGGACTCCAGCAGGTCCAGGGCCTGCTTGCCGTCCTCCGCTCCGAGCACCTCGTACCCCTTTCCCGAGAGGACCCGCCGGCAGCCGTCCCTGACCACGCGCTCGTCGTCCACCACCAGGATCCGGATCTTGTTGTCGTCGTCCATGGCCTCCACCTTGCCGGGTTCCGGGAAACGGCCCGTTCGGGCCCGAAAACAACGATGTCTCGCAGAGCACTCCGCGACGGGTTCGTTACTGGACGAACACGTCGGACTCGCCCCCGGCATCCTCCAGGAACCCCAGGGGAAGCTTGATGGTGAAGGTGGTTCCGCCCCCGGGAGGGGAGGCCACCGCCAGGGTCCCGCCGTGCAGCTCGATGATCTTCTTGGAGATGCTGAGGCCCAGGCCGGTTCCTTTGCCCACGGGCTTGGTGGTGAAGAAGATCTCGAAGATCTTGTCGAGGAACGATTCGGGGACGCCCGGGCCCGTGTCGGAGACCCGAATCTCGAACTGGTTCTTCTGCGGATCGTACCGTCCCCGCACCTCCAGCTTTCCCTTTCCCTCCATGGCGTCGGCCGCGTTGATGAACAGATTGGTGAGCACCTGCTGGAGCTGGCCGAGGTCCCCCGAGACCGAGGGGATGTCCGGTTCCAGCTCGACCCGGACGTCGATGTCCTGGAACAGGGCCTGGTCGACGAGGAGGCTCAGGGACTTGCCCACCAGATCCTCCAGGCTGAAGGTGGACACCTTGCCCACGGAGCGGCGGCTGAACTCGAGGAGCTCGGCCACGATCCCTTTGCAGCGAAGGGTCTGATCGATGATTTCCTGCACATCCTCAGATGATTGCCTGTCACCTTTCACGCTTTCCTTGAGGATCTCGGCGTACATGAGGATGCCGGCCAGCGGGTTGTTGATCTCGTGCGCCACGCCCGCGGCCATGCGTCCGACCGAGGCGACTTTCTCGGACTGTACCAGCTGGAGGTGGGTGTCCTCCAGTTCCCGGCGCATCTCGAGGACCTCCCGCATGTCCCGGAACACGCCCACGCTGCCCACCTCCTCGCCGTTCATGGTGATGATGGAGGCGGAGAGGGTCACCGGGATCTCCTTCCCGTCCCGGGTCACGATGGACATGCTGGTGGGATTGAGCTTCCCGGGCGGGCCGTAGCCCTCGCTGCGCATCTTGCGCATGTTTTCCTTGGCGGTCTCGATGTCGTAGAAGGTGCTCAAATGCCCGCGGTTGATGATCTCCTCGGCCGAGTACCCGGTCAACTGCTCCATGCCCTCGTTGAAGATGAGCACGTTGCCCTTGGTATCCACCATGACGATGCCGTCCACGGTGCTCTCGATCACGTTCTGAAAGAGGGTCTTGTTTTGCTCCACCTCGCGCTCCAGCCGTACGCGCTGGGTGACGTCGCGGGAGGCCTCGAGGATCTGGGAGATCTCCCCTTCGTGGTTGAAGATGGGGGAGATGGTCACCACGTCGTAGGACTCCTCCGCTTCCGGGCCGGGCACCTCCTGGAAGGTGCTCACCAGCCCGTCCCGCTGAAGCTCCTCCAGGCGGCTTCGAAGGAAGCACTCCCGGCCGGCCTGGTCGCAGGGCTGGTCAAGGCCGTAGCGCACCTTGTAGCAGGGGGCCCCGACGGCATCCTCCACGGTCAGGCCGTACTCCTTGAGGAGGGTGTGGTTGGCCATACTCACGGTCATGTCGCGGTTCACGACCATGAGACGGTAGGGCAGGGAGTCCAGGATGGCCTGGATCTCCTCCCGGCTCTTCTCCTGGTAGCGCTGCCGCTCCCGCTCGAACTCGGTGCGCTGCATCTCCATCTGGATCAGGTCCCAGAGCAGCCGCACGGCCCGGTGATCCATCAGAGAGATGCCCGTCGGCTTGGAGCGCTCGATCTCCTCGCGGACCTCCTCGATCCCGGTCATCTCCAGGATCATGTTCGCATCCAGGTCGTAGAGGGTGTGGAAATCCGTGGTGGTGAAGAGCCCCATGTCGCGGGCCAGACAGAGGCCGGGCCCTTCGGGATCCGGGTCGGAGACGCCGACAATGGTCATCCTCAGCCGCGCCAGCCGCTCGTCGTCGAGCAGCATCAGGAGGTTGCGGCAGGCCTCGCCTCCCCCTACGATGGCCGCCTTGATCGGGGCACGGGGCTCCCGACCGCGCAGGAAACGCAAGGATCCATTGCCGGATTCAACCGGGTCTGGGCTGGACGGGTTCTTCAAGAAAGCCGGCCTCACCTTGTCTGTGCCGAGGGCGGTACCCCTGTCGGCGACTCATCGGTGTTGCGTTCTTCCTTGGGGTGAACAGGGTTGCGCGGCATCGCCTAGGCGTTCAGACGGCGATCCACCTTGGTCTCCAGGTCCCTGAGGATGTCCTTGAGCGCCGCACCGGCCCGGACGGGTCCCGAGTTGTTCCACCCCTTTTGCAGGGCCTCGTCGGTCCGTTCCCTGAACTCCTCGACGGACGAGGCCATGGACTCCCACAGGTAGAGCTTCTGGAGGATGTGGCGCTCCTCCGGACTCAGGTCGGTCTGCGAGTCATAGGATGTTCCGCTGGCCGTGGTGATGATCATGGAGGCTGTTGCAACTGTAAGAGAGCGATGGACGGTCTCGTTTCGGCTCGACACTCATCATAGAGGAGGGGAAGAGGCGAGTTCAAGGAAAAAAGCGGAGAGCCGGGACGGGAGGAAGGAGGATCGGACGACGAAGCCCCCGAAGGAGGCGGGTTCCTCCGGGGGCTTCGTCTCGACGGGAAAAAAGGCTTCAGCCCGATGTTCAGACCTGCGGCCTCGGCAGCATGCCGGCCCGCTCCGCGATCTCCGGCACGCGGTGCTCCCACTCGATGGCCATGAGGTGGACCCCGGCCACGCCCTCCATCTCCTGGAACTCCCGGATCTGCTCGAGAGCGAACCGGATGCCTTCCTCCGCCACCTTGCCCTTGCCGGCCCCCTGGAGCCGCTGGATCAGCTCGTCCGGGACGTCCATCCCCGGCACCATCTTGCTCATGTACTTGGCCATACCCACGCTCTTCATGGGGGTGACCCCGGCCAGGATGGCGCATTTCTCGTGGAGGCCCATCTCCACCACCTGCTTCATGAAGTCCCGGAACCGCTCCATGTTGTAGATGCACTGGGTCTGGATGAAGTCGGCCCCCGCCTCCACCTTCTTGGCCAGGCGGTAGGGCCTGAACTCGTAGGGCTCGGAGAACGGGTTGGCCGCCGCACCGACGAACAGGCGGGGAGGCATGTCGATCTCCTCGTCGTTCATGAACAGGCCCTCGTCGCGCATCTTCTTCACCAGCGCAATGAGCTGCATGGAGTCGATGTCGTAGACGTTCTTGGACTGGGGGTGGTTTCCGAAGCGCTGGTGGTCTCCGGAGAGGCACAGCATGTTCCGGATCCCCATGGCGCTCACGCCCAGGATGTCGCTCATGATGGCGAGCCGGTTCCGGTCGCGGACCACCATCTGGAAGTTGGGCTCCACGCCCTCCTGGAGCATGATGGTGCTGGCGGCCCAGCTGGACATGCGAACCACGGCGGTCTGGTTGTCGGTCACGTTCACGGCGTCGACCACGTTCTTGAGGTGGGCGACCTTTTCCTTGAGGTGCTCCACGTTGGCCCCCTTGGGGGGGCCGCACTCGCCGGTGAATGCAAAGTGGCCGGCTTTCAGAACCTTTTCCAGATTGCTCCCTGACCTCAGATCGCTCATTGCACCAGCTCCTCCCGTACGCTCCTCCGGGGCCCGCCGTCCCGCGCCGTGTCCCAGGATTTGGGCGGTTTCACGTCCAGCAGGTCCTCGAGGCGGCCCTCTTCCATCTTCTTCCGCACGATCATGTCCCAGATGCAGTCCACGTCCTTGCTGATCTCGCACTTGCCGCCGGCCGATCCCCCGCAAGGGCCGTTGAGCAGGCTCTTGGAGCAGCGGGCGATGGGGCACATGCCGCCGAAGTAGTGGATGACGCACTGGCCGCACCCGGCGCACCGCTCCTCCCAGACGCCGTGCTGGATGGCCCCGCCGAAGGAGGTGGTGTTGACCGCCGGGTAGAAGCGCTGCTCCGGGTAGGCCTTGGAGAGGAACTGGGGGCCCACGCCGCAGGCCATGGAGATGACGCCGTCGTAGTCGCCCACCTCGTTCTTGACCTGCTCGATGTACTCGGGGTCGCACTGGCGCTCGATGGTAAGCTCGTCCACCTCCAGGGGGCGCCCCTCCTTCTTGCGCGCGATCTTCAGGGCCGAGGCGAGGATGCCGACCTCTTTGGCGCCGCCCACGTTGCACACGGTGACGCATCCCTTGCAGCCGATGATCAGGATCTTGTCACAGTCCCGGATCATGTCCAGGAGCTCGGCCAGGGGCTTTCTGTCCGCTATGATCATGTTCTCACCCTTTCGTTCCCGCTGGAAGTGGCTCCGCCCCGCGTTCCAGCGCGCCCATTCCGGAGCGATCCGCCTCAGGCGGCTTTCTTCTGCACGTTCACGGGGCTGGGCCCCAGCTCCTGGATCCGTTCCGCCATCTCCCGTGCGATCTCGACGAACCGCGGACCCTCCCCGGCGGACAGGTTGAACATCTCCACCCGTTCGGGCTCGATGCCCAGCTCCTCGAGAACCTTCTTGACGTAGTTGACCCGTTTCCGGGCCTTCAGGTTGCCGGTGAGGAAGTGGCACTCCCCCTCCAGGCACCCTGCGACGTAGACGCCGTCCGCTCCGTCCTCGATCGCCTTGAGCAGGTGGATGATGTCCACACGTCCGGAGCAGGGCACTTGAATCACCTTGATGTTGCTGGGGTAAGAGAGTCTCATCGAACCTGCCAGGTCCGCAGCCGAGTAGGCTCAGTACTGGCAGCAGAACGCGAGGATTCGGGGTTCGAAGTCAGCCATGGTGTCTCCCTCAGCCCGGCGGCCCGGCGGCCGGCCGCTTCCGGGGCGCGGTCCGCCGAGCGGGGCTCGGTCAGGTTGTCTGAATCGGGGCCGGGTTCGGCGGAGCGACTTCACGGCCCGGGATCTCGTTCAGCCCGCTCGAAACAGGGCGTCCTCCTTGGCGATGATCTGCTCGTCCGTGAAGTGCCTGAGGACGATCGCCTTGCCCGGACACTCGGAGACGCAGGCGCCGCAGCCCCGGCACTCGGCCGGGTCGATCACCGCATGGCCCTCGGTCCCGATCCTCGGGACGCCGTAAGGACAGGTCCGCACGCAGGTCAGGCAGACGGCGCAGCGCTCGGGGATCACCTCGGCCACCACGCCTCCCACCATGATGCCCTCGCGGCTCAGGATGGTCATGGCCCGGGCCACCGCGGCGTTCGCCTGGGCGATGGTCTCCTCCAGGGGCTTGGGGTAGTGGGCGAGACCGGCGATGAACAATCCGTCCGACGACATGTCCACCGGCCGGAGCTTGGCGTGGGCCTCGATCAGGAACCCCTCGTTGTTGGCCGGAACCTTCAAAAGCTCGAACAGGGCCTTGTTCTCGTTGGGGAGGATGGCCGAGGCCAGCACGAGGAGGTCCGGCGAGATCCGCACGTCCCGCTGGAGCACGTGATCCTTGACCACCAGAGAAAGTCCGCCCTCCGCGGTCTGCTCCACCTCTGGCGGGTCGTCCAGGTCGTAGCGGATGAAGAGCACTCCCTGCTCCCGGGCCTCGCGGTAGAGGTCCTCCCGGAACCCGTAGGAGCGCAGGTCCCGGTAGAGGATGAACACCTTCCTCTCCGGGTTGAGCTTTTTGAGCTTCAGGGCGCTCTCCAGGCTGTGGGTGCAGCAGATCTTGCTGCAGTAGGGCCGCTCCGGAATGCGGGAGCCCACGCACTGGACGAAGACGGCCGTCCCGGCCTCTACGACCCGGGGTTCCTCCTCCTTGAGGGCCTTGTCCAGGTCCAGGTGGGTGAGTACGTTCGGGTGCTGTCCGTACAGGTACTCGGTAGGCTGGTACTCCCGCCCGCCGGTGGCCAGGATGGTGACGCCGTGCTCGATCACCTGGCGCGCCTCGCCCCCGTTCGCCCCCAGCAGGGTCGTCACGAAGTTCCCCACGGTCCCGGAAAACTCCTTGACCTCCGTGTTCATGTGCAGGTCGACGAGGGGGTGGTTCCTCACCCGTTCGGCGAGCGCCTCCACGTAGGCGGGGATGTCCTCCTCCTTCCAAGTGGAGCGGAGCCGGCGCGCTACGCCGCCCAGCTCCCCGGTCCTCTCCACCAGGCAGGCCTGGTAGCCCTGCTCGGCCACTCCCAGGGCGGCCTCCATACCGGCCACACCGCCTCCCACGATCAGGGCGGACTGCTTGACGGGGAGGGCCACCTGCTGGAGCGGCTCGACCAGGGAGGCCTTGGCCACCGCCATGCGGACCAGGTCCTTGGCCTTGGCCGTAGCCTTCTCCGGCTCGTTCATGTGGACCCAGGTGTTCTGGTCCCGGATGTTGGCCATCTCGAACAAATACTTGTTGAGCCCCGCGTCGCGGATGGTCTCCTGGAACAGGGGCTCATGGGTGCGCGGGGAGCAGGAGGCCACCACCACGCGGTTGATGCCCTTTTCCTGGATGACCTCCTTCATCTTGTCCTGGGTGTCCTGGGAGCAGGTGAAGAGGTTGTCCTCCACGTGAACCACGTAGGGCAGGCCGGCGGCGTAATCCCGGACCGCGGGCACGTCGGCGATGCCGCCGATGTTGATGCCGCAGTTGCAGACGAACACGCCCACCCGGGGCTCCTCACCGGAGAAGTCCTTCTCCGGGGGCAAATCCTTGGTCCGGGTCATGGTCCCGCGGGACTCGGCCAGGATCTGACCCGAGGCGGCCGCCGCGGCTGATGCCTCCATGACCGAGCTGGGAATGTCCTTGGGCCCCTGGAACACGCCGCACAGGTAGACGCCGTCCCGGTTCGTGGAGACCGGGGCGAAGGTGCCGGTCTCGGCGAACCGGTGCCGGTTCAGCTCGATCTCCATCTTCTCGGCCAGGGAGACGATGTCCTTGTTGGGGGCGAGGCCCACGGACAGGACGACCATGTCGAAGATCTCTTCCTGGATCTCGCCCGCCTCGGTGACGTACTTGATGCGAAGCGTGTCGTCCGCCTGGGGGATCACGGAGTGGATGCGGGAGCGGATGAAGCGGACGCCGCTCTCCTCCTCGGCCCGCCAGTAGTACTTCTCGAACTCCTTGCCGTAGGTCCGCATGTCCATGAAGAAGACGGCCGCGTCCAGCTCCTCCTGGCTGTGCTCCTTGGCGATCACCGCCTCCTTGATGGCGTACATGCAGCAGACGGCCGAGCAGTAGGCGTGGTCGCAGCGGTTGATGTCCCTGGACCCCACGCACTGGAGCCAGGCGATCTTCCTCGGTTCCTTGTGGTCGGACGGCCGAACCAGGTGCCCCTCGTAGGGACCGGAGGCCGACAGGATCCGCTCGAACTCCATGCTCGTCACCACGTTGGGGTGGTGGGCGTAGCTGTAGGTGTCGAACTCGGACGGGTCGAACGGGGTGAACCCCGGGGCCAGGACGATGGAGCCCACCTCCAGGGTCTTCTCCATGGGCTGCTGCTCGTGGTCGATGGCCTCGGCCAGGCAGGCGGAGACGCACTGGTAGCACTCCGAGCAGATGCCGCACTCGAGGCAGCGCTCGGCCTCTTTGCGGGCCTCCTCCTCGGTGAAGCCCAGGGCGATCTCCTCGAAGCTTCCCCCCCGCTCCTCGACGGGGAGCGCCCGCATGGGTACCCGGGGCGCTTGGGGCTCGCCCTCGGTCTCCGGCTTCTCGTAGGACCAGTCCTTCTCCCGGTCCTCGCGCAGGTCGATCCCGTTGATGTAGCGGTGGATGCTCTCGGCCGCCTCCTTGCCGCAGTTCACGGCGTCCACTACGGACTTGGGCCCGTAGAACACGTCGCCGCCGGCGAACACGCCCTCGACGGGGGTCTCCAGGGTCACCGGGTCCGCCTCGAGGCCGCCCCGGGGCGTGGTCGCGATCCCCTGGGGCTCGGCAAAGCCGAGGTCCGCGGCCTGGCCGATGGCCACGACGGCCGTTTCCGCGTCGATGGCGGTGATGTCGGACTCGTCGTAGCTCGGGTTGAACCGCCCTTCCTCGTCGAACACCGAGGTGCACCGCTTGAACTCGACCCCGGTGAGCCGGCCCTCCTCCACCACGAAGCGGGTGGGTCCCAGGCTGTTGAGGATCTTCACCCCTTCCTCGAGGGCCTCCTCGATCTCGTAGTCCCAGGCGGGCATCTCGTCGCGCTTCTCCAGGCAGACCAGGGTGACGTCCTTGCCGCCCGCGCGCCTGGCCGTGAGCGCCACGTCCACGGCCACGTTGCCGCCCCCGATCACCACGACCCGGTCCCTCACCGAGACGTTGTTGCCCAGGGCCACGTCCCGCAGGAACTCCACGCCCTTGAGCACGTTCTCGTGTTCCTCGCCGGGCACGTTCAGCCTGCGGCTCGTGTGGAGGCCCGTGGCCATGAAGACCGCCCGGTAGCCGTCCGCCTTCAGGCTCTCCAGGGTGACGTCCTCCCCGAAGGAGACGCCGGTCCTGATCTCCACGCCCATCTCCTCGATCACCCGGATCTCCTCGGCGATGATCTCCCGGGGAAGGCGGTAGGCGGGGATGCCCACGGACATCATGCCGCCGGCCACGGGGAGCTTCTCGAACACGGTGATGTCGTATCCCTGCCAGGCGAGATAGTAGGCCGCGGTGAGCCCGGCCGGACCGGCGCCGATGACGGCGATCTTCGCGTCCCGCTTCTCCTCCACCCGGGGCACGTATCGGGTCTTCTCGTCCAGGTCCATGTCCGCCAGGAACCGGTGGAGGTACTGGATGGCGATGGGCTCGTCCACGTCCCCCCGGGTGCAGACGCCCTCGCAGGGATGGTGGCACACCCGGCCGCAGATGGCGGGGAAGGGGTGGGACATCTTGAAGAGCTCCAGGGCCTCACCGTACCGGCCCTGGTTGATGAGCGCCACGTACCCCTGGATGCTGACGTGGGCCGGACAGGTCGCCTTGCAGGGCGCGGTCCCGCGCTTGTCGATAGCGAACGCGCTGGGCATGGCCTGGGGGTATAGCTTGAACGCGGCCTTGCGGTCCCTGAGCCCCATGTCGAACTGATTCGGCACGTCAATGGGGCAGGCCTTGGCGCACTCACCGCAGGCCGTGCACTTGGCGAGGTCCACGTAGCGGGGCTCTTCCCGCACCTTGACCTGAAAGTGCCCCGGCTCTCCGGACACGTCCACGACCTGGGTACCGGTCAGCAGGTCGATGTTCAAGTGCCGGCCGCACTCGACGAGCTTGGGCGAGATGATGCACATGGAGCAGTCGTTCGTGGGGAAGGTCTTGTCCAGCTGCGCCATGACCCCGCCGATGGCGGTCTGTTTCTCCACCAGGTAAACCAGGTACCCGGAGTCGGCCAGATCCAGGGAGGCCTGGATTCCGGCGATCCCGGCGCCCACCACCATCACCGAGCCGTAGGGGCTGCTTTTCGTCGTCATGGGTTCGTTCATCTCCTCTTGATTCTGGTGCGCGATCGCGTGATCATCCCGAGAGCCCTTCGAACAATCGGTCGCAGGGCGAGCCCCGAAGGCGGCTGGGTGGTTCCTAGCAGAGCAATAGGGATTGAGGGTGCGACTGTGGATTCCGACTTCGACGACCTTGTGAAAATTGATGCATGCCACCTCGATTGTCAAGGAAAAACAAGGCGGCGGCGGGGACATCTCGTCCAGTCGCGGCGTTGCGCCCCACGGGTGGAGGAGGGGAGGGCGGACGTCGGGGGGATCGAAACGCCGGTCGATCAGAAGGGGATTGACCCGGGAAAGCCCGTTTTCTACAATGGTGTGTGGAAAGAGCGGCGGGCCCGACACGCCGCCTCGAATCCGAACCACACAAATCGAGGGGGGAAACACCATGCCGAAGACCGCATTCTGGTCTGCCGTTGTTCTTTTCACTCTCATTGCCGCCGGAACGGCCTTGCCTGCAGCGCAAGCAGGTAGCGAGGACCGCGTTCGGGCCAAGATCGGGATCCAGATCGTCTCGGGCGACCAGGTCATGCGGGCCAAGAGTCGCGACCGGTTGAAGGCGGGAGACCTGCTTCGCATCTATGTTCACCCGGAGCGCGGGTGCTACGTCTACGTCATCCACTCGGACCGGCGGACCGCCACCCTCCTGAACACGGTCGAGCAGCGCCTCCAGGGGACCACGCTGGTGATGCCCTCTCTCCACCAGTACTACCAGGTGGACGGGGAGAGCGCAGCGGAGTCCTTCACGATCATCTGCAGCCCCACGGAGCTCTCCGAGCTGGCCGGCATGCAGGAGGAAGGTCAGACCCCCCACGAGCAATGGGCGGCCCTGGAAGAGGACCTGGCTTCCAGGAGCCGGATCGATCTGTCGCAGAAATCGGAAAAGCCCTTCACCATCGCCGGGAACGTCCGGGGCGCCGCCGGCGGCGGGGAGGGCGGCGACCCGTTCTCCGGCAAGCTTCAGATCTTCTCCGGACGCAATCTGCTGGTGAAGCAGTACGAGTTCCGGGTCGCCAGGTAGGAGGGGAGCGGATCGGGGCCTGTTGCGCCCCGCGCCTGTTTTCGCGCCCGCCTTGCCCGCCCGCCCGTTGGGTGTTATTGTAGGGGCGGATCCATCGTGGGTGGTCGTCGGGACGGAACCTCGATGGCGTCGTAAAAAGCCCGGAGCCTTGAGATTTGCCCGTAGGGTTTCAACAGGTCACAGCGCTACCAGCGGCGGGTGAGCGGTTTTTTCCGAACCCGTCAACCATGGCTTCAGCTCAGGGCGGGGGGTGTGGCGGCTCTGGAAGGGCCGCAAGGGGGACGGATTCATGCGGAACAGACAAGGCATCAACCTGGAGGGCGACGTCGTGCTCATCTACTACCAGGACGAGCCCTCGGTCTATGCCCGGATCGAGGCGATCGAACCCGACGTCAAGAAGGACTGGTACCGGGTGACCCTGCTCATGCTGACCATCCCGGCCCAGAGCGCCACGTGGATCCTCCGGGAGGAGTACTTCAACGGGACGCCGTTTACCATGGGAGGAGAGCCTCTCAGAATCGAAGGGGTGGAGCGGGCTCACCCATCGTCCGAACCGTCCTCGGAGAGCGATGCCCTCGGGGTGGATCCAAGCCGGGAGCCTTCTTCCAAGGTGATCCCCTTGCACAGAAAACGGACCTGAGGCAAACGCCCGGCAGTAGGGTGAACGGATCGGGCTCCCCTCGAGGCCGGGCCAGGCCTTCAGCGGCCCGAAGGGGGACATGAACCTGGTTTCGAAGGCCGTCGGGTCCATACCATGGGGTCGTTGAACGTCTTCTTGCTCAGGCTGGTGCTTTCTCTGGCTGTTTCGTTGTTGTTGTCCTACCTGTTCTTCGGAACTCTGACCATGCTCCGGGTAGGCGGTCTGGCGCTGGCCCTTCTGGGGTTCGCCTATCTGTTCGAGTACACCAAAAATCGGGACGAGGGAGGCGGAAATGGCAGCTAAGAAGTTCGTGTTCGCGTTCGAGGAAGGGGATGCATCCAACAAGAAGCTCCTGGGCGGGAAGGGTGCGAACCTTTGCGGCATGACCCAGATCGGGCTGCCCGTACCGCCCGGGTTCGTCATTTCCACCGAGGCCTGCCTGGACCACCTCAAGGACAAGAAGAAGAAGCTCAAGCCCGCCTTGATGGAGCAGGTGCGGGCGGCCATGGCGGAGCTGGAGAAAAAGACCGGAAAGGGGTTCGGTTCCGCCAAGGATCCGCTGCTCGTGTCCGTACGCTCCGGTGCGGCCATGTCCATGCCCGGCATGATGGACACCATCCTGAACCTGGGCCTCAACGACGAGACCGCAGGCGGCCTGGTCAAGCTCACCAAGAACGAGCGGTTCGTCTACGACGCCTATCGCAGGCTGGTCCAGCTCTTCGGGAGCGTCTGCCTCGGCATTCCCGACGAGGCCTTCGACGAGGTGTTCACCCGGATCAAGGACGCGAACGGGGTCGAGACCGACATCGAGCTGGATTCGGCGGCCCTGAAGGAGGCCACTGCGGCCTTCCGGGAGGTCGTCCAGGAGAAGCACGGAGCCCCCTTCCCCCAGGACCCCTACGAGCAGCTGGAGCTCGCCGTCCAGGCCGTGTTCAACTCCTGGATGGGAAAGCGGGCCGTGGACTACAGGCGGGAGTTCCAAATCACCGAGGAGATGGCCCACGGCACGGCCGTGAACATCTGCACCATGGTGTTCGGCAACATGGGGAACGACTCCGGCACCGGCGTGGCCTTCACCCGGAACCCCGGGACCGGGGAGAACCGTCTCTACGGCGAGTACATGATCAACGCCCAGGGCGAGGATGTGGTGGCGGGCATCCGCACGCCCAAGCCCATCCGGGAGCTCCGCCGTGACATGCCCAGGGTGTACCGGGAGCTGGAGGATTTGCGCCACACCCTGGAGAGCTACTACCAGGAGGTCCAGGACTTCGAGTTCACCATCGAGAAGGGGACCCTCTACTGCCTTCAGACCCGCAACGGGAAGATGAACGCGGCCGCCTTCATCCGGACCTCCATCGACATGGTCAACGAGGGGCTCCTCACGGAGGAGGAGGCCGTCCTCCGCATCCACCCGGAGATGCTCACCCAGTTCCTCCACCCACGGCTCGACCCCAACGCCAAGGTGGACGTGCTCGCCCAGGGCCTTCCGGCCTCCCCGGGCGCGGCATCGGGCAAGATCGTGTTCGACGCGGACCGGGCCGAGACCAAGGCCAAGCTGGGCGAAAAGGTGATCCTGGTCCGGGAGGAGACCAAGCCGGACGATATCCACGGCTTCTTCGCGGCCCAGGGCATCCTCACGAGCCGGGGCGGCAAGACCTCCCATGCGGCCGTGGTCGCCCGCAGCATGGGCAAGCCCTGCGTCTCCGGTTGCGAGGCCATCCGCATCAACCACATGGCCAAGGAGGCGGTCATCTCCGGGGTGACCCTGCACGAAGGGGACATGATCACCATCGACGGGAGCAACGGGAACGTCTTCCAGGGCATGGTGCCCACCATCGAGCCGGAGTTCGTGGAGGACCTCATGGTGCTCCTGGAGTGGGCCGACGACATGGCCGCGCTCAAGGTCATGGCCAACTCGGACACCCCCGAGGCCGCGGAGCAGAGCAAGAAGTACGGCGCCGTGGGCATCGGCCTGTGCCGAACGGAGCGGATGTTCAATCAGCCCGAGCGGCTGCCCATCGTCCAGGAGATGATCCTCGCGGAGACGCCCGAGGACCGGCAGGGCTCCCTGGACAGGCTCCTGCCGTTTCAGCGGGAGGATTTCAAGGAGATCTTCCGGCACATGGAGGGGCTGCCGGTCACCGTCAGGCTGCTGGATCCGCCCATCCACGAGTTCCTCCCCTCGGCCGAGGAGCTGGTCAGCGAGATCGACCACCTGCGGGAGCTCAAGAAGACGGTGGAGGGAATGTCGGCTCTGCCTGACACGCTCAAGCTGCTGGACCCGGAGTTCCTCAACCGGTACGCGGCCAACCTGGAGGGGATCACTCTCGGCCTGGAGGAGCTGAAGAACAAGCGCCTCGCCGAGGAACTGATCGAGAACAAGGAGGCCATGCTCCAGAAGGTGCGGGCCCTGTCCGAGACCAATCCCATGCTGGGCCATCGCGGCGTCCGCCTGGGCATCACCTACCCCGAGATCTACGCCATGCAGATCCGGGCCATTCTCGAGGCGGCGGCCGAGCACCTCCAGGAAGGGGGCGAGGTGGCCGCGGAGATCATGGTACCCCAGGTCTGCACGCTCGAGGAGCTCAAGTGGGTGCACAAGTACGTGGAGGAGATCCACCGGGACGTCGAGAAGAAGTTCAAGATCCAGTTGCCGTTCAAGTTCGGCACCATGATCGAGGTGGTGCGGGCCTGCATGCGGGCGGGTCGAATCGCCGAGTTGGCGGAGTTCATGTCCTTCGGCACGAACGACCTGACACAGGCCGCCTTCTCCTTCTCCCGGGAGGATGCGGAGAACAAGTTCCTGCCCCTCTACAACGAGCGGGGCATCCTGCAGCACAACCCCTTCGAGGTCCTGGACGTCAAGGGGGTTGGCCGGCTGATGCTGATCACGGTGGAGTGGGCCCGCAAAACGCGCGCGGACATGAAGATCGGGGTGTGCGGAGAGCAGGCGGGACACCCGGAGACGATCCGCTTCTGCCACCACATCGAGCTGAGCTACGTATCCTGCTCGCCGCCCAGGGTCCCCATCGCCCGACTGGCAGCCGCCCACGCCAAGCTGAAGGAGAAGGAGTACGAGTACGTGTAGGTGGCCAGGCTCGCCGGCGTCTCCCTCACAGAAACCGCCTTTTCGCGTTCCCGCGGGGCCCGGGCGCCCCGCGGGAACGCGCGTTCCAAAACACCAACCGTTTCCACGAGAAAGGATCCATGTCCGACGCCATGAACGACCAGAGACCGGGGTTCGAGCAAGGCCCCATTCGACCGCCCAGCGAGGCCCAGAGCCTGCTGCTCCGCTTCACCCGGAACTGCCCCTGGAACCAGTGCCTGTTCTGCCCGGTGTACAAGGGCCGGAAGTTCTCCCTCCGCTCGGTGGAGGAGATCAAGGAGGACATCCGGGCCGCCCGGGACGTGGCCGACGAGATCAAGGCCCTCTCCCGGCGCCTCGGAGAGAAGGGCGAGGTCACCGACCGGGTGGTGAGCGAGCTCTTCAACAGCCCGGGGTTCAGCGACGCCGCGAGGAGCGTGGCCGTGTGGCTTTACTACGGCACGGGCTCCTGCTTCCTCCAGGATGCGGACAACCTGGTCATGAAGACCCGGGACCTGGTGGAGTCCCTCCGCTTTCTCAGGGAAACCTTCCCGGAGATCGAACGGGTGACCACCTACTCCCGGTCGCGCACCATCGTCCGGAAGTCCGTGGAGGGGCTCACCGAGATCCGCAAGGCCGGCCTCGACCGTGTGCACGTGGGGCTCGAGACCGGCTACGACCCCCTGCTCAAGCTCGTGAAAAAGGGCGTGTCCAGCGACCAGCAGGTGGAGGCCGGACGCAAGGTGATCGAGGCCGGGATGGAGCTCTCCGAGTACGTGATGCCGGGCCTCGGCGGACAGGAGATGTGGAGGGAGCACGCCCTGGCCACGGCCCGCGTGCTCAACCGGATCAACCCCCACTTCATCCGGCTGCGCAGCCTGAGGGTGCCCAAACGGGTCCCCCTCTACGAGCTCCTGGAGGAGGGGACCTTCACCCCCCAGACCGACGATATGCTGGCCGAGGAGATCCGCGTGTTCATCGAGGCCCTCGAGGGCATCACGAGCGTGGTGACCAGCGACCACATCATGAACCTCCTCGAGGAGGTCACCGGCAAGCTGCCGGAGGACAAGGAGCGGATGCTCGAGATCGTGCGGGCCTACCAGGCCCTCCCGGACGAGGAACGGCTGATCTACCGCGTGGGGCGCAGGGGAGGAGCCTTCCGCTCCACGGACGACCTGGAGCGGGACCCGGCCACCTACGAGAAGATCCGCGGCCTCCTGGAGCAGGTACGGGCCGAGGGCGGGGACCAGGGGGTGGACCGGTTCATCACCGACATGGTCGACCGATATATATGAGTGAGGGTTTCCGCCCAGCAAGGGTCTTTTTGACCAATCTCTGCGTCCATCTCGGGATCTGGTCGTGCGACGTACTTCCAGTACGCCTCCTCCCGATCCCTCGATGTTCCTTGACCTTGGCCAAAAATCCTCCTTTCTGAACGGAAACGCGGCACGCCGGCGAAAATGATGGTGCCGTCGGGCAGCCCTGCCGTGCCAAGGCAGCCGCGGCGGGGTTTGACACCCCATCCTGGGAAGAACCGCACCATCCGGCGAAGGAAGGCAGACGGACCCGCGCAGGGCGGCATTTCACATGCCGCCTGAGACAGGGATCGAGACTCCCGGAAGAGGACAACGATTTTTATGGCCTACTACCCCATTCTCATGGACCTGGAGGGAAAGCGGGTACTCGTCGTGGGCGGGGGCGGCGTGGCCGAGCGCAAGGTGCGGACGCTCCTGGAGTTCGGCGCGCGGGTGGACGTGGTCAGCCTTGACCTGAGCCCCGCCCTGAGGGACCTCTCCGAGGGGGGCCGCGTGCAGTGGGCCGGGCGAGAGTTCGAGCCTTCCCACCTGAAAGGGGCGACCCTGGTCATCGCGGCCACCGACGACGCCGAGGCCAACCGGCGGGTCAGCGCGGCCTGCCAAAAGCAGGGGATCCCGGTCAACGCCGTGGACCAGCCCGCGGACTGCACCTTCATCGTGCCGGCCGTGGTCCGGCGGGGCGATCTCCTCCTGGCGGTCTCCACCTCCGGCCGCAGCCCCGCCCTGGCCCGGTCCGTCCGGGAGGAGTTGGAGACGCGCTTCGGTCCGGAGTACGCCGACTTTCTCGCGCTCATGGGGAGCGTGCGGGAGGAGGTGCTCGCAGGGGGGCGGGATCAGAAGACGAACCAGGCCGTGTTCGAGTCCCTCGTCCAGTCGAACCTCCTGGACGCGGTCCGCAGGAAGGACTGGTCCTCGGCCGCCGGGATACTCACGAAGATCCTGGGGACGACCTGGCGGGAGGCGGACGTGCTCTCGAGGCTCGAGAACGGCGGAAGGCGGACGTCATGGCGGTGATGCTCTACTGGCTGGCCCTCATCCTCATCCTCCTGGCCACCGGGGGGATGATCGTGTTCATCGTACGCCAGCGGAAGGTGGTCTTCACCTGGTCCTACCGCATCCTGGTGGCCGGCTTCGTGGTCCACACGGCCTTCCTGGCACACCAGTACGCCCTCCTGGGAACCGCCCCGGTGCTGAGCCTCAAGGCCTCCCTCGGCTTCTTCGCCTGGACCATCACGGGGGCCTACCTCCTGTTCCAGCTGAGGTTCCGCCTGATGGTCCTCGGATCATTCGTGGCGCCCCTGGCGGCCGTCCTGATGATCGTCTCCACGTCCATTCCCGGGGCCGAGACCGTAGTGGTTCGTCCCCTGTTCAAGAGCCTGTGGCTCACCGTGCACGTGGTGACGGTCTTTGCCGGGGACGGCATGTTCGCGGTGATGTTCGGGGCCGCGGTCATGTACCTCCTCCAGGAGCGGCAGATCAAGCGGAAGCGTTTCGGGTCGCTCTACAGCCGGCTGCCGTCGCTGGAGACGCTCGACGCCATCAACCACCACGCCCTGGTGATCGGGTTCCCGCTCCTGACCCTGGGCATGGTGACCGGCGCAATCTACGCGCAGCAGGCCCTCGGGAGCTTCTGGCGGTGGGATCCCAAGGAGGTCTGGTCCCTGATCACCTGGTTCGCCTACGCCGTGCTGCTCCACCAGCGGCTCACCGTGGGGTGGCGGGGCAGGCGCGCGGCGATCATGTCCCTCTTCTGCTTCCTGCTGCTGGTCTTCACCTTCGTCGGCATCAGCCTCCTGTCGAGCGATTATCACAGCTTCGAGAGCATCGAGGGGCGCGGCCTGCCATGATGCGCATCGTCACCATCGGGATGAACCACCAGACGGCGCCGGTGGAGCTGCGGGAGTGCCTGGCGCGGGAGCCGGCGAACGTGGACCGGGCCCTCTCCGCCATGCGGGAGCACCCGGCCATCCGGGAAGGGCTCTACATCTCCACGTGCAACCGGGTGGAGGCGGTCTACACCACGGATCGCCCGGAGGAGGCCCGGGAGGAGATCCTCGGGCTCCTCGCCGCCCTGGGAGAGATGCCGTCGAACGCCTTCGAACCCAGCCTGTATACCTTCGAGGACGCAGAGAGCGTGCGGCACGTGTTCAAGGTGGCCTCCAGCCTCGACTCCATGGTGGTGGGCGAGCCCCAGATCCTGGGGCAGATCAAGGACGCTTACTTCCAGGCGACCCAGGCCCGGACGTCGGGCGTGGTCGTGAACCGCCTCATGCACCGCGCGTTCCACGTGGCGAAACGGGTTCGGACCGAGACCGGCGTCTCGGACGCCGCGGTCTCCATCAGCTACGCCGCCGTGGAGCTGGCCAAGAAGATCTTTCACGAACTCACGGGGAGGAAGGTGCTCCTCATCGGGGCCGGGGAGATGGCGGAGCTGGCCGCGAGGCATCTGCTCGCCCAGGGGGTGGGGGAGATCAGCGTGGCCAACCGGACCTTCGACCGGGCCGTCCAGGTGGCCCGGGGGTTCCACGGAAAGCCCGTCTACTTCGAGGAGATCGGAAGCGAGCTGCTCGAGGCGGACATCGTCATCGCCTCCACGGCCTCGGCCGACCACGTGATCCGGCACGAGCAGGTGAAACAGACCCTGCGCAAGCGCAGGAACCGTCCGCTGTTCTTCATCGACATCGCGGTTCCCCGGGACGTGGAGCCCCGCGTGAACGACCTGGGCAACGCGTATGTCTACGACATCGACGACCTTCAGGGGGTGATCGAGATCAACCGCGCGCAGCGGCAGGAGGAGGCGGTCAAGGCGGAGCGCATCGTGGAGGAGGAAGTGCTGCGTTTCCAGGGATGGCTCAAGACCCTCGGGGTGGTCCCCACCATCGTCCGTCTCAAGGAGAAGGTGGAGGAGATTCGCCGGGCCGAGATGAGACGAAGCCTCCCCGGCCTGGGAGAGCTGAGCGAGGAGCAGCAGAGGGCCCTCGACATGCTCACGCGATCCATCGCCGACAAGATCGTCCACGACCCCATCCTGATGCTGAAGCGAAAGGCGGACCGGCCGAGCCGGGACCAGGTCCTGGACCTGACCCGGCAGCTCTTCCGGCTGGACGACGACAACGCATGACGCGGTTCTCCGCGGCGGCTCCCACAGCGGCATCCTGACAGGAGACGCCGGGTTCGAACCAGATGGAGGAGGCCCATGAGCCTGGAGCGGCTGATCGATCGACTTCGGCGTCACCCCGAGTCCACCCGCATCGGCATGATCGCCAGCCACCTCGGGGTGGTCCGCGGAACGAGCCTGAAAGGGTTCCGCGTTCAGGCGATCGAGGTGACCTATGACCAGGATTCTGTCATAGAAATCATCAATCAATCAAAAGCTATGGACGGTATTGTTGATGTTCTGGTTGAAACCCATGGGGGGCGCCTCGAGGTGGGGGACGAGATCCTGGCCGTAGCCGTGGCCGGGGAGACCCGGGAGAGTGTGTTCCCGGCCTTGATTCGAACCGTGGACCGGATCAAGGCGGAAGCGGTCCGGAAGCTTGAGCAGCCCGCGGGATCGGAAAGCGAAGCGGAGCGGGCGTGAGGCGCCGCGTTCACCGAGAAGGGGAAAGGGGCAGGGCATGGGAATGATCGACGTGGGCGAAAAGCCGGTCGTTCTTCGGGAGGCGGAGACCTTCGGGAAGATTCTCCTCTCCGAAAAGGCCAGGGACGCGATCCGATCGGAGAGCGTGCGCAAGGGCGACCCGTTCGCCGTGGCCGAGGTGGCGGCCATGCAGGCGGCCAAGCAGACCTGGCTGCTGATCCCCCACTGCCACCAGGTCCCGCTGGACCAGGTGGAGGCGCGGTTCGAGCTGAAGGACGACGGGGTGGAGGCGGTCTGCCGTGTCCGCGCCCGGGCGCGGACCGGGGTGGAGATGGAGGCCCTGGTGGGCGTGGCCGCCGCCCTGAACACGGTCTGGGACATGGTGAAGTACCTCGAGAAGGACCCGGAGGGGCAGTACCCGGAGACCCGGATCGCGGACATCCACGTGGTCCGGAAGACGAAGGGCGCTTAGCCCGCCCGCGCCTCGCTCGGTCCGAACCTACCCCTTTACCGTGAGAACACCCCTCGGCAGGCCGACCGTGTTCTCCCGCATCAGGAATCCGAGCGTTTTCATGTCAGCCTGCGGAATGTCCACCAGGACCGACCGTCCCAGCTTCTCCTTGATGCCGCCTTCGAAAAGATCCAGCACATCGTGAATCGAGGAATAAAGAGCGCCTACAACGGGCAGCTTACGAAAGATCGTTTCGAAGGACGAAAGAGTCTTTTTGACATACCGGCCCAACCTGTATGCGGGGGACGGAACCCATGTAGGGACCCACCTCCTCGGGCGGCCGTTTCTTCACCTCCGCTGAAAACCACGAAAGCCCTCTACCGGAATCAGGGCCTTCCCGATGCTCAACGCATGGAAAGGGGAAAGATCCTCGTGTGCGCCCTTCTTGACACGGGGGAACCCCCCTCCCTATACTGCGCGCACGCCCGTCGGGCACAGCCTGCCGCACTGCTTTGGCGGGTTGCGCGCATGACGCCGGGACCGGAGCGAGTGAGAACGTCGAGGAGCGGAGATGGAGCCGTCAGAGCTGCCTTCCAGGAGGGCCTACCTGGAGCGACAGAAGGAGCAGGGCCGCCGCGTCATGGGCGTGTTCCCGGGACGATATCCCCGGGAGCTCTTCTGGGCCGCGAACGTCGTGCCCGCGGAGATCTGGGACCCGCCGCACACGGGACGGTCGATCGCCCACCTCCAGCCCACCGTCTGCTCGGTGGCGAAGGCGGGGCTTGAGCTCGCCATGGAGGAGGGCGGCGCGCTGCTGGACGGCTTCCTCTTTCCCCACACCTGCGACTCGATCCAGAACCTGGGCTCGCTGGTTCGGGACTACCTCGATCTGGACCGGCCCTGCCTGTTCTTCTACCCGCCCAAGGCCCCCCACGGCCCGCCGGCCCGTGCCTTTCTTCGAAGGGAGGTCGAGCGGCTGCGGGGAGAGCTCGAAGGGATCTGCGGGCCCGTCGATCCGGGAGAGCTGGAGCACCGGGTGGGGCAGGGGAGGCAGCTCGCGAGGATCCTCTCCTCGCTCTACGCCCTGCGGGCAAACGGACGCCTGGCTGCGTCGAACGTCGAGTTCTACCGTGCCATTCGATCGGTCGAGTATCTGCACCCGGACGACGCCTTGGCCTTCCTGCAGGGGTTTGTGAAGGAACGGGGGCGTTCGGAGCCGGAGCCCGGCCCGCGTCTCGTCCTGAGCGGCGTGCTGCCGGCCCCGGGGGACCTGCTCTCCCTCCTGGACGAGCTGGGCGTCCGCATCGGCGACGACGACCTCCTCGCCTGCGGGCGGCGGGTTTCCTGCGCGCTCGAAGCGGGAGGGGACCCTGCGGAGGAGCTGGCGGGGGCGATTGCGGCCATGCCGGCCTGCTCCACCGTCAACAGCCCGATGCGCGAGCGCCGGGAGCAGCTGGTTCGGAGAGCCCGGGACTGCGGAGCCACCGGCGTGCTCTTCAACGTGATCAAGTTCTGCGAGCCCGAGCTCTTCTACCACCCCGGACTGAGGGAGGCGTTGCGGGCGGAGGGCCTCTCGAGCGTGCTCCTGGAGCAGGAGGTCCAGGGGGACCTCTCCGGCCAGGCCCGGACCCGGATCGAGGCGTTCGCTGA
>CAYVVQ010000028.1:32512-34467 GCA_964454455.1 uncultured Desulfobacterales bacterium | reverse complement strand
CTCTCTCCCTTTCGCACGTTTCACCGATTGTCCGCCCTGCGAAGCTCCAAGCTGCTCAACTACTCCGAGTTGGCGCGGGATGCCGGTATCAGCGTGGATACCTCGAGGCGCTACCTGGAGTACCTCAGGCTTTCCTATCAAACGTTCCTGCTTGAGCCCTACCATCGAAACCTGACGAGTTCGCTTGTCAAAACCCCCAAGCTCTATTGGGCGGACATCGGCATGATGCGCCGTCTCACTGGATTCAAAGGCCCGTTGACCGGTGAGCTGTATGAAACCATGGTCGTCAGTGAGGTGATGAAATGGATCCGCACCTGTCAACTGGACGTCCACGTGTATTTTTACAGGACCCGTTCCGGAATGGAGATGGATCTTCTGATCGAGGGCGGTTCTGGGGTGATCGGCATGGAAATCAAGGCCCGGGAAAGCATTGCCCGAAAAGACATCCGCCCCATGAAGGAGATTGCCTCGAGCCTGGGCAAGGCATGGTTCGGGGGACTCGTGGTCTACCGGGGAAACGAGATCAAGCAAATCGGAAACCCGGAGATCTGGGCCGTTCCCTCGAGACGCCTTTTCCAGCCGCTCTCCCCTTACACCGCTGACCTCACACCCTGACTTCCCCCAGCGTTTGCTCCTCCGTCCTTTATCCTTTCACCTTTGACCTTTCACGGGCGGCTCATCCGTGGAGCCGGAGAACCGTGGGCCGCTCGATGAGCACGTCCCTGGCGCGGCGGACAAACAGGTACAGGAACAGGGTGCTGCCGAGCAGCTCCATCATCTCCTCGGCCAGCATGACCGCGTGCCGGAACTTGACCTTTGCAAGCCCGGTCATCTCCTTTGCGGCCTCGTACGGAAGCCCTGCCCCCTCCCATGCGTCCAGGCCCACGGCCAGGACCCAGAACCCGAATGCGAGCACCATCAGCAGCCGATACCTCCAACGCCCCAGCTCCCGGAAAAGAAAGACCAGCATGAAGAAGCCGAACAGGGCGAACAGGGGGACGAAGACATAGATCCACTTGTAGGTGAGAAACTGCAGCTGATCAGCCAGCTGGAACTTCTGGACCGCCCGGACGATCGCGCCGCTCAACCGCTCGTGGAGAACCAGGTGGTCGTCGAGGGAGACGTACAGGAAGAAGAGCGCGATGGCGCTCCACCCCCGGGAAACCCATCGCCCCATCCCGGCCTTCCGGCAGCAGAGAGCCACGCTGAACGCCGCAATACCCGCCGCGGCATTGAGGACCACGGAGAACCACGTCCCCACGCTGTTCTCCAGGAGCACGTTGCTCAGGTCCTTGATGTGCTCGATATACCAGAGCTCGGCCAGGTGCTGAGCCACATCCAGGAACAGGATGACGGCATCGGCCGCCAGGCAGAAGACGAGGACGGACCTGGCCAGCCCCGTAAGGTTCACCTCCCATGATCTTTCGTCCAATGCTGCTCCCATGCCGGACCTCCCCACCTCCAGCCGACCCCTGGGCGATCACTATAGGAGAGATTCGCATCGAGCACAACGACAAACTCCCCGGCGCAGGCTCCAGCGCAACTTACCTGATTATGCTGCACAAAACCGCTTTTCGGGTGCCCATTTTTCACTTGACACCACCCTGCATATTCAATAGGATGCGTCATGTCTCAGGGGTGGAGAGGTGTGCAAACACGACTCCTCGAGACAGCGAATCCAAAGAAAGGAGGTGAGATTTCAGCAAGTTAAAGGCGTCCGGCACCCTCTGGGCATCCGGAAAAGGGTTTAAGACATTCTTCACTTCTAACTGGAGGAATCCAACATGAAAAAGCTCATGGTACTCATGCTCGCCGCAGCCATGGCGTTCACCTTCGCAGGTACAGCCATGGCCCAGAACACGGTCGAGCTCCGGAACATCATCAGCGACGCCGGCATGCGCGTGTTCTGGCCGATGGTGTACAGCGATATGAACACGGGCGCTTCGGCGTACCTG
>CAYVVQ010000028.1:1295-32412 GCA_964454455.1 uncultured Desulfobacterales bacterium | reverse complement strand
ACGTTGGCGTGAATGCCCTTGGCGGCGTTACGCCGATCGGTCCTCCGCAGCTGCTCACGGGTACAACCGAGACGATGATTCTTTTCGTCAATTCTACCTTCTCGGCAGTTGCTAACACTGCAGCCAACGCTGGGGCCTCGATCTATCGGATTGATGGTGGAACTGGGCAGATCATCAGCGCTGGAGTGCCCTACACCGGATTTGTAGCCGGTGCTGCAGGCTCCCTGGCCGGAGGCGTCCTTACTGATACCATTGTGGGTACCACTCCTTGGAGTGTTGCCCCTCTGACGCTGGATTGGGACGAAGCGACTTCGGCGGCTTCCATCTATGGCGTGGCTGGTTCCTTGGGTAACAGCACAGGCGTCTCCATCTGGCGCCGAAGCTCCGCGACCTTAGCGGCACCGAACGCAACCGGCACCACGGCATTCAACCAGGCCAGCGGTGTGAGCGCTGTGTATGCTGCCCCCGTGATCTCTGGTAACAGCCTGTTCGTGGTTGCCTACCACACGTATTACAGCGGCGGCATCTCTGTATTTCAGTTCGACAAGCGCGATCTGACCGCGGGCGGGAACAACGTGTATGGTGCCGCATTGAACAATGCCAATGTCATCGAGCCTAATAGTGCCGCTCATACCGGAGCATCCGTCGCCCAGATCAGCCCCACACCAGTGGCCCAGCCTGAGGCCTCCAACGGGAGCGGTGGCACCCTTTACGTGACCGACTGGTCGGGCGGCGTCACCCTGTACGACACCCAGGACCTGAGCGTGGAGTTCGCGTACGACTGGGTCAAGTCCGCGGCCGGCGTCACCGCAAGCCCGGTGGCCAGCAGCAATCGCCTGCTCATCCCCTGGACCACCTCGGTCTCCTGCTTCGCGACCAACCCGGGAGCGGAAAGAGTGGCCGGAGGAAGCGGCGTTTCGCTCATCTGGCAGTACGACTTTGATGAAGGCGCAGGCATTGCAGACGGCACCCGCCAGATCTGGAGCACCCCGATCATCTCCAACGGGTATGCCTGGGTCACCGCGCTCGATACCGTGACCGGTGATTCGAGAATCTGGCGCTTCGACATCAACGACGACTTCAACGGCGACGGCGCCATTGTCAGCACCGAGCCGGAGATGTACGCCGCGCCCATCGTTGTGGGCGATTACAAGGGCAACGACGACAACGAGAACGGGTACCTGTGGTTCTGCTCCTACAACCCGCAGGTCGACCGGATCGACCAGAGCCGTTGGGCCGAGGCCGAGCCGTACTGGGCGCAGTTCAAGGCCGACGCGGCCAAGACCGGCGAGAACACGCTGGCCGACCCCGATGACGACGACGACTTTATCGGCAGCTCCTCTGGATGCTTCCTCAGCACGATCCAGTAGGCTGCTCGACGGTTAGTCCGACAACAACCTGAAACCTGAAAAGGGGCCCGCATTGCGGGCCCCTTTTTCTATGTGTGCCCGGCGCGGATCAGAAGCCGCCTTGCCGCGCTTGACAGACGTGGAGGCTTGTACTATCAATGGCCGTCCACTGAACCTGCAGACCTTCGGACGGGGATCACACCCGGAAGAGCGCGGTGTCTCCCCGCCGAGACACCCTGAGCATTCCTTTGCGATTTGGGGGCAGACTGCATGAAGCCGGTAGAAGACAAGGTGAACAGGCAAGCGGAAAACGTCAATGTCTACAGCGTGGTCATCTGGGTTCTCAGCCTCGTCGTGCCGGTCCTCGTCCTCCCGGAGGTGGTCGACAACGCCTTCAACACGCCCAAGACCCTGCTGATCCTCATCGGGGTCTCTGTCATGGCGGCCCTTTACGCAGTTCGTTTTCTCGCCGGGAGGCCGGTGCGGATCCCCGCCTCCTCCACGCCCGGGATCCTTGTCCTTCTCGTGTTTTTGAACCTGTTCTCCTTCTTCTACACGGAAAACCCCTACTTCACCATCATCGCCGCATCGCTCAACATCACCTGCCTGCTCCTGTTCTACTTCGTCGTGACCCAGGTGAGCCGCAAAGGCCTGATCACCATCCTCATCCTTTCAGCCGCCGCCGGGCTCCTCGTCTCCGTCGTCACCTGCCTTCAGTTTTTCGGTGTTTTCATCCTTTTCAAGTGGGCCTACAAGGGCATGATGGTCATGGGCACCATCGGCAACTCCAACTATCTCGGGGCCTACCTGCTCTTCCCGCTGTTCTGCATGCTGGGCCTGGTGTTTCTTTTCAAGGGAAAGTGGCGGCTGCTGCCGCTGGCCCTGTTTCTCTTCATGCTGACCGCCTTCCTCTTCACCCGTGCCAGGGCCGGCTGGGTCGGGTTTTTCCTGGCCCTGCCCGTCTTCCTTCTCCTGCTCAAGAGGGTGCACGGGATCTCGGTCGGGCCGTTCCTGCGCACCCGGGCCAAGCCCCTGATCGCCGGCGCGTTCATCATGCTCTGCATCGGCGCCGCCGGCTGGTATGCCGCCCCGAAGCAGTTTCACAGCATGATGAAGTTCCAGAACGTGACCCGGTCCGACACCCTGCTTCTGCGCGTTGCCAAGTACTACCCGGCCTCGTTCTGGCTGTTCAAGCAGAGCCCCCTTTTCGGGACCGGCCTCTGGTCCTATCGCAGCCAGGTGTACGAGGCCCAGGCCGAGATCAACCGGCGCACGGGCGACTTTTTCAAGGACTACCCGGAGCCCAAGCCGCGGAGGGTCCACACCGAGTATTTGGAGATCCTCAACGACGGGGGGCTGGTGGCCGCCTCGGCCCTCCTGCTCTTCCTCGTCGTCGTCATGCGGCACGGCTGGTTCGTGATCCGGGACGAGCGCATCGACCGGAGGGACCGGATCCTTGCCTCCACCGCGTTTTCCGCCCTGATCGGAGTTTTGCTGGCCTCGTTCTTCTTCTTCTCCTTCCGCATCAACACCACGCTCTTCATGACCGTGCTGATGATGGGGATTCTCGAAGGCCTCTATCTCCAGCACTCCGGCCTCATCCGGCAGGTCACCGCCTCCCGCCGCCCGGCGAACAAGGCCCTCATTCCGGTCGTCGTCCTGGTGCTGGTCGGGTTCGTGTGGTTCACCGGTATTCGGCCCTTCAAGGGCGAGCGGGCCCACTTCGCCTACAAGCAGGCCCTGGGCAAGGGGCAGCCCCAGGAAGCGGAGAAGCACCTGCTTCGTGCCATCGAGCTGGACCCTCACAACTCCGCCTACTGCCTCTATGCGGCACAGCTCTACATCAACGTCATCCGGAACTTCGTGAAAGCCAACGAGTTCATCGAGCGGGCCATCATCGACTACAACGGCGACATCACGAGGTGGGCCGTCCACTACCTCAAGGGCATCCTCAAGTTCCAGAGCGGGAGTCTGTTCGAGGCCCGGGCCGCCTTCGAGAAGGCCCTCTACTACAACCCGGAGTTCGACGTGGCCCGGCAGAAGCTCAATGAGGTCAACCAGGTGATCAAGGATCATGACCGGGTGATGATTAAGTTCCGGTAAGGCCGTGTTCGTGGTTCGTGGTTCGTGGTTCGTTGAAAACCTCAACCGACACGGATAGGACATGAAATCTGTCGAAGAGCTCGATGTCTTCAAGCTGTCTCACGAGATGACCCTTCGTGTTTACCAGCTCACACAGTCCTTCCCGAACGATGAACGATTCGGGCTCTGCTCGCAGATGAGGAGAGCGGCCTATTCTGTACCGAGCAACTTGGCCGAAGGAGCAAACAGGATCAACCGCAAGGAGTACAGGCACTTCGTGGGCATTGCCAGGGGATCCGCTGCCGAACTCAGGTATCAGCTTATGCTTGCGAAAGATCTTGGATATTTGGATCAAGAGGAGTACCTTCGACTCAAATCGGATTACGACCGCATTTCACAGATGCTCAGTGCACTGGCAAGATCCTTGATCTAGAACGGTTTTCTTCCCGATCACGGACCACGACCAACGAGTCACGGATTCATGGCCGTCTACGAATACAAAGCCATCAACCACAAGGGCCGCGAGAAGAGCGGCATCATCGAGGCGGAGAGCCGCATCTCGGCCGGTCAGGCCCTCAAGCGGATGAACCTCTACCCGGTGGCCATCCTGGAGACCACCCGGGAGAGCCTCCAGGACAAGCCGTCGACCGAGATCTCCGTCCGGTCGCTTCTGGAGCGGGTCACCCGGAGGGACATCTCTCTGTTCACCACGCAGTTCGCCGCGCTCGTGGAGGCCGGCCTGCCCGTGGTGGAGGCGTTCGACATCACCATTCGCCAGACCGAGAAGAAATCGGTCCGCAGGGTGCTCTCCGTGATCAAGGAGGAGGTCAACCAGGGGGTCTCCATGGCGGACTCCTTCCAGATGTTCCCGCGGCATTTCACGCCGCTCTACATCAACATGGTGCGGGCGGGGGAGGAGTCCGGGAGCCTGGAGGTCGTGCTCAAACGGCTTTCCGATTTCCTGGAAAGCCAGATGGAGATGCGCTCCAAGATCTCGGCGACGCTCGCGTACCCCATCCTCATGAGCCTGGTGGGGATAGCCGTGGTGTTCTTCCTGGTCGCCTTTGTCATCCCCACGGTAACGACGATCTTCGAGGACATGAACCAGGCCCTCCCCCTTCCCACGGTCCTCCTCCTGGGGGTCAGCGGGTTCCTGAAGAGCGCGTGGCCTTACCTTGCCATTCTTCTGGTGATCCTTTACATTGGCCTTCGAAGCTTCAAGCGAACCGAGAAAGGAAGGGGCTTCGTGGACCGGATGAAGCTCCGAACCCCCGTGTTCGCCCCCCAGTACAGGCGGATCATCATGGCACGGTTCACCCGGACCCTCGGCACCCTGCTGGCCAACGGGGTTCCCATCGTGGTGGCCTTCAATATCGTGAAGAACGTCGTGGGGAACACCCAGGTGGCGGCGGCCGTCGAAAAGGCCCGGGACGACATCAAGGAAGGCCGGGAGATCGCCGGCCCCCTGGCGGAGAGCGGGTTCTTCCCCCCGGTCGTGGTGAACATGATCGCCGTGGGCGAGAAGAGCGGCCAGCTGGAGGAGATGCTCAATCGCGTCAGCCGGATCATGGAGGCCGAGCTGGACAGCTCCCTGAAGCGGTTCATGTCGCTTCTCGAGCCCACCATGATCCTGGTCATGGGCGGGGTCGTGCTGTTCATCGTGGTGTCGATCCTGCTCCCGATCTTCGAGATGAACCAGCTGATCAAGTAGTGCCTATCCCGGAGATCGGCGGAAAGCAGCCCTTTCTGGATGGAAACAAAGGAAATCCATATGACATCGAGGAAACGGCCATGAAGAGAAAAAACAGCGGCTTCACGTTGATCGAGATCATGGTGGTCATCGTGATCCTGGGCATCCTCGCCGGGCTCATCGTACCCCGCATCATGGGACGGCCCGAGGAGGCCCGCAGGACCAAGGCCGCCTTGACCCTCAGGAGCCTGGACTCGGCCCTGAAGCTCTACAAGCTGGACAACGGGGTGTACCCCACCACGGAGCAGGGCCTGGAGGCCCTGATCGACAAGCCGGACACGGGAACCGTCCCCGGGAACTGGCGCGAAGGCGGCTACCTGGACAGTACCAGAGTACCCAAGGACCCGTGGGGAAACGACTACGTGTACATTCAACCCGGGGAGCACGGCGACTACGACCTCAGCTCCTATGGCAGGGACGGCGAAAAGGGCGGAGAGGGGGACAACGCTGACATCAACCTCTGGGAGCTGGAGTGAGCTCGAGGCGGTGAAAGTGAAGGTGTAGGTGGAAGTGAAAACCAAAAGCCCGTGGACCCATGAGAAAGCTCGCTTACGCAAAAAGGGCTTTACGCTCATCGAGCTCACCGTGGTGCTCTTCCTGGTCGGCATCTTCCTCTCGCTGGCCGTCCCGAACATCGACAACTTCCTGTTCCACAGCGACCTCAAGAGCACGGCGCGATCCTTCAAGGCCTCGGTGCGATTGCTTCGCTCCAAGAGCATAGCCACGGGGCGATACGCCGTCTTATGCTTCGACCTGGACAAGGGGACCTACTGGGGGGAGCTGGAGCCGAGAGAGGCGCAGCCTTTCACGGGGGAAAGCGGGAACGAGCGGATCGTGCCCGAACGTTCTCTTCCCGACGGGATCCGGTACCTGGATGCCATGAACTTCAACGTGGAGAAGATCGAGTCCGGGACCCTTCGCTCCATCCTGAACCCCAAGGGCGTGATCGAGGAGACCGTCCTCCACCTGGCGGACCGCCGGGACCGGGTCTTGACGATCATCATCAACGCTTACACGGGGCGATTCTCCCTGCATGACAGCTATGTGGACGTGGAATACGCCGCAGCCGGAACAGGCGGGTGAGGCGCTCATGGCTTCCCGCCTCAGGAGATCCGGGAGCGGGTTCACCCTGCTCGAGGTGCTCGTTTCCCTGGCCATCCTGGCCACGGCCTTCGCCGCCGTGCTCCGCCTCCATTCCGACTCCATGGACATGGTGATAGCGAGCCGGATCCACACCAGGGCACTGGAGCTGGCCCAGTACAAGATGACCGAGATAGAGCTCTCCGGCGTTCAGAATATCACCATGCTCTCAGGGGATTTTGAGGATCAGGCCCCGGACTACCACTGGGAGCTTCAGGTGGAGCCCGCCGCCATGGACCCCTGGAGCAAGGTCACCGTGATCGTGGGGAACCGGAACCTCAAGGAGGGCGGCCGGGTGCATCTGACATCCTACATGCTTTCCGCCCCCCTCGAGATCGAGCAGCTGAGGCGATGACGGGCCCGAAACCCATCGAGACACGATTCGCCGCCCTGAGAGCTCAGGCGACCGGGGGCGTGCTTTCGCGGCAGGCCTTGAAGAGCATGACCGAAGCCCGGAAAAGGCAGCACCGGATCCGACAGGAGGGCCGCGGCGGGTTCACGCTGGCCGAGATCCTCATCGCCGTGTTCATCCTCTCGGTGGTGATGGCGACCATTCTCGGAACCTTCACCGGCGTGGTCTCCAGCGCCAGGGAGGCGGAGACCCGCTCCGAACTCTACCAGACCGGGCGGTCCTTGATGGACCTGATCACCACGGACATCCGGTGCATGTTCCCCCAACCTTCGGACGGGGGCGGGTTCTTCCGCGGGGAAACCCTGGCCATCGAAGGCATGGAGACATCCGTCATGAGCTTCGTGACCACCAACGCCCTGACCATGGGAAAGTCCCGCAACCCGTTTCTCACGGAGGTCACTTATGCCTTGAAAAGGGATCCCCAGGGTCCCGGGTACATCCTCTGGCGGAGGACCGAGTCGCCCGCCCGTCCCCCCTATGACGAGGGCGGCAGGGAGATCCCCGTCTGCCGGATCGCCGAGAAATTTCGTTTGGAATTCGTCTTCAAAGGTGCTAGAAGGAAAGATTTGATTGACGTTATCCCTGAAGCCGTGATGGTGGAGCTGGTCCTCGACCTCGAAGGATACAGGGAGACCTTTGCCACCATGGTCCGGCCCATGGTGGCGGTGGGCGAAAAGGAAGCCCCGGAGGACGATGAGGCGCCCCCGGCCGGATAGGGGCAGGATCGTCGAGCATGGTGAAGACAGGCAGGGATCCAGGAAAAGCAGCCGGAGGCCGGAGGCCCCCGCGGCTCGGGATGCGCCTTTCACGGAGAAACCGCGGCATCGCCCTCGTGACCGTGCTCCTCGTCGTGGCCCTGCTGACGGCGGTGGTCGTGGAGTTCAATCGAATCGCCCTGGCCGACATCCAGGTCTCCAACAACTTCGTGGACGAAAAGAAGATCCTCTACACCACCATATCCGGGGTCCGCGCAATCTGCGGGCTTCTAGAGCTGGACGGCAAGTACACCCGGAGCGACAACCTCCTGGAGGACTGGACCCGGGGAGAGACCTACTTCGAGTCGGCCTCCATGCTGCTGGACGAAGGCGAGGTCTCCGGGAGCATCACGGACGAGGAGGGGAAGATCTCCATCAACAGCCTGGTCGGAAGCGACGGACGCATGAACTCCGGGCAGTTCGAGCTCTGGAGGCGCCTTCTCGAGCAGCCCCGGTTTCGTCTGAACGAGCAGGAGGCCATGACCATCATCTACAGCATCAAGGACTGGCTGGACCCGGACGACGAGGTGAGCGGCATCTACGGGGCGGAGGACGCGGCCTACCTGCCCCTCGGTTACGAGGCCGGGAACGGCCCCATGCAGACCCTGGAGGAGCTGCTCTTTGTCAACGGAGTGACCCCGGAGCTGTTCTACGGCGACGAGAACCGGCAAGGGCTGCGAAGCTGCCTTACGGTTTACGGTGGAGGGGCCGTCAACATCAACACGGCCCCGCTCTCCGTGCTCCTGGCCTTGTCTCCCCGCATGAACGAGGGGATCGCGAAGGAGCTCCATGACTATCGCACCGAGCCGGCCAACCGGGGCGACCTCCGGTCCAAGGAGTGGTATCAGAGGCTCTGGCCCTACGACGAGCTGATCCCGGAAAGCCTTTTGACCACCCGCTCCAGCCATTTCACCGTGCGGATCCTCGGGACGCTCCGGGAGAGCCGCAAGCATGTGCGGGCGGTGGTTCAGAGGAGCGGAGAGTCCGCAAGCCTCGTGTACTGGCAGGAAACCGTGCAATGAACGGAACCCTTTTCGCCATACAGGTCACCGACGACGACCTCAAGGTCCTGGCCCTCCACAGGGGGAACGGCTCACCCCGGATTTCCCCCGTGGCCCATGCCGCCAAGGGCGGGGTCCGAGAGAGGCTCGCAGCCATACGGAACGAGATCCAGGAGGACCGGCCCCAGGCCCTCCTGATCCTCAACAGCCGGGACCTGGAGTTCCGGGAGTTTTCCTATCCGTTCGAGACCGAGCGCAAGGTTCGGAACGCCATCGAGTTCGAGCTGGCAACGGACTACCCCGCGGAGGAGTACGTTCACGACCATGTCAAGGCCCTGGGCCGGGAGCCGGGCTACCACGCCTACCTCGCCGCCCTCGTCCCCAGATCGACCCTGAAGGAGAGGATCCGGACCGTGGAGGACGCCGGCTTCCGGATAGCGGGGATCACGTCGGACGTCTCCACGCTCGGCGCGGCGTTCCGCGAGGAGGAAGAAGCCCTGGTCATGGACACAGGGGTGCGGCACACCCTGTTCATCCTTTACAGGCAGGGCGTACCCGTGCTGCTCCGCAAGATCCCCATCGGAACACGCGACGAGGATGGGGAGCCCGGGGCTGAGGATGCGGCCGGCCTCGCCCGGCTCGGCGCGGAGATCAAGCGAACCCTCCACTCGTTCAACGCCAGGATCGGCCTCGAGCTCAACCGCTTGTACGTCACCGGGAACCTGGTTCTTCACGGGGAATCACTCGCCGCCCTGAAGCGGCAGAGTCGAACCGAGCTCACCCTCAGGTCCCTGAACGACTACGGTGTTCTTCTGGAGGAGCCGTCCGATTCCACTGACGTCAATGTGTTCGCTCCGGTCGTCGGGGCGGCCTTCTGGCGACGCAGGAACGGCTTCTTCAACTTTCTCAGGGAGGAGTTCGCCCGGGAGGAGCAGGCAGGCCTGTCGACCCGACGCGTGCTTCGCTGGGCGTGGGGGTTTGCCGCGGCATTCCTCCTGCTCCTGATCCTGTCGTACAGCCTGGACCTGGCGGCCCTGAAGGCGCGACAGGAGTTCTTGCGATCGGAGATGCGAAGCACCTTCACCTCGGCGTTTCCCGGGGTCACCCGGGTGGTGGATGAGCTGAAGCAGGCGAAGAACCTTCTGGATGCGGAGAGATCGGCCGCAGCCGGCGGCACCCCCCAGGGGGAGATCTCTTTGATATCGGCGTTGCAGAGCATCAGCGCCGCCATCCCGGAGAACGTTCCCTTTCAGATCGTGAGCCTCTTCTGGGAATCGGGGAGGATGGAGGTCTACGCGCGCACCGACTCCTTCAAGACCGTCAACACCGTCCAGGAGCTTCTGGCCGGATCCAAAGAGGTATCCCAGGCGGCCATCAGCAATGCCAGGCACCGGGAAGAGGGACAGGATGTGGAGTTCAAGCTTTCTATCCGCTTTGCAGGATAGGTTCCGATCCCTGGGGCGCAGGGACCGGGCGGCCCTGATCATCGGCGCTCTGGTTCTCGGGGCCTTCCTGCTCTTTCAGCTCGTGTTTCACCCGCTCCACGCCTCGTGTGAGCGGCTGGAGGCGTCCATCCGGGCCCAGGAGGCCGAGCTGTCCGAGCTGAAGCGTGTCGTGGCCGGGTACGAAGGCCTCGCTGCGAACCGTTCCGGGAGGCCGGATGCGGCCGATGACTTCAACCTGTTCTCCCTTTTGGAAACCCTCGCCGCGGGCAGCGGGCTCATGGACAGGGTGGACTACATGAGGCCCGGCTCCATGGACCTGGACGCCATGAGGAAGGAGGACTGGGTGGAGATCAAGCTCGGCAAGGTCACCGTGAGGGAGCTGACGGAGCTCCTGTACCGCATCCGCTCCTCCGGCAAGGGGGTGTATGTCAAACGGCTCTCCGCACGCAAGGAGGGCGACTACCTGGATATCGTGCTCCAGCCGGCAGTGGCAAGGATGAAGTGAGGGGCCGGCCATTGAAACGGAAACTCGCCTTCATAAGCCTGCTGGCCCTTTACGGGATCGTTCTCTTCGCGGTGCTGACCCTCGCCAGGATGCCCGCTGAGAGGCTGTTCGCAGCAAAGGTGCAGGAGGTCTCAAACGGCCGCGTCGCTCTCCATGTCGAGGAGTTCGATCCCAGGTTCCCGGACGGGGTCGCCCTCAACGGCATACGGTTCAGAGTCGCAGCGGGCAGGACGGACCTGCAGGGACGGTTGGGCTCCCTGCATATGAGGCCCGACTACGGCGGCCTTGTCCGGGGCTATCTCCCGGTCCGCTTCCGGGGGACCACGCCCGGCGGTCCCGTGCAGGGCCGAATCGGACTGTCTCCCGGGAAAGGCCTCGCCGACGGCTATGTCCGGATCCACACCGAGGGGTTCGCCCTGGAGCTGTTCCCTTTGATCGGCTCCCTTCTGGACCGGGGCGTCAAGGGGCGGTTGTCGGCCGACATTGACATGCGGGGAGACCTGGAGAGGCCGGCCCGGGCCGAAGGCAAGGGGACGGTGCGGATCGAAGACGGCGCCGTGGAGGCCGACCTGGGCCTCCCCGGGCTGGAGGAGATTCCGTTCGAATCACTGGTAATGGACTTCACGCTCGAGCAGGGCACCCTTGCCCTTTCACGGGCCGAGATGAAGGGTCCCGCGTTCTCCGGCAGCTTCCAGGGCGGGATCGCGCTTCACGATGCCCTGCCGCGCAGCCGGCTCCGGCTCGAAGGAGAGCTGACCCCCGGGCCCATGGTTCTGGAGAACGCCTTTCTGAGCCGGTTTCTTCAGAAGGTGCTCAAGGGAGAGCAGTCGGTTCGCGTGCGGGTCCGCGGCACACTCCAGAACCCGTCCATTGCCAGGATCAAGGGATAGCCATGGAAATCGCGACCATCGCCCAGTCAGGCAGGATCCGCTACCTGGGGTACTTCATCGCAGTCACCCTGGGCGTCTACCTGATCAGCACGCTGGCGGTGTTCTACCTGGACTGGACCACGGCCCGGGTGGCCCCGCCCGCCCTGGAGGAGACGGCCGCCGCCGATGCCGGGCCCGGTACCGACCACTCCCTGGACTTCTACCAAACCGTATGGGAAAGAAACCTCTTCTCGGTCAAGGTCCAGGAGGACGAGCGCGATCGGGCGGAGAAGCTCATGGCCGAGATCGACCAGCTCGACCTGACCTCCCTGAACTGCACGCTGATCGGTACGATCATCAACGAGGGGGCCGAGTCCTGGGCCATCATCCTGGACAACCAGAGCGGCAAGCAGGACCGCTACACCGTGGGGGACAAGCTCCGCAACGCCGAGGTCGTGATGATCCTCAGGAACCAGGTGGTGCTCAACATCGACGGCAAGAACGAACGTCTGATCATGGGGATCGAGAAGATCCGGGCCGAGGACCGGTCCGGCGAGGTGAGCGCCGCCGAAAACCCGGAAGGCGTGGAGACCTACAAGATCAGCAAGGACTTCGTCGCCCAAAGCGTCAACAACATCGCCCAGATCATGTCCACCGTGCGCGTGAAGCCCCACTTCGAGGACGGCAAGCCGGCGGGCTTCCAGGTGAGCAACATCAAGAGCGACAGCATCCTCAAGACCATGGGTTTCCAGGAAGGGGACGTTATCCGCAGCGTGAACGGTCGGGAGATCCGCACGGCGGAGGATGTCATGCGCCTCTACGCCACGCTCAAGGACAGCAGCTTCTTCGGCATCGGGCTCGTTCGAAACGGTCAGCCCACAACCCTAAATTTCAAGGTGAGGTAATCATGAAGAAAGCAGCGACGCCCTTTCTGCCTCTTCTCCTGTTCCTGTTCACATGTGGGTTGCCGGCCTGGCTGCCTGCACCGGCCGCGGCCCAGCAGGAGGTCAAGGAAGTCGCGCTCGACTTCGACGACGTGGACATTCGGCTGTTCATCCGGGTGATCAGCGAGCTCACCGGCAGAAACTTCATCATCGACAACAACGTCCGCGGCAAGGTGACCGTGATCTCGCCGAAGAAGCTCACCACCCGGCAGGCGTACGATGTGTTCAAATCCGTCCTGGCCGTGAACGGGTTCGCCCTGGTGGAGTCCGGAGAGGTGACCAAGGTGGTGCCCGCCCAGAACATGACGGGATACGAGCTGCCCATCCACACCAGGAAGGTCCTGGAGGCCGAGGATCAGTTCATCACCCAGATCGTCCCTCTCAAGTATCTGGAGGCGTCGGCCCTCCAGGCCCTGGTCAAGCCGCTCCTCTCTAGGATCGCGACCATCCTGGTCTCACCGAACAACGACCTCCTCATCATCACGGACTACAAGAGCAACATCAAAAAGGTAGACAAGCTCCTGGACGAGATCGACGTGGACCTCTCCGACATGATCGTGGAGAGGCTGGAGCTCAAGTACTCCACCCCCTCCACCGTCTCGAGCCAGATCACCGAGGTCCTGGAGGCCCGCTACGGGAAGGACCGCAAGGGAATGCAGCAGAAGTTCTTCAAGCTGATCCCCCTGGAGCGGGTCAATGCCATGATCTCCGTGGCCCCTCCGGACGTGGCCATGGAGATTCGAAGCGTGCTCTCCAAGATGGACCGGCCCACGCCCGAGGGCAAGAACCTCCTGAACGTCTACTACCTGGAGAACGCCGACGCCGAGGAGATGGTACGCATACTCACCCAGACCCAGCAGGGCGCATCGCGATCGCGGACCGCTGAGGCCTCCCAGACCCCGCAGCCCGGGGAGGAGCGGACAGAGGCCGGCGGCACCGTGGTGGGCGGCACGTTCACGGCCATGGGAGAGGAGGTCTCCATCACCGCGGACAAGAGCACCAACAGCCTGGTGATCTTCGCAAAGCCCGACGACTACAATGCCATCGAGGAGATGATCCGAAAGCTGGACATCCCGAGGAAGCAGGTGTTCCTGGAGGCCCTGATCATGGAGGTCTCGCCGAACGAGGAGTTCCGGTTCGGCTCCGAGTGGTCGGCCCTGGAGGACGTGGGGCATCCCTTCTCGAGCGAGGCCCGCGTGGGCGTGATCGGCGGGAGCGAGAACAGCGGCGCCCTGGACAGCCTGCTGGGGGGAGGCGCCGGTGGAGGCATTGCGCTGGGCTCCGGGTTTTCCCTGGGCATGCTCGGGGAGAGCATCTCCATCGGCGACTACATCTTCCCCTCCCTGGGCATCCTGATCCGGGCCGTGGAAAGCCTCGACACGGTCAACGTCCTGTCCAGGCCGCAGCTCCTCACCCTCAACAACGAGACCGCCAACATCAACATCTCGGAGAACCGCCCGTTCCAGACCACCGAGACCGTGCTCGAAGGAGGCGGCACCTCCCAGAACATCGACTACCGGGACGTGGGCATCATCCTCGAGATCACGCCTCACATCAACCAGCAGGGCAAGATCCGCCTGGAGATCAACCAGGAGGTGAACCGCATCAGCGGGTCGGTCACCGAGACCCAGCCCATAACCAGGAAGCGGGCCATCAACACGACGGTGGAGGTGTTCAACGGTCACATCGTGGTGATCGGCGGGCTCATCGAGTCGCAGCGGGACTTTTCCAAGGGACAGGTCCCGTGCCTGGGCAGCATTTTACTTGCCGGCTGGGGGTTCAAGAGCATCTCCGTGACCGACAACCGGACCAACCTTCTCGTCTTCATCAGCCCCCGGGTGATCGAGAGCAAATCGGAGGCGGACGCCCTCAGCATTGAAAAGAAGAAGCACATGGACGATGAATCCATGCGCTTCGAGGAGACCCTGGGCCGGGAGCAGCCGTGGTTCAACCAGAAGAAAGCGCCTGCTGGGCAAGAACCGGCCCCACCCCCCGAGGACTGACGTGATGATTTCCGAGCTGACCGACATTCTGCAAAACGACCTCGGCGTGGAAGCCGAACGTGTCAGCGCAATCCAGGCGCTGGACGTAGCAGGCGAGGAGTCCCTCTCCGCCCGCATCAAGGCGGAGGACATCCTGGATGAGGAAACCCTCTTGAAGGCGTTTGCCGCGCTCCTGGGCCTTCGCGTCCTGGATCGCATCCCCTCTTCCATGATCGCCCCGGAGCTTTCCGCCAGCCTGAGCGTCTCCTTCCTGAAGCAGCGGAAGGCGGTGCCCCTGGGAAACGGGGACGCCTCCCCCGTGATCGCCGTCAACGATCCCTTCGACTACGAGACCATCGACCAGATCACCCGCAGCATGAACCGGGGGTTCGTGGAGACCGTCCTGGCGACGGAGGCCGAGATCGTCAAGGCCGTGAACCTGGCCTTCGAGGAGGGCCCGCACACGGCGGAGCAGGTCCTCAAGGACATCGACGAGGAGGAGAGCGAGCGGATCTTCGCCGAGATCGAGGAGACCACCGACCTCCTGGAGGACACCTCCGAGGCGCCGGTGATCAAGCTCGTCAACCTGATGTTTTCCAAGGCGGTCAAGCGCCGGGCCAGCGACATCCACATCGAACCTTACCAGCAGGAGCTCGCGGTCCGGTTCCGCATCGACGGCCTGCTCTACCCGATGTTCGCCCCTCCCAGGCGGCTCCATCCCGCGATCATCTCCCGCATCAAGGTGATGGCTGGGCTCAACATCGCGGAGAAGCGCGTCCCCCAGGACGGGCGGATCGAGATCCGGGTGGGCGACAAGAACATCGACATCCGGGTCTCCACCCTGCCCACGGTCTACGGAGAGCGGGCGGTGTTGCGCCTCCTGGACAAGAGCTCCCGCCTGTTCGAGCTCCACGAGCTCGGCATCCCGGAAAACCAGCTGGCCCGGATCCGCAGCCTGATCACCCTCTCCCACGGCATCATCCTCGTGACCGGCCCCACGGGAAGCGGGAAGACCACGACGCTCTACGCCGCGCTCTCCGAGATCAACACCCCGGAGAAGAACGTGATCACCATCGAGGACCCGGTCGAGTACCAGATCCCCGGCATCGGCCAGGTTCCGGTCAACCGCAAGGTGGGGCTCACCTTCGCCAACGGCCTGCGGACCATCGTCCGTCAGGATCCCGACGTGATCCTGGTGGGCGAGATCCGGGACCTGGAGACCGCGGAGATCGCCATCCAGGCCGCACTCACCGGGCACCTGGTCTTCTCGACGCTCCACACGAACGACGCGGCCTCCGCCGTGACCCGGCTCATCGACATGGGCATCGAGCCCTTTCTCATCACCTCGTCGATCCTGGCCATCGTGGCGCAGCGCCTGGTCCGGACCATCTGCCCCTACTGCAAGCAACCGGTAGACATGAGTGCCGACGTGATGAAGGAGCTCTCCGTCAGCGAGGCGGACCTGAACCGGGCGGTCCTCTGCGAAGGCAAAGGCTGCGAGAAATGCCTCGACACCGGGTACCTCGGCCGGCTGGGCGTGTTCGAGATCATGAAGATCAGCGAGAGGGTCAAGCAGGTGATCCTCTCCACGTCCGATGCCAACGCCCTCAAGCAGATCGCCGTCGAAGAGGGCATGCGCACCCTGCGGCAGGAGGGAGCCGACAAGGTGATCCGGGGGATCAGCACGCCGGAGGAGGTCTTGCGGGTTACGCAGGTGTGACGGGTTCGCAAAACCCGCTCACCCGCCGCTGGAAGCGGACCTCCGAGCTTCGGACTTTTTTCCTATTCGTCTGGTTTGAGCATGAAAAAGCGCGACTCCATCCTCTCCGTCCTTCTCGGTCTGCTCCTGTCCCTGCTCCTTTACGGCTCCTACTTTTATAACCTCGTTCGCAAAGAGCTCCAGGTCCTGCTCGAGCGGCAGGAGGCCCTGGAATCGCTCAAGTTCCTGGCGGTCCCCGGGACGGCGTATCTGAACGACCTGGGCCCCTTCTTCGTGCTCAAGAGCGCCCTCTTCTACCTGGTCCTCCTGGGGCTGCTCCTCGCCGTTGCGCAGCTCTTTTCCCTGTGCCTGAAGAGGCCCTGGCATAGGGTCGCCTTCTTTCTTCTCGTGCTCGCAGGGCTCATCGCATGCACCCGCGCCGACCGGGTCGCGCTATCCTTCCCCTTCATCACAGCGCTCTCGTTCGGCGCCTTTTTCTTCATTACACTGAACGTGCGCATCCACGCATCCTGGTTCGACCTCGGCGTGCTCCTGCTCCTCGGCGCCGTGCTCTCCTCTTCCCTGGTTCTGGCGGCCGGGGAAAGATTCTTCATCAAGACCCGGGACCGGCTGCTGTTCGATTCCCTGATCGGAAATCAGGTGGTGTCCTACTACTACACGTACTCCCCTCTTGCCGCCGCCGTGATCTCGCCGGCATCCGGGATCTACGAGGGGCTCGTCTTTCAAGAGGGATTCGAGCCCCCCTTTCGCCACCTGGGCGGAGGGCTCGTCCTGAGCGGGAGCCCCTCGGTTGAACGGAAGGCGGACTATCGCGTGGAGCGGCGGGACAACGGCCACGAGATGGTGAACCGCTATGGGGATCGGGAGACCCTGCCGGAGTTGAGCGAAAAGGCGATCCGCCATACGGCCTCCTCGCTGTTCAGCATGAACGGATTCAAGCTTCTGAACCAGGTCTCCCTGTATGCCTTTCCCGCCGGCCTGCTCATGCTGCCCTTTTTCCCTCTCAGGATGATCACGAAACGGCGCGGACCCTTTCTGGTCATGAGCCTTACGATCGTCATCGGACTGATGATCGGCATCGGCGGGATCAGCCTGGTCGGCGCCTCTCGACCCGCCTCCCCGGACGCCGGTGCCCCGGAGGACCTGGATTCCGCCCTGGGGCTGGCGTACGATCTCTACGACCGGCGCGACGTGCCGGCCGAGCTCGTCCCCACGGTCCGGGGCTTCACTCGTTCCGATTCCACAGCCACCCGGTACTGGGGAGCGAAGCTCCTCGGGTACGTTCCGAAGGATTCCGGCCACGACCAAAGGCTCATCAGCCTGCTGGAGGATCGCTCCCCCAACGTGAGGTACGCCGCAGGGCTTTCCCTTTACCGCCGGCTCGGGAAGGACAGCTTCGAGCGGTTGCTCCCCCGCCTGCTCAAGGATCCCAACTGGTACGTGAGATGCATTCTCTTTTCCGCGTTTCTGAGGTCTGGCACGATCCCGCACCGGATGTAAAACGGGGCGGGATCCTGATCGCGGCCGTGCTCCTGGCGGAGATAGCGGCATGGGCCCTCCGGCGGGCCGTCTCCGTGGATCCTTTCCTCCTCCTGGGAATCACCCGTTCCGCCGAGGCCGCTCTGCTTCTCCTCCTCGGGCCCTGGTCCTTCCAGGGTCCCCAGGCAAGACAGGCGTTGTCCGGGAGCGCCTTCCTCGCCCTCACGGTTTCCGCGCTCGGGATGACGGTTCTTCTCGCCTGGTTTCATCTGCTCCACCTGCCCGTCATCGGCCTCCCCCGCCGGGCCGTCCCCCCCGAATCCGGCTGGCTCCTCTTTCTGTTCACCACCTCGATCGCATCCCCCGTCGCCGAGGAGCTGGTGTTTCGCGGGCTGATCTACCGGTCTCTTCGCCTCCGTGTCTCGGCCCTCCTCGCCACGGGTGCGGTCTCGTGCGGGTTCGCCGCCCTTCACCTTCCATTCGGAGGACAGATCCTGATGCCTTTCGCGGGAAGCCTCGTGTTCTGTGCCGGCTATGAAATGAAAAAGACCATCCTGGCCCCCGTCCTCCTTCACGTGTTCGGCAACTTGATCCTTTTCCTGTCTCCTTTCTGGCTCTTTCGTTTTTGAACGGCCATTCTCCAGGAACGGACGAAAATTTCCACTTGATTTTCACGGATCGGAAAGATACATTTTGATGTTCAATGCGGAACAAAACACAAACTCCGCCGTGGGGATGTAGCTCAGCTGGGAGAGCGGTACGTTCGCAACGTACAGGTCGTGGGTTCGAATCCCATCATCTCCACCAACTTTTCCTCAGCCACCCGACGCCGCTTCACCCAACATTTCCGACCTCCCCCGGAGTGCCGAACCATGGAGCGCACGGCCACCGTTGAGAGAAAGACCCGGGAAACGGACATCCGCCTGACGCTGAAGCTGGACGGAAGCGGGGAATCCAGCATCGACACGGGGATTCCGTTCATGGATCACATGCTCCGGCTCATGACCGCTCACGGGTTCTTCGACCTGCACATCCAGGCGCGGGGGGACACGGAGATCGACGACCACCACACGGTGGAGGACCTCGGTATCTGCCTGGGGTCGGCGTTCGGACAGGCCTTGGGGGACAAGGGGGGCGTTCGACGGTACGGCGCGGCGCTCGTCCCCATGGACGAGACCCTTTCCAGGGTGGTCATCGACATATCCAACCGGCCCTTTCTGAGCTATCAGGTGGAGTGCGGCGCCCGCACGGCGGGCACGTTCGATATCGCCCTGATCCGCGAGTTTCTCCGGGGAATCACGATTCACGCGGGAATCACCGCACACGTCGACCTCCTTCGAGGAAAGGATGCACACCACATCGCTGAATCCGTCTTCAAGGCCCTGGGCCGCGCCCTCGACGAGGCCACCGGCGCAGACGACCGTTTGAGAGGGACACCCCTTTCCACGAAGGGGGCGTTGTAAGCGGGCCGGCGGGATTCACGAATCGGCCTTCACATTCAACCCGGACACCGGGCCAAGCGGCAAGACCGATCCCCTTGCGGAGTCTGGGCCCGGTGATCTCGGAGGCAACCCCCCGGGAGAGACCCGATCATGCGTCAAGCAGAAGCGACGTTTCAGAGGCCGATCCAACGATCACGCCTCCTCCTCATCTTGCTCCTGGTCATCGCCTGCCTGTCCCTTGCCTGCGGAGCAAGCAGTACGCGCCGGGGCCGTCCACAGCCTTTTCCGGCGAACCTGGACAAGATCGCCGTGGCCGGGTTCCGCTCGGCCCTGGAAAGAGGCACCTCCCCGGGTGTGATCCGCAGCCCCGTTTCCGGCGAGGCCTTCACCGCACAGCCCATTCCCGAAGAGTCCGTCGTGGTGATGACGGACCGGCTGTTCCAGCGGGTCTCCAGGGCCGGACGGTACGACCTGGTGTCGCCCGACCAGGCGAGGGGGGTCTACTCCAGCCTCATCTCCTCCCATCCCACCATGAGCGAGATCGACGTCCTCCAGAGGATCGGGAAGGCCTTCTCGGCCGACGCCGTCCTCGTCGGCTACCTGTATCGATGGCGGGAACGGGTCGGAACGGATTATGCCGTCAAGACGCCGGCCTCGGTGGCGTTCGATCTCTACCTGATCCGTCCGGAGGACGGCTCCCTTCTCTGGAAGGGCCAGTTCGACATGACCCAGAGATCCCTCAGTGAGAATCTCCTGGAGATGGACACGTTCATGGAGGGGGGAGGGAAGTGGATGACGGCGAGGCATCTGGCCGAGATGGGTCTCGGAAGGATTCTCCAGGATCTCGACGGGAAACCCCGCCCCGCCGTCCCGGAGGACCGGTCTTGATCGTCATCCCGGCCATCGATCTCCGCGGGGGACGCTGTGTGAGGCTGAAGCAGGGCGAAATGGCCCGGGAGACGGTCTACTCCGACGATCCGGTGGCCATGGCGAGACAATGGGCCGCCCTGGGCGCGAAGCGGCTCCACGTGGTCGACCTGGACGGGGCGGTCCAGGGGCGCCCCGTCAACCGCGAGGTGGTGCACCGCATTGCGGAGGCCGTCTCCCTCCCCGTCCAGGTGGGGGGCGGCATTCGCAGCCTGAACGCCATCGAATCCTACCTCGACGGGGGCGTGGAGCAGGTCATTCTCGGCACCTCCGCCATCCGGGATCCCGATTTCCTGGAATCCGCCTGCAGGGCCTTCCCGAACCGGATCATCCTGGGACTCGACGCCCGGGGGGAACGCGTGGCGGTCCAGGGTTGGACGGAGGAGACCGAGCTGACGCCCCTCGAGATCGCCAGGCGATGTGAGGACTTCGGTCTCTTCGCGATCATCTACACGGACATCCACCGGGACGGCATGAGCACGGGTCCCAACCTGGAGGCCACCCTCGCCCTCGCTCGTGCGGTCTCCATTCCGGTCATCGCATCCGGCGGGATCTCCGGGCCCGGGGACGTGGGCGCGGTGAGCCGGCTGGAGCCGGACGGGGTCATCGGCATGATCACCGGGAGGGCCCTCTACCAGGGCACGCTGGATCTTCCGGAAGCCGTCCGAATCGCTTCCGCATCCGCAACAAATGCAAAATAGCCATTGACATTCGCAGTCGAATTTCTACACTAAAAGTTTGACATTTTGCTGAGGCCTCCCCCATCTTTGCGCGGGCACGAAGAAACGGGGGTGGGACTCGGGGCCGGTGGGGGTGAGGGGCTGTCCATGGAGTTCTCCGACTCCGCCAAGGAAGAGGTCAAGCATGCCGCCAACATCGTGGAGGTGATCGGTCAGTTCGTTCAGCTGAAAAAGGCCGGCCAGAACTACCACGGGCTCTGCCCCTTCCACTCGGAAAAGGACCCGTCCTTCACGGTGAGCCCGGGCAAGCAGATGTTCCACTGCTTCGGCTGCAAAAAAGGCGGAGATGTTTTCGCTTTCTGGATGGAGTACCACAACGTCTCTTTCCCTCAAGCGCTCCGCGACCTGGCCTCGAGGTATCAGATACCGCTCCCGGAGCCCAAACGGGATCCAGCCGAGGCAAAACGCCTTGAACTCCGGGATATCCTGTTTAAGTTGAATGAACTGGCGGCCGACTTCTACCATCGGGTCCTGACGGGCTCCAAGGCGGGCGGCCCGGGGAGGCGCTACTTCGGTGACCGGGGGATCGACGAGCGGACCATCTCCGATTTCGCGCTGGGGTTCGCCCCGGATCGATGGGACGGATTGAGCCGGTACCTCCGGAATCGCAACGCCGACATGGAGAAAGCCGTAGAGGCCGGCCTGGTCATCCGGAGAAAGCAGGGCGGGTGGTACGACCGGTTCCGGGGCCGGGTGGTGTTTCCGATCCACACCCCGACGAGGCGCGTTGCAGGGTTCGGGGCCAGGGTCCTCGACGACGGGCTGCCCAAGTACCTCAACTCGCCCGAGACGCCCGTCTTTCGAAAGGGCGACATCCTCTATGGGCTCCACGCGGCCGCTCCGGCCATTCGACGTTCGCGACGGGCCGTCGTGGTCGAGGGCTACACCGACGTCCTGGCCCTGCACCGGCAGGGGTTTCCCGAGGCCGTGGCCACCCTGGGCACCGCGCTGACCCGGGATCACCTCCGGAGGCTCAAGGGGTACGCCCAGGAGGTCGTGGTGGTGTTCGACTCGGACGAGGCCGGGAAAACGGCCGCCGTGAAGAGTCTGCCCTTTTTCCTGGCGGAAGGCGTTGCGTCCCGGGTGCTCATCCTTCCGGAGGGCGAGGATCCGGACAGCTTCGTCCGCTCTCGCGGGTTGGAACGGTTCACGGAGGCGCTCGATCGGGCCGCGCCCATGTTCGACTTCTTCATCGACGTGAGCCTGGAGTCCGCCGGTGAAGGCGCGGAGGCGCGGGTGCGGGCCCTGAGGGAGATCCTGGGCATGCTCGCGGGGCTGGGGGACAGGGCGCTCAGCGCGCTTTACGTCCGCCGCCTGGCCGAACGGACCGCCATCCCGGAGGCCACGATCCTCTATGAGCTGAAGGTGGCGTCAACGAGGACGACCCGGGCCTCGGACAAGGCGGAGGAAGCCCCTTCCAGGCCGGGGATCGACGAGATCTACCTCCTCCACCTCCTCGTCCACCACCCCGGATCCGTGAAGCGGATCCTCGAATCCGGGTGGGAGGCGCTCATGTCCCACGCCGCGGCCCGTTCGGTGTTCGGCGCGGCCGAACGGCTCGTGTCCGAAAAGCGCGAGATCGTCCTCGAGGACCTTGGCCGGGCCCTGGCCGGAAACGAGGCCGCCGGGAACCTTCTCAGCGAAATCCTGGTGTCCGCCCCCATCATTCCGGAGGAGGCCGTGGATCAGGCTGTGGACGATTTCCTGGCCAAGATCCGGGCGAAGGCCGGTAACGCCATCACCGAGGCGGCCCGGCAGGGAGATTTGGAGCGCGCCAACAAGTTGCTCCACCGAAAATGGGAACGGCTGAGTCGATCCTGAAAGGTTGATGGAGTCGTATAAAGCCCTGAACCTTGAGATCTGCCCAAGGAATATCAACGGGTTATAGTGTTCCCAGCGGCGGATGAGCGGGTTTTTGCGAATCCCTCAAAGGGTCGTGCAGCTCCCGGTTTTCGTGGTTATATTCGTACCGCCTTCGAACCCCCGCGTCGAAGGCGCCATCGACAAAAGATGATCAGGAGGGAAGGGAATGAGCAGCAGTTCCGACATGGTGAACCTGAAAAGGCTGATCGACATCGGCAAAGACAAGGGCTACATCACATACGAGGAGCTCAACGACGACCTTTCCGACGAGATCACGTCTTCCGAATACATCGATGATCTCATGATGATGTTCGAGGAGCTGGACATCATGGTCATCGACGAATCGGCCAAGGAAAAGATCGAGAAGAACAAAAAGATAAAGAAAAAGGAAGATAAAGCCGCCGCTAAAGATGCGTTAAGCGCAGATTCCGCCGAAAGCGCCGGCAAGGTGTCCGATCCGGTCAAGATGTACCTCAAGGAGATGGGGTGCATCTCCCTGCTGACGCGGGAGGGCGAGGTGGAGATCGCCAAGAGGATCGAGGCGGGCGAGCTGGAGGCCTTGAATGCCTTTCTGAAGTGCCGCATCGGGATCGAGTACATCATCAACCTCGGGAGGTGCCTGAAACGGGGCGAGATCAAGATCAAGGACGTCATCAACGACCTGGAGGACGAGGACGCCCACGCCCAGGCCGGGGAAAGGCGTGAGTTCATCATCCAGCTGATCGACGAGATCGAGACCCACTACGAGGAGTGCTGCGAGCTGAAGCAGGAGGCCCAGAAGAAGAAGTGCGCGGCTGCGAAGAAAAAGAAGCTGAACAGCCGGATCGAAGAGAACCACAAGCGGATCGTCGAGCTCATCAACTCCTTCAAGCTCGAGAAGCGGCAGCTCGACCACATGGTGGAGAAGCTGCGGGAAACCGTGGCGGCCATCGAGGCGTCGGAACGGGACATCGAGGAGTGCATGCTCCGGGCCGGCGGGAAGCCGGCCTCCTACATCAAGAAGTGCGTCCGGCAGGTTCCCAAGACGGCCAAGGACTCCCAGAAGGTGACTCCGCTGAAGCTCCGCAAGGACGAGCTGCTCGAGATGAAGCTCAAGATCGAGCAGTCCCAGAGGGTCATGGAGGAGGTCAAGGTCAAGACCAACATGAAGCCGCGGGAGCTCAAGGAGACCCTTCAAAAGGTGGAGGAGTGCCTCAAGAAGTCGAAAGGGGCCAAGAGCGAGCTGATCGAGGCCAACCTGAGGCTCGTGGTGAGCATCGCCAAGAAGTACACCAACCGCGGGCTCCAGTTTCTCGACCTCATCCAGGAAGGAAACATCGGGCTGATGAAGGCGGTGGACAAGTTCGAGTACCAGCGCGGCTACAAGTTCAGCACCTACGCCACCTGGTGGATCCGGCAGGCCATCACCCGGGCCATCGCCGATCAGGCCCGGACCATTCGGATCCCCGTGCACATGATCGAGACCATCAACAAGCTGATCCGGACCTCCAGGTACCTGGTGCAGGAGCACGGCCGCGAGCCCACGCCGGAGGAGATCGCCGAGAAGATGGAGTTTCCCCTGGAGAAGGTCCGAAAGGTCCTCAAGATCGCCAAGGAGCCCATCTCCCTCGAGACCCCGATCGGGGAGGAGGAGGACAGCCACCTGGGGGACTTCATCGAGGACAAGAAGATCACGTCCCCGTCGGATGCCGTGGCCAACCACAACCTGGGAGAGCAGACGAGGAAGGTCCTGACCACCCTGACCCCCCGGGAGGAAAAGGTGCTGCGCATGCGATTCGGCATCGGGGAGAAGAGCGATCACACGCTCGAGGAGGTCGGACGGGACTTCAATGTGACCCGCGAGCGAATCCGCCAGATCGAGGCGAAGGCCCTTCGCAAGCTCCGCCACCCCAGCAGATCCAAGAAGCTGAAGGGGTTCCAGGAGTACTGATCGGAAACGCCCTGTTTTCTCTTGACAAGGCCCGGACCTCTCTGCATTTAATGTGAGGTCGATGTGTGGCCGCGTCCCAGAGGACGAGCACGCGGCCTGTTTCACGGCGCGCGGGACGTTCGCACAGGGGGCCTATAGCTCAGCTGGAAGAGCCACCGGCTCATAACCGGTAGGTCCCTGGTTCGAATCCAGGTGGGCCCACCAACACCATATGCCCGGTCATGGGGGATACATCACCATACAAGACCATGTTCTGCCGGCTTCGAGTCCGGCCGGGGCGCACCTCCCAGGGTGCGCCCTTTCCATTTCGCGCGGGGACCGGCGGATCCGCCACATGGAAGGCCTTCCGGGCCTCCCAAGCGGCCGTGCGCGGGAACGGAGCAAGATGATGCGAGAAGGCACGACCGGGCGCTTTTGAGCTCGACCAAGGGGAAGATGAGCTCCAGGGTCAAACACATCTTGGATATTCTCGAGGGGGTTGCACCGGCGAGGCTCGCCGAGACCTGGGACAACCCCGGCCTCCAGGTGGGAGGACGGGAGGCCCCGGTGAGCCGCATCCTGATCTCCCTCGATCCCACCCTGGACGCCGTCCGAGAGGCGTCCCGCAGAGGCTCCCAGCTTCTGATCACCCACCACCCCCTGATCTTCAAGCCCCTATCCTCCGTCGAACCGACCCGCCACCCCGGCGACGTCATCCACGAGGCGATCCGGAGCGGCCTCGCCCTGGTGTGCGCGCACACCAACCTCGACGCCGCCAGGGGGGGCGTCAACGATCTCCTCGCAGGGCTTCTGGACCTCCAGGATCCTTCCGTCCTCGAAGGAGCGGATGAGCCGGCGGGGGAGGAGGGAATCGGAAGGATCGGCGTCCTTCGCCGGCCGCTTGCCCTGGAGGCGTTCGCGCGCGAGGTGAAACGGGCCCTGGCAGCGTCCGTCGTGGGGGTCGTCGGATCGGGGGAGCGAACGGTCCGTCGTGCGGCCGTGGTGGGAGGCTCCGGGGGCGGCCTGATCGAGGCGGCGGCCCGGAAAGGGGCCGATGTGCTGGTCACGGGGGACGTCGGGCACCATGACGCCCTGTCTGCGCTCACCCTGGGGATCGCCGTCGTCGACGCCGGCCATTTCCACACTGAGAAGGCCGCCATGAACGGCTTTCGGGACACCATGGAATCCCGCCTCGGAGAGGCGGGTCACGGGGACGTCGCCGTGGAGCTCTACCACGAAGAGGCGGCGCCCATGCGATACGAATAAAACGGAGGGTTACCGGGAAAAGATCATCCACGAGTCTCCCGCCGGGGCGAAACGGAAGTCGGCGCCCCGGATCGTTCCGGGAGCATGAACCGCCGACAAAGAGGGGAAACACGTTGAAGGACAAGATCAAGGTACTCATCGAGCTCCAGAATTGCGACAACCGCATCCAGAGCCTTCAGGCCAGGAAGAGGCAGGGCCCCTCGCGGATCCAGGCCCTTTCCGACGAAATGGAGAACGTGTCCCGAGGCTTCCGGGAGGACGAGGAACGCCTCGACGCGATCAAGTCCGAACGGCGCTCGCTCGAGGCGGAGGCCGAAGACCTGGACGCGAGCATCCAGAAGGCGAACGAGAAGCTGTCCAACATCAAGTCCAACAAGGAGTACAGCGCCGCGCTGAAGGAGATCGAGGGCTACAAGAAGAAGAAGGCCGCCCTGGAGGACCAGCTCCTCCGGCAGATGGAGGAGCTGGAGCTGGTAACGGAGCGGTGCAAGGCCAACAGCGAGCAGCTCGAGACCCTGCAGCAGCAGTTCGAGAAGGACAAGAAGGAGGTCCAGGACGAGCTGGTCGGGATCGAGAAGGAGTTGAACGCCCTGGAAAAGGAGCGCGCCGCCATCGCCCGGAAAGCGGATCCCCAGTTCCTGGGCCACTACCAGCTCGTCCGGGAACGGATCGGATCCCACGCGGTGAGCCCGGTGATCGGCGGGGTGTGCAAGAGCTGCAACATGGGCATCCCCCCCCAGATGTTCAATGAGCTGATGAAATGCCTCGAGCTCACCAGCTGCCCCCACTGCAACCGCATCATCTACTGGGGGGACGACGCCCACTTCCAGGATTTGACAAAATCCTGAACTGCGTTAACTTAAGGGGGCGCACGGAGCCTGGTGCGTGCTGGAGCAGGGCAAGCGGCCGCCGTCCCGCCTTCCGGCGGGAGGGAGGAAAGTCCGGGCTCCACAGGACAGGGTGCTGGGTAACGCCCAGTCCCGGCGACGGGAAGGAAAGTGCCACAGAAAGCAGACCGCCCCACGGGGATGCCCGCGGGGTAAGGGTGAAACGGTGAGGTAAGAGCTCACCAGTCCCGCCGGTGACGGCGGGAGCTAGGTAAACCCCGCCCGGAGCAAGACCGAATAGGGGAGCGCTCGAGGGCTGTCCGCCCGAGCTCCCGGGTTGGTCGCTCGACCCCGGTGGCAACACCGGGGCTAGATGAATGGTCGCGTCCGCCGGCGGCGTTCCGTGCACGCCCCGGACGAGAACAGAACCCGGCTTATGACCTGCTCCAGCATGCACCGCTCAACGACGTCACCGGATCCTGCGGGATCGGGAGGGGACGCCCCCCGCCGGCCCGACCTCAACGCCGGCGAAAAGGGCCTCGTGGTCGTCATCGGCGGCGGCCGTTTCGGGGAGCGGGCCGCACGCATCCTCTCCTCGGACTCGAGCCGCCCGGTCTGGGTGGTGGAACGGGACGAGGCATGCGGTCCCGCGCTGGCGGAGCTGCCGGTCCGCCTGCTGCGCCGGGAGGGTGTGGCGTTCCTCGCGGAGACCCTTCCCCGCCTTGCAGACGAGGACCTGGTGGTCCCGGCCGTTCCGATCCACCTGGCGGTCGAGTGGCTTCGGCGTACGCCCGATTCGAACGCGAACGTCCGGATCGTTCCGGTCCCCGAGGCCCTGAGGCGGGTGCTGCCGCACACCTGGACGGCCCCGGACGGCTCGCTGCTCGTGAGCCACGCCGACTTCCTCTGCCCGGAGGACTGCCCCGAGCCGGAGGAGGGGTGCACCGTGACCGGCGAGGTCCGGACCCCCCTTTACGATCTGCTCGCGAACCTGGAGGCGCCGGGCTTCGATGTCCACGTGATTCGAAGCCGACAGCTCGCCCCCGGGCTCGGCGGGTACCTGGCGGCGGACCTGCGGAAGCTTCGAGACCGGGTCTTGGGCGGTTCCGGGAAAAGGTGGCTGATCGGCACGGCCTGCCGGTGCCACGGTACGCTCACCGGGCTGGAGGTAAAGTCGATACGGAAAGAGCGCCGCACGGCGCCGGCTTTTTGAGGAGGGGCAGAGTATGGAAATCGGGACCCTTCGACAATGGATCCCCAGGGTATCGAGGGAAAAAGGGTTTGACACCAACAGGAAGCCATGCGAAATCGATGATGACCTGGTTGATCACGCTGTTTCCTGGTGGAAAGATGATAAGTACACAAAAGTCAAACGCTTTATCTGTGTAAAATGGCTTGGCAGAAACATACTGAAAATACCTTATACCGAATCAATCGAAAGTAATTACAATAAACCTTCCGATGATATCGTTAATGTTATTTCTGAAATGCAAAACAACGATATCATCCCAAGACTTAATACATCATCAATAATTTTTGAAGGCGGATGCAATATTGGGAGAAATCTCCTATATTTACAAAATGCTTTCAATTGCAGAGTTGAAGGAATTGATATATCGGAAAAAGCAATATCAAGAGCAAATAACAAAATTTGGAAGAAAAGACATAACTATAAATTTTATACCGGAAACGTTTTAACTACGGATTTTTTTACTAAAGTTGCTGATAATGCGTATGATTTGGCATTCACCAGGTGGCACCTCATCCATATACCAAAAACCCCCGAAAAACTGGAATATATCAATCACCTGAAGCGGATTGCCAAAACCCTGATATTGTTTGAACCTGTGAAAGAAGGCAAAAAGGGTGTTCACTTATACCACGACAAGTCGTATGCCTTGTCCTGGGATGACTGGGGAAGAGATTACAACGTAACGGAGTATAAGCCCAGCATCGATCTACCCGATCATACTAGAGTATTTTACTGCAGACAGCAGGAAGCCGCTTCCCTGCACGATTGAATCGAGGAGCTCTTATGTTCGTCCTGTCGAATTTCCTGGTGGCCGTGGCAAGGATCCTGGACATCACCCTGACCCTCTACATGTGGATCATCATCGGCCGCGCGGTCATCTCCTGGGTCAGCCCGGACCCCTACAACCCCATCGTCCGTTTCCTCCACTCCGTCACCGATCCCGTCCTCACCCCCATTCGACGGCGACTGCCGGTGTTCTTCGGCGGCATCGACTTCTCCCCCATCCTGGTAATCTTGGCGATCATCTTCCTCCAGAGCTTCCTGGTGCAGACCCTCATTCAGATGGCCCGGCAGCTGGCCGTGTGAGCCGTTCTCCGGGGGTGCGATGGGGAAGAAACGGGGAAGCAGCGCAGGGAAGGCGGCGGAGTCGGCGGCGCTCATCCGGGTCCGGCTGACGCCCCGTTCGTCCAGGGACGAAATCCTCGGCCTGGAGGAGGGGGTGCTTCGCATCAAGCTCACCGCCCCGCCCGTGGAGGGCGAGGCGAACAAGGCCCTGGTGGCCTTTCTCTCCAAGGCGCTCCGCGTTCCCAAGGGCTCCGTGGCGATCGTCTCCGGCGAGCGGTCCCGCGAGAAGTCCCTCTCCATTCGGGGAATGACCGCGCAGGAGGTGAAAGAGGCCCTGGGGACCGCCTGAAGGCGGCGGCTTCAAGGCCTTTTCCCCGTCACACCTGGAACTGCATGTCGTGGAGCTGCCGGAAGCGCCCGTCGGCGGCCAGGAGGGCCTTCTGCGTCCCGGACTCCACGATGCGCCCTTTCTCCAGCACGTAGATCCGGTCGGCCTTTCGAATGGTGCTCAGGCGGTGGGCCACCGCCAGGATGGTCGGCCCCCCGTGGAGGGCGTCGATGCTCTCCTGGACCAGCTGCTCGCTCTCCGCGTCCAGCGCGGAGGCCGCCTCGTCCAGGATGAGGATCGACGGGTTCAACAGGATCGCCCGCGCAATGGCGATGCGCTGGCGCTGCCCCCCGGAGAGCAGGCTTCCCCGGTCCCCCACCAGGGTGTCGTACCCCTTGGAAAGCTCCCGAATGAACCCGTGCGCGTGGGCCGCCTTCGCCGCCGCCTCCACCTCGTCCATGGAGGCATCGGGCCGGGCGTAGCGGATGTTCGCCGCGACGGTGTCGTGGAACAGGAGCACCTCCTGGCTCACGATCCCGATCTGCCGGCGGAGGGAGTCCAGCGTCACCTCGCGGATGTCCGTCCCGTCGATCCGGACGGCCCCCTCGTCCACGTCGTAGAAGCGCGGAACCAGGTCCAGGAGGGTGCTCTTGCCGGCCCCGGTGGAGCCCACGAACGCGACCATCTCGCCGGCCTCGACCCGAAAGGAGACGTCCCGCAGCACCGGCGTGGCCGGGCCGTAGCCGAACGAGGCGTGGTCGAACTCCAGGGACTCCCTGTGCCTGGGCAGCGGGCGCGCGTCCGGAGGATCCTGGATGTCCGGGATGGTCTTCATGATGCCGAAGACGCGGTCCGTGGCGCCCTGAAGGGTCCGGAGCTCGTTGTTCACCCGCGCCAGGCTCTTGATGGGGGAGTAGACCCTCGAGAAGGCGTAGATCATGGACATGAGCTCGCCCAGGGTGTGGTGGAAGTAGATCTTGCCGATCACGAGGACCCCGGGAAGGACCAGGAACACCGTGGAGTCCATCATGGGACCCAGACCGAGAAACCAGCGGTTCCACCGCATGATCTTGCGGTAGAGCTCCCGTGCCAGGCCTTCGAACCTCCTGGACTCCCCCTCTTGCGTGCAGGAGGACTGAATCACCTTGAGGCAGAGGAGCGTCTCCTGGTAGGTGGAGGTCACGAAGGAGACCGAATCCTGGACCCGCGCCGAGTGCTTCTTCACCTTGCGACCGAAGAGGCGGATCAGCCCGACGATGACCGGCGCGGCCACGCAGACGACGAGCGTGAGCTGCCAGTTCATGAGCAGGAGATAGGCCAGGAAGACGAGGGCCGTGAGCGGATGCTGCACCAGCCCGATCAGGATGTTGGCGATCCGCTCCTGCATCACGGTGACGTCGGCCGTGGAGCGGGAGATGAGCTCCCCCACCTTGTGGTGGTGGTAGAACTTCAGCGGGAGGGAGACGAGCCGCCGGAACAGGTCCACCCGAATGCTCATGATGGCCCGGTTGGAGAAGGCGGCCGCCGAGAGCTGGCTCAGGTAGAGGGTAAGGGACTTGAAGAGCACGGAGACGAACGCCACGAGCGTCAGCAGGACCAGGAGGCGGTTCGGGGAGACATCCTCCACGATCACCTTCCGGGTCCGCTGCACATCCAGCAGGGACTCCCCGAAGGTCACCCAGGGGATCTTCCAGGTGGCGGGCTCGCCCCCGGTCTTCATCCCCTCGTCCACGAAGGGCTGAAGCAGGTAGGCCGGCACCACCACGAAGAGCGCCGAGACGGCCGTCAGCGCGATGGCCGTGGCGACCAGCCCCCTGTGGGCCCGCACGTAGTGGGCGATCTCTTTTCCCAGGATCCGTTCGAGCATGGCGAAACGAAAAGCGATCCTCGGCCCACCGGCCCGGGATCGCCCGCCTCCTATCCATTTCTGTATGGGGCTCCGTTTTCAGCCCGGAAATGAGCCACTTCTTTCAAGATCAAGGAGATCAGCCGCTACATGGCCCCGATCAGCCGCGAGATCACCAGCCGCTGGACCTCCGAGGTGCCCTCCCCGATCTCCAGCAGC
>CAYVVQ010000028.1:0-1195 GCA_964454455.1 uncultured Desulfobacterales bacterium | reverse complement strand
CCGCGAGATCACCAGCCGCTGGACCTCCGAGGTGCCCTCCCCGATCTCCAGCAGCTTCTGGTCCCGGTAGAAGCGCTCCACGTCGTACTCCTTCATGAGACCGTACCCGCCGTGGAGCTGCACCGCGTGGTTGGCGCAGCGGTACATGACCTCGGAGCTGTAGAGCTTGGCCATGGCCGCCTCCTTGCCGAAGGGCTCGTCGTTGTCCCGGAGCCAGCAGGCCTTGTAGAGGATCAGCCGGGCGCACTCGATCTCCATGGCCATGTCCGCCAGCTTGAACGCGTTTACCTGAAACGTGGAGATGGGCCGGCCGAACTGCTCCCGCTCCCGGCCGTACCTCAAGGCCATCTCGTAGCAGCCCTGTGCCCCCCCCAGTCCCATGGCCCCGATGGAGAGGCGCCCCCCGTCCAGGGTGGATAGCATCTGATGGAACCCGTGGCCCCGGGTGCCCAGCAGGTTCTCCGCGGGCACGCGGCAGTCGTCGAAGTAGAGCTCGCTCGTGTTGGAGCCCCGCCACATCAGCTTTCCGTGCATCTCCCGTGCCTCGAACCCGGGCGTCCCGGACTCCACCAGGATGCAGGAGAGCTCCGGGCGGCCGTCCTCCCGGGTCCCGGTGCGTGCGAGAACCGTCACCCCCGAGGTGATGTCCGTCGCGGCGTTGGTGATGAAGATCTTGCTCCCGTTGATGACCCACTCGTCCCCGTCCAGCACCGCGTTGGTCTTGGAGTTCCCCGCATCCGACCCGGCGTTGGGCTCGGTCAGCCCGAAGCCCCACAGGGTCTCGCCCGAGCAGAGCTTGGGCAGATACTTCCGTTTCTGCTCCTCGCTGCCGAAGTAGTAGAGGGGACCGATCCCCAGGGAGTTCCCGGCCGCCACGGTGGCCGCGTGGGAGCCGTCCACCCGGGCGATCTCCTCGGTGGCGATGATGTAGGAGACGTAGTCCATGCCCTGGCCGCCGTACTCCTCGGACACGAACATGCCGAAGAGCCCGAGCTCGCCCATCTTTCGCATGGTGTCGTAGGAGAACTCCTCCTTTTCGTCCAGCTCGGCCGCAACGGGCTTGATCTCCGCCTCGGCGAACTGCCGCACCGAGTTCCTGAGAATCTCCTGCTCCATCGAAAGACTGAAATCCATGTTCACTCCTTCCGATTCGGGTCCGGGACGAGAGGTGGATACGATTTTCAAACGAAAACGG
>CAYVVQ010000027.1:0-34563 GCA_964454455.1 uncultured Desulfobacterales bacterium | reverse complement strand
TCACCGGCGATGCGGCTCGCGTGATTCTGGTCCATAACATCCTTTCTCGGGTTCGCAAAAACCCGCTCACCCGCCGCTGGGTACGCTATAACCTATTGAAATCCCAGGGGCAAATCTCGAGGCTTCGGGCTTTTTGCGACGCCATCATCCTTTCAGTATAGGTATTTTTTTCCTCAACGGTTCGGATCGACATCGATTCCCCCGTGCAGGCAGCCGATGATACTCCCGGACGCCACCCCCGTCAACGCGCCTCTACCGTGAAAATCCTTCGAGTGTTGACGGGTTCGCGAAACCCCGCTCACGCGCCACGCGCAGGCTGCCGGTCGAGGACCCGCGGCCGCCGCCTTATTCCTACTGCAAAAATAGGGATTGACTCCCGGCTGCAGCCGCATTACATTCGATCTATTCGCAAGAACCCGCTCACGCGCCGAGGGTTTCGAAGAAAGGATCGAGACATGCCGGAGAAGATTCCCGGGCAGTGCGACGCCCTGGTGCTGGGGGGAGGCATTGCAGGGATGCAGGCCGCCCTGGACCTGGCCGACCAGGGCTACAAGGTCGTCCTGCTCGAGCGAAAAGAGACCATCGGCGGCAACATGATCAAGCTTTCCAAGGTGTTCCCCACCCTGGACTGCGCCAGCTGCATCACCACCCCGAAGATGGCGGCGGTGGCCCACCACCGCAACATCAGCCTGATGACCCTGTGCGAGCTATCGGGGGTGAGCGGCGGACCGGGCGATTTCGAGGTGAAGGCGCTCCAGCATCCGAGGTACGTGGACATGGACCGCTGCATCGGCTGCATGAAGTGCGAGACAGGCTGTCCCGTCCTGGCGCCTTCCCCGGAGCAGTACGGCCTCGCCGGTCGCAAGGCGATCTCCGTGCCCTTCCCCAGCGCGATTCCCCAGGTGCCCCGTCTGGACGTGGAACAGTGCAGCCTTTGCGGGAAGTGCGCCCGGGTGTGCCCCGCCGGGGCCGTCGACTACTTCCAGAAGCCCCGGGAGGTGGAAATCCGTGCCGGGGTCCTGGTCCTGGCGACCGGGTACAGGCTGTTCAGGGATTACCCGGCCCGGGCGTGGGGGGAGGCGGCCGACCAACCCAACCTGGTGGACGCCCTGCAGATGGAGTGCCTCCTGGGTCCGGCCGGTCCCTACCAGCGCCTGCTCCGGCCCAGTGACGGAAAAGAGCCCGAAAGCGTGGCCTTTCTCCAGTGCGCAGGCAGCAGGGACACCCAGCTCGGTGTGCGCCACTGCTCCCGGGTCTGCTGCATGTACAACATCAAGCAGGCCACCCTGCTCAAGCGGGAGCATCCCGGGATGCGGCTCGCCATCTACTGCATGGACGTGCGCTGCTTCGGCAAAGGATACGAGGAGTTTTACCGAAACGCACGGGCCATGGGCATCGAGTTCGTGCGGGCCAAAGGGGTGGTCACGGGCCGGAGCGAGGACGACGGGGTGATCATCCGTCACGACGACATGGAGGGGAGCGGCGGGCCCCGGGTCGACACCTTCGACATGACGGTGCTCTCCCTGGCCGTCGTGCCGGCCTGGACGCCGGAGGGATGCGCACCCGTCCGGGTGGCCGAGGACGGTTTCCTGGCCAGCCGCCAACCCAAGCTCTTCCCCACCCTCACCAGCCACGAAGGGGTGTTCATGGCGGGCGTCGCAGCCGGGCCCAAGGACATCGTGGACACGGTGGTAGAGGCCGGCGCAGCCGCCTCCGAGGCGGGGATCTTTCTCAAAGAGCGGGAGCGCAACACCCGGAGAGCCGCTTGAGGGCGGTCCACCGGAAGAATCAGGACAGTGGCATGAGTGAATCGAATCAAGCCCCCAGGATCGGCGTGTATGTCTGTCACTGCGGCGGCAACATATCCGACCACGTGGACGTGAGCCGGGTGGCCGAGGCGGCCGCCGGGATGCCGCACGTCACCGTCTCCCGGCAAAACCCGTTCATGTGCTCCGATCCCGGGCAGGAGCTGATCATCGAGGATGTCAGAACAGATCGGGTCGATCGCGTGGTGGTGGCCTCCTGCTCCCCCAGCCTCCATGAGACCACGTTTCGCAATGCACTGATCCGCGCGGGTCTGAACCCCTACCTCTACGTTCACGCCAACATCCGGGAGCAGGTGAGCTGGGTGGACGAGGGGGAAGAGGCCACGGAGAAGGCCGTCGCCCTGGTGGGTTCTGCCGTTGCCAAGGCCGCCCTGATCCGTCCCCTGGAACCCATCCGCGTCGATGCCACGGACCACGCCACCGTAATCGGAGGCGGCGTGGCCGGGCTCAAGGCGGCAAGGGACCTGGCCCTGAACGGCCTTCGAGTTGCACTGGTGGAGAAGACCCCCTTTCTGGGGGGGTGGGTGGCCCGGCTGGACACCCTGTTTCCCACCGGGGACGACGCCGCGGAGCTTCTGGAGCGGTTGTACCGGCAGGTGAACGGGCTGCCCAACGTGGAGATCCTCACATGTGCCCAGGTGACGGCCCAGGAGGGCTACATCGGCAACTTCCGGCTGAGGGTGCGCCGCCGGCCGCCCCGATCCGACGAGGAGATGGAAAGGCTGGGCCGGGCCCGGACCTGCGGCCGGCTCGGAAACGGCGTCATCCCCTTTGTGGGAATCTGTCCAGGGGAACCCCCGGAAGAACCCGAGGATCTGGCGCTCGCCACGGGGGCCGTGATCATGGCCACCGGCTTCTCCGCCTACAGGCCCCTTCCGGGCGAGTACGGTTACGGAGAGCAACCCGAGGTGATCACCCTGGCCGAGCTGATCCCGCAGATGGCCGAAGCGGATTCCGTGGACGGTCACCTGGTGATCGACGGGAAACCCATCAAGAGCATGGCCATGATCCACTGCGTGGGCTCCCGCCAGATCCCGGGGCTTCAAGAACCCGGAGGGGGCGGCCGCCTGAACGAGTACTGCTCGCGCACCTGCTGCAACAGCTTGCTGCACGCGGCCCTGAGGATCCGGCGGCAGCATCCGGAGACCGTGGTCTTCGACCTCTACAGGGACATCAGGACCTACGGCCGCGGGCACGAGGAGATTTACATCGCAGCATCGGAGAACCAGGTCCGCTTCGTCCGTTTCCTTCCCGAGTCGCCCCCCGAGGTGAAACGGGAGGACAACGGCTACGCCCTGTCCGTTACGGTGCGCGACGCCCTGTTCCACGAGGATGACCTGGAGATCCCCGTGGACCTGGTGGTTCTCGGCACCGGGATGGAGCCCGCACCCATCCGGGACCTTACCGAGATCGTGAAGTGCCAGACCGGCCGGGACGGTTTCCTGCAGGAGGTGCACCCCAAGATCCGCCCGGTGGAGGTCGCCTCGGCGGGGATCTTCCTGGCCGGCACCTGCCAGGCCCCCATGGACATGAACGAGGCGGTGGCGGCCGCCTCGGCCGCTTCGGCCAAGGCCGGATCCGTCCTGGCGGTCGGGGCCGTGGAGCTGGAGCCGTTCGTCGGCCGCGTCGACAGCCGGCGCTGCTCGGCCTGCTGCACCTGCCTCCGCGCCTGCCCCTACGGCGTACCGAAGATCGTGAACGGGGCCGCGCACATCGAACCGGCCTCCTGCTACGGGTGCGGGGCCTGCGCAGCCGAGTGCCCGGGCAAGGCCATCACCCTGGAGCACTCCACGGACGAGCAGGTCCTGGCCGGCCAGCGGGCCATCATTCAGTCCCAACCCCAGGCTCCCGGAGAAACCCCATGAAAGATCCGATCGCGACCGACAGGATCGAGCGAAAGGAAGAGCCCGTTTCATCCAGAGACAAGACCGCCCTCAAGATGCTGCGTCGAGACCGGGCCTCCTCCATCGATGCGGCCAAGGCCCGGCTCAAGGCGCAGCAAAAGGAGATCTTGCTGATCAAGAACGCCCTCGCCGGCGGGCCGCGAACCGTACCGGAAGCGGCCCGCGAGACCGGACTGGAGCCCTCACGCGTGCTCTATCACGTGGCCACTCTGATGAAGTACGGGGACGTGCGGGAGGTGGACAAGAACGGAAACTACTTCCGTTACGGGCTGGTCGCGGAACCTTCCCCCGAGTCCGAATCCCGGCCGGGAAGCGGCTGAAGGATCCGGCGAATCGAGCGCCTCAGAGGGCCACCGATTCCCCCGGCTCCAGGTGGACCAGACGATCGGCCAGACCGGCCCGCTCCATCGCGCGGCGGATCTCCAGGGGCGGCAGGTGCACCGGTTCGTCCCCCAGCCGAAACGCGCCCCAGTGGACCACCAGGAGGCGCCGGGCCTTAAGCTCACAGAACGCCCGCACCGTCTCCTCCGGGTTGATGTGGCTCTGGGCCATGAACCAGCGCGGCTCGTACGCCCCCAGATTGAAGACCGCCAGATCGATGTCGAACTCCCCGCCGATCTCCCCGTATCGGTCGAAGTAGGCCGCATCCCCGGAGAGAAAGACGTTCCGGCCGCTCTCCCCTCGAATGAGGTAGGCTCCCCAGAGGTCGCGGTTGGGGCCGGTGATCGGGTTCCTCATGGTCCAGTGCCGACAGGGCAGGAACACCACCTCGCCCTGCCCCTCCGCGTGGGTCTCGTACCAGTCGAGGCGGGTCCGGTTGGACATGCCGAGGTCCTCGAAAATCCCGTCGTATCCGAGGGGCGTGACGACGTGGGTGCCGGGGTCCAGGGTCCGGAGGCTGTCCAGGTCCAGGTGGTCGTAGTGGCCGTGGGTGATAAGAACGTGGTCCGGCCGGGGCATGTCGTCCAGGCCCGACCGGATGGGGCTGAAGTCGGTCAGCCAGAACAGGCCGAAGAAGATGGGGTCCACCAGGTAGACCGTTTCCAGATCCCGGACCAGCAGGCAGGAGTGTCGGAGGAACATGACCGAGCAGTCGCCCTCCTCGCGGAAAGGCCGCCAGTCCAGGTCCAGGGGACGGACGACCTCGTCCGCGTACTGATCCCTGAACGCGTTCCCGCTGAAGAGCTTCCACCGGAGGAGACGCCACAATCCCCCGCGGGGCTCGGCGCTGAAGGGGTCCAGGAACCGGTCCCTGCCGTGGTGCAGCCTCTGCCGGGAGATCTCCCGCAGGGAGAGCCCTTGCGCCCGGCTCACCAGGCGCTTCCGCTCCTCGGAGGCCGAGGCCTGTCCCGATGTGGCGCAGTGCGGCATGAGGGAGAGCATGAGCCCGTATGCGGTCCAGGCGGAGGCCCGCCTCAGGAACACCCGGCGCGTGAGGGGTGAGGTTCCTCTCGTAGAAGCCGGCACCGGCGATCGACGAGGACGCCGGTCATTCGGGCGAGAGGACGGCAAGGTCGGCCCGGACTGATCGAAGTGCATCTCCCGGAGCATCTGCACGATGTCCAGGCGCTCCTCGGGAGAAAGCCGCTGATAGTAGTCCCGGTCGAATGCAGCGGCTTCCTCGAAGGTCTTCGCCCTGTTCAACCAGATGCGCTTCGTCCCTTGCATCGTCTCATCATAAGGAACGTTTCTCGAAAACACAACAACGGACCGATTCGGGTCGAACGGGCTACTTCGGGGTGTCCCCCGATCCCGGGCACACCCCGCACCGGTCGCAGAAACCCACCCGGCACTCCGGCGACTCCTTCTCCGCCAGGGCCAGCCCGTACTCCCGGGCCAGGTGGTCCTTGCGGATGCCGTGATCGATGTGGTCCCAGGGAAGCACCTCGTCCAGCCCCCGGGGGCGGTGGACGAAGAAGTCGGGATTCACCTCGCTGTGACGGAAGGCCTGCTTCCAGTCCCCGCCGAACCGGTGGGCGGCCAGGAGAATCTTCCCGGCCCGTCGATCCCCCAGGGAGAGGAGGGCCTGGACATAGGCCCAGCGGGGCACGTCAAAGGCCGCGGTCACGCCGCCGGTCTTGGCCAGGGCCCGGCGAAGCTGCTTCTGCTTCTCCTTGAGCAGCTTCACGGGCGCCATGGGAAACCACTGGAACGGGGTGAACGGCTTGGGCACGAAGCAGTTCACGCTCAACCGGATCCGCCCGATGGTCCCCCTTCCCCCGGACTCGCGCACCATCCGGTGCCGAATCCTCTTGGCCAGTCCCGCGATGCCGGCCACGTCCTCACGGGTTTCCGTGGGAAGCCCGATCATGAGGTAGAGCCGGAGGGAGAAGGCCTGCACCGACGCGATGCTCCGGACCGCCCTCAGGATTTCCTCCTCGGTCAAATGCTTGTTGATCACGCGCCGGAGCCGCTCCGTACCCGCCTCAGGGGCGACGGCGACGCTCTTCTGTCCGGCCCGCGCCAGATGCTCCAGGAGCCTCGGGCTCAGGGAATCCGCCCTCAGGGAGGAGACGGAGAACGATCCTCCCCGCTCCACGATCCGGGCGGTCACGGCTTCGATGCCAGGCGTGTCCGACACGGCCGGACTCAGAAGTCCCACCCGGGGCGCGATCGAAAGGGCCCGGTCCACGCATGCGCTCAGCTCGCTCTCGGGGCGGAACCGCGGGGGACGGTAGACGTGCCCGGCCGCGCAGAAACGGCAGGCCCGCCCGCACCCGCGGCCGAGCTCCACCAGGATCTTTTCCCCGAACTCGGTCTCCGGCGTGGTGACGGTGGAAACGGCCGGGCCTCCGCTCTCGGGCGCCCGGGCCGGGTGAATTCGTTCCGGGACCCCGCCTTCCAGAGGCTCCAGGACCTGGAGGGTGCCGTCGGGCCGGTAGCGCGGGCGGTAGAGGGAAGGGACATAGAGGGAGGGGAACTCGGGCACCAGATCTCTTACGGATTCACGGCGGGTGCGGCCCGCGGCCGTCGACTCCCGGAAGCGGGACACGAAACGCCGGAGCACGCCCTCGGCCTCTCCCAGAAGGAAGGCGTCGAAGAAGGGAGCCATCGGCTCCGGGTTGAGCATGGCCCGGATCCCGCCCCCCAGAACGAACGGCTGGGCGTCGTCCCGCTCCTCCTGGAGGACCGGAATGCGGGCCCAGTCCAGCACGCGGAGCACGTGGAGGTCGTCGTTCTCGAAGGAAAGGGAGAAGGCGATGAGATCGAAGCGGGACAGGGGGGAACGGGACTCCATGGAAAGGAGTCCCTTTCCCCCCTCCGGAGGGAGGGATGTCTCCGGCTTATCGGGATAGAAGACCCGCTCCGCCACCACGCGGTCGTCCCGGTTCAGGATGTCGTAGACGACCTGGAACCCGAGGCTGGACATGCCCAGGGCGTAGCTGTTGGGGTAGACCAGGGCCACGGAGAGACGGCCGCCCCAGTCCTTCCGGACGGCGCCCGTCTCCAGGGCGAGCCGCTTCCGATGAAGCGCTGCCTGTCTTCCTTCCACGCTCCGGCCCCCCGGAATATCCCGCTGCGGCTTCCCCCTAGTATGCCTTGGACTGCTTTGTCCGCAGGAACGTCGGGAAATCCAGGCTGTCCTTGGAGAAGGCCCTTCGCAGGAACCCCTTCTTCTCGTCCCGATCGTCCTCCTGGATGTCCCCGAAGGGGTTCTCCTCGACCTTGTTCCGCATGAAGGCGGGGATGTCGAGATTGTCCTCGTCCAGGTCGTTGCCGTCGAAGGCGGAGCCGCTTCCGGTGCGGACCGTCCAGGCCCCCAGCGCCTCCTCCGGACTTGCTTCCCGAACGCCGCAGGTCTGATCCTGCACGCCGCCGGTCCGCTCCTGCACGCGGTCGTTGAGCCGGATGACCTTGCTGTAATGCTCCCGGTCGATGCCCGTAGCGATGACGGTCATCTGGACCTCGTCGCCCATGCTGTCGTCGAACACCAGTCCGGAGAAGATCTCCGCCCCTTCGTCCACCTCTCCCTTGATGTAGGTGAAGGCCTCGTCCACCTCCTCCATGGTCATGTCCGACGGTCCGGTCAGGTTCATCAGGAGTCCCCGCGCCCCGCTGACGGAGATGTCCTCGAGCAGCGGGCTGTTGATCGCCTCGCGCGCCGCCTCGATGGCGCGGTTCTCGCCTCCGGCCCGGCCGGTTCCCATGATGGCTGTCCCCATCTGCTCCATGACCTTCTTCACGTCGGCGAAGTCCAGGTTCATGAAGCCGCTGCTGTTGATGAGGTCCGAGATGCCCCGGACGGCGTTCAGCAGCACCTCGTCGGCCCGCACGAACAGATCTTTCACGGTGCTGTTCTTGGTCCCCACGGACTTCAGCCGTTCGTTCGGGATGATGATCAGCGTGTCCACTTCCTGCTTGAGCTTCTCCACCCCTTCCAGGGCCCGCCGCATCCGCTTTTCGCCTTCGAACTTGAAGGGCTTCGTGACCACGGCCACGGTGAGGGCGCCGGACTCCCGGCACTCTTGTGCGATCACCGGCGCGGCCCCGGTCCCGGTTCCGCCCCCCATGCCGGCCGTGACGAAGACCATGTCGGCCCCCTCCGCCGCCTCACGCACGTCGTTCGCGCTTTCCTCGGCGGCGGCCTGGCCGACCTCGGGTTCCGATCCCGCGCCCAGCCCCCGGGTGAGGGCCGCGCCCAGCTGGATCTTGCAGGAGCAGGTGGATCGCTCGAGGTCCTGGCTGTCCGTGTTGGCCGTGATGAAGTCCACGCCCTTGAGCTTGGCGGAGATCATGTTGTTGATCGCGTTTCCGCCGGCACCTCCGATGCCGAAAACCTTGATCTTCGCACTGTACCTGCTCTCATTTTCCTCGACAAACTCGAACTTCATGATGTCCCTCCTTTTCAAGCGTTTGAAGCGCCCGACACCCTTAGATGATATCCTTGAACCATCTTTTCATCCTGTCCATGACCCTTCCGAAAATGTTGGTATCTCGAATCCTGAACTTCTTTCCTTCCTTGCTTCGCTTCGCCCCGTAGAGAACCAGCCCCACGGCGGTTGCATACATGGGCTTGTTCACCACCTCCACCAGCCCTTTGATCTCCCCAGGGTAGCCGATCCGCGCAGGGACCTTGAACACGGACTCGGCCATCTCGGCGATGCCCGAGAGCTCCGCCGATCCGCCCGTAACCACCACCCCGGAGTTGATCGACTCGGCAAAGCCCGACCGCAGCAGCTCGTTGTGGATGAGGGTGAGGATCTCCTCCACACGAGGCTCGAGGATCTCGCCCAGAATCCGCCGGGAGAGGACCCGAGGCTTTCTTCCGCCCACCCCGGGGACCTCGATGGTCTCGTCTTCGCCGATCATCGAGCAGAGGGCGCACCCGTACTTCATCTTGACCTTCTCCGCGTCCTTACGGGAGGTCCGCAGGCCGATGGACAAATCGTAGGTCAGGTTGTCCCCCCCGAGGGCGAGCACCGAGGTGTGCTTGATGGCCCCCCGGGAGAAGACGGCCATATCCGTGGTGCCGCCCCCGAAATCGAGAAGGGCCGCCCCGAGCGTTCTTTCCTCGTCCGAGAGCACGGCCTCGTTCGACGCCAGGGACTCCAGCACGATGTCCGCAACGTCGAGCCCCGCCTTGTTGGCGCACTTGATGATGTTCTGGGCCGACGTCACGGCCCCGGTGACGATATGGATCTTCGCCTCCAGGCGGACGCCGGACATGCCCAGGGGATCCATGATCCCGTCCTGCTCGTCGACGATGAACTCCTGGGTGAGGACGTGGATCACCTCGCGGTCCATGGGGATGGCCACCGCACTCGCGGCCTCGATCACCCGCTCCACGTCCTTCCGGGTCACCTCTTTTTCCTTGAGCGGGATGACCCCGTGGCTGTTGAACCCCTTGATGTGCCCCCCGGCGACCCCGGCATAGACCGTGCTGATCTCGCAGCCGGCCATGGTCTCGGCCTCCTCGATCGCCTCCTTGATGGAGTTCACGGTGTTCTCGATGTTGATCACCACCCCTTTCCTGAGGCCCTCCGAGGGATGGCTCCCGATGCCGATGATCTCGATGCCGTCCGGTTTCAGCTCGCCTACCACGGCGCAAATCTTGGTGGTGCCGATGTCCAGTCCTACGATGATCTCTGCGGCCATGACGCGTACCCCTTCTTCCTCGATGGATCCGCCCCGCGGGTGCGCCCGATGCGGCCCAACCCGCCCGGTTCTATCCCCTCTTGAAGGAGACCACGGCTCCGTCCCGGTAGTGGAGGTTGATTCCGGTGACCTTCTCGACCTGCCGGGTGTCGCGGAGATGCTCTACGATTCGATTCAGATCGCCGATCTTCTTCTCCAGGTCGGGCACACTCACCTGCACCATGGCGGGCAGGGAACGGAAGTAGAGCGACACGTTTCCGGCGTTGCGCAGGTGGACCTCGGAGATCTCCTCCTTCATCCAGTCTTCCCCGCGGCGCTCCAGGACCCGGAGCACGTGGGCCCCGAGCTCGAGATTCCGGTCGCGCTGCTCCTCGTCGTCGAACTCCCCCGTGATGACCGGGAAGTCCACCGGGTCCGCGGGCTCCACCTCCTTGAAGACGTCCCCGTTGCGGTTCATGTAGAAGAGTCCCCCCGTGGAAACAACGGCCCACGGCTCCTCCCGCACGGCCTCGATCTTCAGCGAGTGGGGATACCGCTTCTCCACCTTGACGGACTTGACCCAGGGATGGCGCTCCAGGTTCTGCTCCAGCTTTCTCAGGTCCACGGCGAGAAGGGTCATGTCCGAACGTAGTCCCGATATCTCCAGGAGCTCGCGCTTGATGCTGTTCTCCACCCCGGAGATCTCCACCCGCTCCAGGCGAATGTAGGGCGAATGGAGCAGGAACTGGTACCCCGCAAGAAAAAGCACGCTGATCATCATAAGGCACACCAGCAGGCAAGAGACCTTCAGGAAGGACGAGCCCATCCAGCAGATCACCTGCCAGACCGTCGCCAGGATGTGCCGATCCCGCTCTTCCGCCTCTTGCTTCGTCATGGGTTCTCGGTCCGCTCCTTAACGCTTCGCCGTTTCCTTTCAGAAGCCGACAGTCCGGATCTCCGGTTCCAGCTCGATCCCTGTGCGGCGGAGGACAGCTTCCCTCGCCAGGTTCATCAGAGAGAGGATATCTTCCGCCGTGGCGCCTCCACGATTCACGATGAAGTTGGCGTGAAGCCGGGAGATCTCCGCGCCGCCGATCCCTTTTCCCCGCAATCCGGCCTCCGCCACCAGCCGCCAGGCCGCCCCCTCGGGCGGGTTTCGGAAGATGGACCCCGCCGAGGGGAACCGGAGGGGCTGAGTGCCGCGGCGCTTCTCGAGGTTTCGGTCGATCCGCTCGCGGACCGCGCCCGGAGCGTCCCGCTGCACGCCGAAGGTCGCCCTGGTGACCACCGAGCCGTCGGGGAGGCTGCAGCTTCGATAAGAAAAGCGGAGCGCGCCGGCCGGGACATCGGCGACGTTCCCCGCTTCCGTGAGGAGCTCCACTCTCCTCAGCAGCTCACCGGTGCTCCGGCCCCGGGCCCCGGCGTTGGTGGCCACGGCCCCGCCCGCGGTCCCCGGGATGCCGGCCAGGAACTCGAGCCCGGCGAGCCCCTCGCGGGCGCAACGGTCCAGGATCCGCCGATTCGTCGCCCCGCCCCCCGCGCTCAACTCGCCGCCCCTCTCGTTTCCGCTCACCTCGGCCAGCGCGCCCCGCAGGCGGATGACCACCCCCGGAAATCCCCGGTCCGAAAACAGCAGGTTGCTTCCCTTGCCCACGATCACCCACGGAATGCCCTCGGCTCCCGCATAGGCATGGGTGCGCTTCAGCACCTCCAGGCTGCCGGCGCGGACCAGGACGGCCGCATTCCCCCCCACCCGAAAGGTGGTGTAGAGACGCATGGGCCGGTCAAACCGGACGTCGGATCCCGCGATCTCCATGAGCTTCCTTCGATGCCCTCTCTCCACGGTCACCCCTGGATCTCTTCCATGAGCTGTTCCCCCACGCGATGGACGTCGCCCGCCCCCAGGGTGATGACCACGTCCCCCGGCCTCAGGATCCCCCTCAGACGGTCCCGGATCCAGTCGAGGTCCCGGCCGAGGATCACCTCCCTGTGGCCGTGTTGCTTGATGCCGCGGCAGAGCCATTCCGAGTCCACGCCCTCGAGAGGCTCCTCGCCCGCACCGTAAATGGGGGCGACCACCAGGACGTCCGCCTGGTTGAAGCTCAGCACGAACCGGTCGAACAGCGACCGGGTCCGCGAGTAGCGGTGGGGTTGAAAGACGACCACCAGTCTTTGCTCCGGCCAGCAGGTCCTGGCCGTCTCCAGGGTGTGCACGATCTCCGTCGGGTGGTGGCCGTAGTCGTCCACGAACAAAACCCCGCCCCGCTCCCCCTTCACCTGGAACCGTCTGGCCAGCCCGCCCAGATTCCGGAGTCCCGCCTTGATGTCCCCGAGATCCAGCTCCAGCTCCAATCCCACGGCGATGGCGGCCAGGGCGTTGAGCACGTTGTGCTTCCCGGGCATCCCCACCACGACCCTCCCCAGGGGCTGGTCCCGGTGGAGGATCTCGAACGAGGAGGCCAGCTCACGCATCTCCACCTCGCGGGCCTGCACATCGGCCTGGGACGCCATGCCGTAGGTGAGGTAGCGCTTGCGCAGGCGCGGGAGAATCCCCTGGATCTCCTCGTTGTCCAGGCAGAGCACGGCCGATCCGTAAAACGGGATCTTGTTCACGAAATCGACGAAGGTGGTCCGCAGGTTGTCCATGGTCCCGTAGTGCTCGATGTGCTCCTGGTCCACGTTGGTCACCACGGCGATGGTGGGCGAGAGCACCATGAAGGAGCCGTCGCTCTCGTCCGACTCCGCGACCAGGATGTCTCCCTGGCCCAGCTTGGCGTTGGAGCCGCCCCAGATGTCCAGCCGTCCGCCGATGACCACGGTAGGGTCCAGGTCGGCGCTCGTGAGGATGGAAGCGATCATGGAGGTGGTCGTGGTCTTCCCGTGGGCGCCGGCCACCGCAACGCCGTACTTGAGCCGCATGAGCTCGGCCAGCATCTCCGCTCTCGGGATCACGGGGACGAAGCACTCCGAGGCCTCCCGGATCTCCGGGTTGTCCGATGAAACGGCCGAGGAAAAGACGACGACGTCGGCCCCCGCCGCGTGCTCCCTGCGGTGACCGAGCGTGATGGACGCCCCCATTCCGGCGAGTCTCTGCGTGACCTCGGACTCCTTCAGGTCGGAGCCGCTCACCTTGTACCCCAGGTTGAGCAGAAGCTCGGCGATGCCGCTCATACCGATGCCCCCGACGCCCACGAAATGGATATGCTGGACCTTGCCGAACGGTCTCATCTCCCCCTCACTGCACGCCCCGGCGCCCGGCGCCGGAGCTCATCAATGCCTCGAGCTGGTCCACGATGGTCCGTGCCGCCTCTGGACGCGCCTTTTCCAGGACCCGTGCGGCCATTCGTCGAAGCGGTTCCCGGTCCAGGCTGTATCGGACCAGGAGGTCGGCCAAGGTGGAGCCGGCAAGGTCCTTCTGGAGGAGGAGCACCGCTCCTCCTGCATCCGCAAGGACCCTTGCGTTGGTCACCTGGTGGTTGTTGGCCGCGTGGGGAAACGGAATCAGAATGGACGGCTTGCCCAGGGCGGCGAGCTCCGTCACCGTGGAGGCGCCGGCCCTGCCGACCACCAGGTCGGCCTCTGCATACGCCCCGGCCATGTCGTCGATGAAGGGCGTCACCACACCCCGAAGCCCCCGTTCCGTGTACAGGCCCAGCACCCTCTCGTAGTCGGTGTCCCCGGTCTGGTGAACCACACGGACTTCCACCTCGCAGCGCTTCACGACAACCAGGGCGTCGGCCACGGCCGTGTTCACCGCCCGGGCCCCCTGGCTTCCACCCACCACCAGGACGCTCAACGGCCGTGCCGGGTCGATCGGACGGGCCTCGACCCGCAAAATTTCCCGCCGAACCGGATTGCCCGTAAGAACGAAACGCCCTGCCGGGAACCCCGCCCGGCTCTCCTCGAAGGAAATGAACACCCGGTCCACGATGCGGCAGAGAAGCCGGTTCGTGAGCCCCGGGTAGGAGTTCTGCTCGTGGATCGCCGCAGGGACCCCAAGGGTGCGGGCGGCCAGGCAGACCGGGCCCGAAGCGTAGCCGCCCACGCCCAGAACGACCCCTGGGTCGAACCGGTTCAGGAGCCGCCGGGCGTGAAACAGGCTCCACGGAATCCCCGCGACGGCGGCCAGGACCCCGGTCCACCCCCGTCCCTGAAGGGGCTGCACCCGGATGGACCGTTGCCGGTACCCGGACCGCTCCAGGATCCGTGTCTCCATCCTGCGCTCGCCCGTCACGAAAAGGATCTCCGCGGCCGGGCGCCGGCGCGTCAGCTCCCGGGCCGTGGCCAGACCGGGAAAGAGGTGCCCGCCGGTCCCGCCTCCGGCGATGACCATCCGGTTCCCCCTGTTCGCCCTGGAGTCTCTCATCCGTTCCGCCCGTCAGCTTCTCTGTGCGATGCTCAGCAGGATTCCCACGCCGAGCAGGTTCACCACCAGGGAGGACCCTCCGTAGCTGATCAGGGGGAGGGTGAGCCCCTTGGTGGGCAGAAGACCCATCACCACGCCCATGTTGATCATCACCTGGAGTCCGAGAAAGCAGCTGATGCCCATGGCCAGGTAGGTGCTGTAGAGATCCCTGGCGTTGAGCGCGACCCGAATCCCACGCATGATGAGCAACGAAAAGAGGAACACCACCGTGGCCACGCCCAGGAGCCCCACCTCCTCGGCGATGATGGACAGAATGAAGTCCGTGTGGGGCTCCGGCAGGTAGAGAAGCTTCTGCTTGCTGTTGCCCAGCCCCACACCGAACAACCCTCCCGAACCGAAGGCCAGGAAGGAATGGATGATCTGGAAGCCCAACCCGTGGGGGTCCTTCCATGGCTCCAGGAACGCCCACCAGCGGCGAAGCCGGTACGGCTCCAACCAGATCAGGAAGCCGACCATGGGGGCGAACGCCAGCAGCAGGGCCAGCAGCTGGTACAGGCGGACCCCGCCGACGAAGAGCAGCATCATGAGCCAGCAGCCGATGATCACCGCCGTTCCCAGATCGGGCTGGAGCACGATCAACCCCATGAAGACCCCGGCCACCAGGAGGTGGGGCAGAAGCCCCTTGGAGAAAGAACCCATATCAGGCCCCTTCTTGGCCATGGAGTAGGCGATGTAGACCGCCAGGGAAAGCTTGGCGAGCTCCGAGGGCTGAAAGGAAAGGCCGTAGAATCGAAGCCAGCGGCTCGCCCCTCCCACGGTCCTGCCCAGACCCGGTATCAGAAGCGCCACCAGAAGGGCGAGGCTCAGAAAAAGAAAGGGGTACGCGCACCGCGACCAGAGGTGGCTCGGGACGTTCTTGGCCAGGATCAAGAGGCACAGCCCCACCAGACAGAAGACGGCCTGCCGCTTGAGGAAATAGTAGCTGTCCCCCAGCCGGTGCTCCGCGAGAAAGGAGCTCGAGCTGTAAATGAACACCATTCCCAGCCCCACGAGAAGCAGTGCGGGTATCAGGATCCAGTAGTCGGTCCCCTTCGATTCACGCCTCTTGGACGCCATCCGCGAACCTCCGAGCGGCCTCGGAAAACGCCCGTCCCCGATGGGCGTAGTCCTGGAACATGTCGAAGCTGGAGCAGGCCGGCGCGAGAAGGACCGCGTCCCCGGGTACGGACCGGGCGCGGGCCTCGAAAACGGCCTCGTCCATGGTCTCGACGATGCGATACGGGACCGTTCCCTCGAACGCCTCGGCCAGCAGCCGCCGGGCCTCTCCGAGAAAGACCGCTGCCTTGACCCGTCCCCGGGCGGCCCCCACGAGGGGCGCGTAGTCGGCCCCTTTGTGCCGGCCGCCGGCTATCAGGATCAGGGGCTGCTCGAAGCTCTCCACGGCCCGCACGGCTGCGTCCACGTTCGTGGCCTTCGAGTCGTCGTAGAACGCCACGTCCCCGGACCGCGTCACGAGCTCCAGCCGGTGGGGCAGGCCCCCGAAGGTATCGATTCCCTTCTGCACGGCCTCCGCGCCGGCCCCCAGGACGAGGGCGGCCAGCACCGCGGCCATCGCGTTTTCCCGGTTGTGCTTCCCCGGCGGTGCAAATCCTTCCAGAGGGAAGGCTTCGGGCTGCCTCTCGGGGAGGCGGGCGACCACGCGGTCACCGGAAATCCACGACGCCCGGTGCGGCGCCTCCTCCAGGCCGTAGCGCAGAACACGGAGGCGCCCGCCGGGATCCACCTCCCGCAGCCTCGGATCCTCGTCGTTGAGCACGACGGCGGTCCCCGGCCTCTGGCGGCGAAAGATGCGCAGCTTGCTCCGGACGTAAGCCTCGTAGTCCTCGTAGCGATCCAGGTGATCGGGGCTGACGTTGAGGATCACCGAGACCTCGGGCCGAAAGCTTTCCTGGGTGTCGAGCTGGAAGCTGGAAACCTCGATCACCCCCCGGTCATATGCCCGGCGTTCGGTCACCAGGTCCATGAGGGGCGTGCCGATGTTCCCGCCGACGAACACACGCTCTCCCCGGCATCGGAGCATCTCCCCCAGGAGGGCGGTGACCGTAGACTTGCCGTTGGTGCCGGTCACGCCCGCCATGGGAATGTCCAGGAGCCGGCAGGCCAGCTCCATCTCGCCGAACACGGGGATCCCACGCCCCCGCGCCGATCGGATCGCTCCGACCTCGGGCGGTACGCCGGGGCTGAGCACGATCCAGTCGGCGTTCAGGAAGGTCTCCGGAACGTGTCCGCCGAGCTCCAGCCGCACCCCGGCGTCGCCGACCTCCCTGAGGAGATCCGGGGCAAATGCTGAGGCGGGGCGCATGTCGCTCGCCGTCACCTCCGCCCCCCCACCGGCGAGCCACAGCGCCGCAGCCCTGCCGGAGCGGCCGAGCCCCACGACGACGACCCGCTCCCCTCGAATGTTCAGTCCCTTCTCCATTCGCGCCTTCCGGGTGGAAAGATCAGCCTTTCGTAGAGCAAGCACACACCCTCCTCACCGCAGCTTCAGCGTGCTGAAGGCCAAGAGCGCCAGGATCACGGCAATGATCCAGAATCGCACGGTCACCTTGCTCTCCGGCCATCCCTTCAGCTCGAAGTGATGGTGTATGGGGGCCATGCGAAACATCCTGCGCCCCTCCGTGAGCTTGAAGTAACCCACCTGAAAGATCACCGACATGGCCTCCACCACGAACAGGCCTCCCACGAGCACGAGGACGATCTCCTGCTTGGTGATGACCGCCACGGTGCCCAGAACGGCGCCCAGGGGGAGAGAGCCCACGTCCCCCATGAACACCTCCGCGGGGTAGGCGTTGTACCAGAGGAATCCCAGCCCCGCTCCCGCCACCGTCCCGCACAGGACGGACAGCTCCCCCGCTCCCGCCACGTAGGGGATCTGGAGGTACCCCGCGATCCTCACGTGCCCGGCCAGGTAGGCGAATACCAGGTAGCAGCTGAAGGAGACGATGATGGGGCCGATGGCGAGGCCGTCCAGACCGTCCGTCAGGTTGACGGCGTTCGACGCGCCCACGATGATGAACACGGCGAACAGGACGTACCAGGGACCGAGATCCGGCTGCAGGTTCTTGAAGAACGGTATCATGAGGCGGGAGTCGAAACCGGGGTACGTGTAGAGACAGACCGCCACGGCCGTGGCCACGAGGAACTGAAGGCTGAACTTGGCCCGGGCGCTCAGCCCCTGGCTGCTTTTCCGGACCCGTTTGACGTAGTCGTCCACGAACCCGATGCCGCCGAAGCCGAGAAGCACCACCACGACCAGCCAGATGTAGGTGTTTCGGGGATCGGCCCACAGGATCGTGGCGACCATGATGACGGGAAGGATCAGGCAGCCCCCCATGGTGGGTGTGCCGGCCTTGCCCTTGTGATCGGGGGGGCCGTCCTCGCGAATGTACTGCCCGACCTGCATGGCCCGAAGCCGCTCGATGCCCCATCGACCGAAGAGGAGCACGACCGCCAGGGAAGACAGGGCGGAGAGGATGGTCCGGAACGTGATGTAGCGAAACACGTTCAGCCAGGAGACGTCCTGATGGAAGATGTAGATCAGCTTGTACAGCATGGATCAGGCCTCTCCCTTTCTTTCCGCCTTCAAGCGCCGGCCGGGACCTCGCTTGCAGCCGGCCAGGACCTCCTCGATGGTCTTCACGAACGCTGCCATCCGGAACGGCTTCCGAAACCGGGCCCGAACGGGAGGCAGACCCTGCGCAGGAAGGAGATCGTGACGGGAGGATCCGCTCATGACAACCGCCCTCTCCCGGCGCTTGTTCTTCTTCATCCATCGGAGCAGGTCGATGCCGTTCATCCCCGGCATGTTCACGTCCGTCAGGACCGCGTCGTACCGATGCTTTCGGAGCAGCCGGACGGCCTCGAGCCCGTCGCTCGCGAGCGTGACGCGCCGCTCCGGGCCCGACAGGACGTCGCTGAGGAGAGCGCGAATGCCCGGCTCGTCATCCACCACCAGAATCCTCTTGATCGAGACCATGAGGGCCTCCTTTCCGTCCGGCCCCGGCGATGCGCTCGACCACCCTCTCGAGCTGCATTCCCCTGGAACCTTTGAGTAGAACGACGTCCCCGTTCTCGAGCAGATCCAGGATTCCATTCGCCATCTCCTCGTGATTGTGCATCCAGTGTGTGCGTTCGGCGTGGAGCCCCCCGTCCCGGGCTCCACGGATGACGTGATCCGCTTGCTCACCGAGAACCAGGAGGTGGGCCGCACCCCGTTCAGCCGCCATTCGTCCCGCTTCCAGATGGGCGGGAACCGTTTCCCGCCCGAGCTCCAGCATGTCTCCGAGACAGACGATGAGCCGGCCCCTTTCGCCGACCAGGTCGGTGAGCGAGTCCATCGCCGCCTCGAGTGAGGACGGGTTGGCATTGTAGGTGTCATCCACCAGAATGCCGCCTCCGGGAAGGTCCATGACCGTGAAGCGGCCCGGGACCCCCCTGAACATCTCCAGCCCCTTCGAAACGGACAAGAGGTCCGCTCCGAGGCTTCCCGTCAGGGCCGCGGCAGCCAGGGCGTTCAACACGTTCTGGCGTCCCGGGGCGTGGAGACGAACCTCCGTCTGTTCCGCTCCCCACACCAGGTCGAACCGGGTGCCGCTTCGTCCCAGGGCCCGGACCCGCTCGGCGCGAACCTGGTTTTCCGGCCCCAGGCCGAAGGTGACGATGCGCCCCCCGAACCGACGGGCCTCGGTCATCAGGAGGGCGTCGTCTCCGTTGAGGACGGCCGTCGCCCCCGGCCGCATTCGGTCCAGAAGCTCCGCCTTGGCCCGGGCCACGGCCTGGAGGTCGCCCAGCCCTTCCAGGTGGGCCCTGGCCACGTTCGTGATGAGACCCACGTCCGGATCGGCGATCTCCGTGAGCCGCCCGATCTCTCCCGGCCGGTTCATGCCCATCTCCAGGACCGCGTAGCAGTGATCGCCGCGGAGGCCGAGAAGCGTCAACGGCAGGCCGACCAGGTTGTTGAGGTTCCCCCTGTTCCGGAGAGTGGCTCCCTCCCGGTCCAGGACGGCCGCGGCCATCTCCTTGGTGCTCGTCTTCCCGGCGCTGCCGGTGAGGGCGGCGACCGCCGCCCCGTGCATCCGACGCCACCAGGAGGCCAGGTCCCCCAGGGCCTCCAACGGGTCCTCCACCCCGATGGCCACACGGCCCGGGGGAAGCGGGAGGGATTGCACGCGGGCCGATTCCCCCACCACGCCCGCGGCTCCCTGCTCGAGCGCAAGACCCATGAAGTCGTGACCGTCGAAACGTTCCCCGACCAGGGCCCAGAAGAGCTCCCCCGGCTCGAGGCTTCGGGTGTCGGTGTTGAGGCCGGTGATCGCCGTGTCCGCGGCTCCCTCGAGCAAGTCGCCCTTTGCGGCGCCCGCGATCTCCCGGGCCGTGATGCGTCCCCACGAGGCGGCCATGGACAGGGCCTCCCCCTTTCCACCCGTTGTCAGCCGGAACCTTCCCCGGCCGCAAGGGCCGCTTCCTCCCGATCGTCGAAGTGGACCCTCTCCGCCCCCAGAACCTGGTAGTCCTCGTGGCCCTTTCCGGCGATGAGGACCGTGTCCGCTCGAGTCGCCGCCTTCACGGCCAGCCGGATCGCCTTTCTCCTGTCGGGCTCCACCGTGTACCCCCTGCCCTCCAAGTCCGCCGCCCCGTTTCGAAGAGAGGGCAGCCCCGAGGCCCGAACCCCCTTTTCCACCTGGGCGATGATCTCCAGGGGGTCTTCGGTGCGCGGGTTGTCGGAGGTCACGACAACGAGGTCGCTCAGCCTCCCCGCGATCCCCCCCATCTCGGGACGTTTTCCCCGGTCCCGGTCCCCGCCGCAGCCGAACACCGTGATGAGCCGGCCGTCCACCAGGGGCCGCACCGTCCCGAGGGCCTTCTCCAGGGCATCCGGCGTGTGGGCGTAGTCCACGAGGAGGCTCAGGCCCCGCGCGTTCTCCACCCGCTCCAGCCTTCCCGGGATGCTCCGCACCCGCTCGATGCCGGCGGCCACCTCGTCCAGGCCGACGCCCAGGGAAAGCGCCGCACCTGCGGCGGCGAGCATGTTGTAGACATTGATGCGCCCGATCAGGGAGGACCGGATCTCGATCGTCCCCTCCGGCGCCTGCAGCCTGGCGCGCAGCCCGGTCCGGTCCTCGGACATGATCTCCGCGCGGACGTCGCAGTGCCTCTGGAGCCCGTATGTTCGAACCGGCCTTCCGGACAGGGAGACCAGCTCCGCCCCCCTCGGGTCGTCCAGGTTGATCACCGCGGGGCCCTCCCCGGGGACGCCCCCTCCCTCACGCGGGCGGAAGAGGATGCTCTTGGCCAGGAAGTAGGCCTCCATGCCCGCGTGATAGTCCAGGTGATCCCGGGAGAGATTCGTGAAGACCACCACCCGCATGGGGCAGCCCCGGACCCTTCCCTGCTCCAGGGCGTGGCTCGAGACCTCCATCACCACGCAGGTGACGTCTTGATCCGCCATCTCCCGCAGGACGGCCATCAGGTCCAGGGACTCGGGCGTGGTCACGGGGGCCGGCCGGCTGGTCTCCCCGTAGCGGTAGCTGATGGTGCCGATCACGCCGGGGCGCCCCCCGGCCGTCCGGAGAATGGACTCGAGAAGATAGCTGGTGGACGTCTTTCCGTTGGTCCCGGTGATGCCGACGATATCCAGGTTTCTGTACGGCTCGTCGAAGAAACGGGCCGCGATATCCGACAGGGCCTTTCGCGTGTCGGGAACGCGGATCATGGCCGCATCCGCGGTCATGTCCGGGAACGCCTCCGCCACCAGGGCCGCGGCTCCGCGATCCGCCGCCTCCCGGAGAAAGGCGTGGCCGTCCTGTGCGTGGCCCTTCACGGCGACGAAGAGGTGTCCCGGACGGATGTTCCGGGAGTCGTACGCCACGCCCTCGATCTCGAGGCTCAGGTCGCCCCGGAGCCGTTCCGCCCCTTTCAGGCCCTTGATGAGTCGGCCGAGCTCCATTCGCTTCTCGCGTCCTTCCCCGGCATGGAACGCCCACGCAGCTTCGATTCAGAGGGGCGGGTTGAAGCGAACCCGCACGGCGCTCACGCGGCTCAACCCCACCCCCGCCTCGGGCTCCTGCTCCACAGCCAGCCCGCTGCCTTCCAGAACCACCCGGATTCCCAGGTCGGTGCCCCTCCGAAGAACCTCCCTCATGGACTTCCCTCGAAAATCCGGCAGTCTCCGTTCCGGTGGAGCGGGGACCGGGCCTTCCCCCCCTGCAAGGCGTTCGCTCATGCTCCTCCGTTCCTCCTCTGTCACCGTGCCCTCGCCGTCCTTGAGGAACTCGAAGGTCACCTCTTCGTGCGGCCCGGAGCTTTCCGACACCGATGCCAGCTTCAAGCGCGGCGTCACCCGAAGGTGGTTCAGGGCCCACCGGCCGACCTCCCTGAAGGCCGGGGCGGCCACGACGCCGCCGTAGGTGCTCCCCTTGGGCTCGTTCACCAGCACGAGGCAGACCAGCCGCGGATCCTCCACGGGTACGAACCCCACGAAGAGAGCCACGTACTTGCTCCTGGAGTATCGCTTGGTCTTCGGGTCCACCTTCTGCGCGGTGCCGGTCTTCCCGGCGGCCTGGTAACCGTTGATCGCCGCGGCCGGAGCGGTCCCCCGGTCACTCACCACACCGCTCAGGATTCTCTTGACCTTTCGGGCCGTCTCCGGGGAGAGGACCCGCCGGACCACCTGCGGTCGCGAACGTCGAACGACCCGGCCGTTCGCCTCCCGGATCTCCTTCACCACGTAAGGCCGCATCAGACGCCCGCCGTTGGCCACGGCGCCCATAGCCATGGCCAGCTGGATGGAGGTCACGGTCAGCCCCTGGCCGAAGAAGATGTTGGCCCGATCGATGGCCCGGGCCTCGGCCGCGGGGCGGATGAACCCTTCCCGCTCCCCGATCAGATCCACCCCGGTCTTCTTCCCGAACCCGAACCCGCGGAGGTAGTCCGTGAAGGTCCGGTAGCCCAGCTTCCAGCCGATCTTGACCGCCCCGATGTTGCTGGAGAGGACCACGACCTCCTCCGCCGTGAGCTCCGCGTACTCGTGCGTGTCGTGGATCACGTGGTTCGCCACCTCGAACGCTCCGTTCTCGCAGTGAAAGCGCGTCTGGGGCGACACGACGGTCTTGTCCAGCGCAGCCGAGATCAGGAAGGCCTTCATGGTGGAGCCCGGCTCGTAGCTGTCCGTGATCGTCCGGTTCCGCCAGTCCTCCGGGTCGTACCGGCCGAAGGAGTTCGGGTTGAAGGAGGGCACCACGGCCATGGCCAGGATCTCCCCGCTCTGAGGATCCACCACCACGCACTGGCCGCTCTCGGCCTTCGCCCGGTCCACGACCTCCATCAGCGCCTGCTGGGCCTTGTACTGGATGTGCTTGTCGATCGTCAGCACGAGGTCGTGCATGGATCGAACCTTCCCGTCTTCGTCCCGGGGCGTGGGCCGGCTGACGAAGAACGGTCTTCGAAGGGCGTCCCGCATCTGGATCAGGTGATACTCGGGCCCCCTGAGGTACCGGTCATACGCCTTTTCCAGGCCTTCGAGCCCCTGGTTGTCGGTCCCGGAGAACCCGATGAGGTGTCCCGCGATCTCCTTGCCGGGATAGAAACGCTTGGACTCCGGCGTCGTGCCGACACCCTTGAGCCCGAGCTGCTGGATCCGCTCCGCCACCTCGGGCGGGACCTTCCTGCGCAGCCACACGAAGGGCGCCTTCTTTTCGAGCTCTTCCCTCACCTCCTCCTTCGAAAGCGAAAGAACCCGGGCGATCTTCTCAGCCGCCCGGGCCTTGTCCTCGACACGCTGGGGGTGGGCATAGACCGAGGCCACCTCGATGCTCACCGCCAGCTCGTTCCCCTTCCGGTCATAGATCGTCCCCCGCATGGGCGGAAGCTTCACGGTTCCGCTGTACCCCTTGCGGGCGATCCGGGTGAGCTTCTCCCGTTCTCGAACCTGGAGCTGGTATCCCCGTGCGAGAATCACAGAGAGTCCCAGCGCGAACACCGTCGCGACAGCATAGATACGGAATCGGATCCATTTCTTTTCCGTAAATCTCATTGAATCAGGATCACCTGATCCGGGTCCGTCGGGTGAAGACCGGCCTTCCGGGCCGCCTGCTCCAGGTACTGAGGCGATTTGAGGAAGGCGAGCTCCAGCTTGAGCTTCCGGTTCAGCTCCATGAGCTCCATCTCCCGCTTCTGGAGACGGCTCAGGTCATAGCCGATCTGGGTGCCCTCGAAGTTGGACCAGACGTACCCGATCCCGCTCCCCATGAAGATGAGGAACAGGACGGAGATGAGCACGATCTGACGCGGTGTCAACCGAAGCTTCCGGTCCTTTTTCCTCGCGTTGCGGATTCGGACGCCGGTTCCATGATTGCGCAGCCTGTTCAACCCGCTCCCGGTTCCTCGACCACCCATGACTCAAATCCTTTCTGCCGACCTCAGAACGGCGCTGCGGGCTCTGGGATTGTCCGCAGTCTCCTTCTCCGTCGGCCTCAGTCCGCCCCGCCGGATCGGCCTGAACAGGGGCCTCTTTCCGCAGGCACAGACCGGAAAGTCGGGCGGGCAGGTGCATCCCTTTTCCCAGGCCCGCATGGCCTGCTTCACGATCCTGTCCTCGAGGGAGTGATAGCTCAGGATCACGAGCCGCCCCCCCGACCCTATCCACTCCGGCACCCCGTCCAGAAACAACCGGAGACTGTCGAGCTCCCGGTTCACCGCGATCCGCAACGCCTGAAAGGTTCGTGTCGCCGGATCCTTCGCCCCCGGCCCTCGCCGGCGCGGGACAACGGATCTCACCAGCGACGCCAAGCGGGACGAGGTCGTGATCTCCCCCTCGCGGCGGGCACGAGCGACGGCTCGTGCGATCGCCCGGGCCTTTCTCTCCTCGCCGTACTCCTTCAAGATGCGCTCCAGCTCCCGTCCCGGCAGCGTGTTGATCAGGTGACGGGCCGTCGGGCCGCTTTCCGGATCCATCCGCATGTCCAGCGGCTCGTCCCTTTGGAAGCTGAACCCCCGGCCGGACTGGTCGAGCTGGTAGGTCGACAACCCCAGGTCGAGCAGGATCCCGTCCGCCGTCCCCGAGCCCGTCTCCTCGAGCACGGTCCCGAGCTCCGTGTAGCTCCTCTTGCGCAGGGTGACCCGGTCTCCCATGAAGGACAGCCGGACCCGACACCGGCTCACGGCCTCCGGGTCCCGGTCCAGGCAGATCAGCCGGCCCTCCTTCGACAGGGCTTCTCCGACGGCCAGGCTGTGCCCCCCGCTCCCGCAGGTCCCGTCCACGTACACGCCGTCGGGCCGGGTCAGCAGATCCCCGACCACCTCCTCGACGAGCACCGGTTCGTGAGGGAACTCCAAGGACGCTCACCTCTAAATACCCAGCTCCGAGAGGGCCTGGCTGTCCTGGGCAAAGCTCTGTCTCGCGGTCTCGAACTCGTCCTCCCACCGCTCCCGATCCCAGATCTCGAAGATCTTCAGCTCGCCGACCAGGACGACCTCTTTGGTCAGCCCGGCGATGTCCCGCAGATCGGGAGGAATGGTGATGCGGCCCTGTTTGAGTGGACATTCCTGCGCGCCGGAGATAAAGTAGCGCAGATAGCGGTTGGCGGCATGGTTGAAAAGGGAGAGATTTGCAGCCTTCTCCTCGATGGCGCGCCAGTCGTCGAGGGCGAACGCCCAGAGGCAACTGTCGTGGTTCGTGAGGACCAGAACGTCGTTGCCCTTTTGCTGGAGGGCCTCCTTGAAACGAGCCGGGACGGCCAGCCGGCCCTTCTCGTCCAGGGTATGTCGGGAGCGTCCTTTGAACATGTCGGGGTACCACTTTGTGCCACTGTATTCCACTTTGTGACACTTTTACCCGATAACTCCCCGGCCTGTCAAGGAAAAAAAACTCCGTTGAAACGGCTGATCCGCCCTGGAAATGCACAGGGAGTGCGTGGCCGATGACACGCCACAGCCTGCGGGTCGGTCCTCTGCAACCACCAGATGTGGTACGTCCGACGGGAAGGGGCCCGAGCCGTTCCCGGCGGGCCCGAGCGGGGTCCCATGCGCGTTTCCGCAGCCGGGAGGGCCGGGCCGTGCGTCCTCTGTCACCACGCGGTGAAGGGTTTGGACGCGCCCGACGTCACCCCCGGGTGACGCCGGCCCCCGAAAGAGGGGGGCACGGACCGGGTCATCAACCCGGATGGATGCGGATGAGGTAGTAAAGCATGCTGGAGAGGAAGAGCAAGGCGAGGAACAGGTTGAGGACGAGCCCGGAGTAAGCGTAGTCCTTGTCCCCAAGCTCCTCGATGAGCGGAATCGAGGTGATCGACAGGAAGAGCCCCAAGGCGAGGAGGGCGGGAACCAGAACGAGGATCGGCAGCCAAACCGGAAAGGGCAGCCCGAAGGAGCGGTCCCAGAGGACGACCCCGGAGGCCGCCCCCATGGCCAGAAAAGGAAGCAGAAACCCCAGCACCGCCCGGTTGTTCGTCTTCTTGAATCGCACGGTCCCCATTCGGCGGCCCCCACCCCGTTGGTCTCGACTGACGTCCACCGCACTCTACCCGCCGGAATCCCTCTTGTAAAGCGGGGGACGGATCCCCGCGCCCGAAAGGGTCTTGCCTCGCAGGAGACATCTTTCTAGAATGGCCGGAAGACACCGGGTTCGGCGACCGCGGGTCGCCTACCGGGCCTTGTCTACCCCAGAAAACCACCGGGAGGTCGAAGCATGGCTGAGCTGACCATCTGGAAAACCGAGGAAATGAACCGCCTGAGGCGGGACATGGGCGGCATCAAACGTCCCGAGGTCGTCCCCCTGGTCGACGAAAACCCGACGCACATCGATCAGATCGAGTCCATGGTGGAGAAGGGATCGTTTCACATCCGGGCGGTCAGCGCCGTCGACGAGGGCATCGAGATTTTGTCCGGCAAATCGGCCGGCAAGAGGAAGGCCGACGGCTCCTACACCAAAAACAGCATCAACGACCTCGTGGACCGGAAGCTCCGGGTGCTGACCGAAGGGCTCAAGCGATTCGGAAACGCCGAGCCCCCGGAGGAAAAAGGAAGGAAGAAGTCCGGTGGCCGAACGGGCGGGAAAAAGAAGACCTGAACGGCCGCCCGGCGGGAACGGCTCCCTGGACAGTCCCGTCGAGGAGAAGATCGCCTGGGCGGAGTCCCGCTACCGGGAGGCCGGCGCCCGGCTGTCGGCGGACCCGGCGGCCGCGGGTCTGCTTGCCCGGTTCAGGGCGGCCGCCGCGGCGTCCCGCCGCCGGATGCTGGAGTCGGGGGTGGCGGAGTACTGCCGCGATTGCGATCTCCGTGAAGGGGGCTCCTGCTGCGGGAAGGGCATCGAGGATCGATACAGCGGGCTCCTGCTGCTGATCAACCGCCTGCTGGGTCGGCCTCTCCCCGCGAAACGGTTTGATCCGGCGGGGTGCTTCTTTCTGGGTCCTGCCGGCTGCCTCCTGTCGGCCCGCCACGTGATCTGCATCAACTACCTCTGCACCAGGATCACCCGCAGCATCGGCCCCGAGCGCCTGCGGCCGCTCCGGGAGAGCGAGGGGGAGGAGATCGAAGCGCTCTTCCTCCTGGAGGAAAGGGTGAGGAAGGTGTTGAGGTGTTGAGGTGCCATGAGCTGCGGACCACGCTAAAGGCCGTCGCCCGCTTCTGCGACGAGCGGCAGGTGGGCGACGTCGGCTCCCTGGGCTTCCGTCGATCCACCGAGCTGGGCAAGCTGCTTCCCTGCCTCGACTCCCTGGTCTCCGATCGCATCCTGGTTCCCGGGGAGACCCGGTTCCTGGACATGGGCTGCGCCGACGGCCGGGTGAACCTGCTCCTCAGCTGGCTGGTCAGCCGGTCCGTGGGCGTGGAGCTGGACGACTGGATCCTCGACGACCACGTCGGGCTCAAGCGGGATCTGGAGGTCGAGCTCTCCCGCAGGGGGCTCCCTCCCGTCCCCGGGAACATCCAGCTCTTCGAGGGGGACACCACGGACGACGCACTGCACGAGAGGATCGAGGACGCCACCGGCCTGGCATTCGAGGAGTTCGACCTCTTCTACACCTATCTCACCATGCAGGGGGAGTTCGCCGACCTGATCGCCCGCAAGGCGAGGTCGGGAAGCGTCTTCGCCGTCTACGGCCTGGAGCGGATCCAGCCCCGTTTCCCCGGCCTGGAGCTGATCACCCCCGGCCGGGCCCTGAACGGGATCCTGGCCCTCTACCGCAAAGCGTAGCCCGCGACCCTGCCTCCGGGCCCGGCGGGATCAACTCGCAGGGCCCCTTTCAGCTCTCCCCATCAGCTCGTCGAGAACCTCCGACAGGTCGGACAGGCGAAACGGCTTCTGAATGAAGCTGCTGCAGCCCCGGTCCAGGATCTCCTTCGCCTCTCCGTCGAGGCTGCATCCGCTCGAGAGAAGCACGCGCACGCCCGGATCGACCTGCCTGAGTCGATCGAAGGCCTCACTGCCGCCCATGTCCGGCATGATCATGTCCAGCACCACCAGGTCGATCTCGTCGCCGTGCCGCTCGTAGGTCTCCAGCGCTTCCCGGCCGCTCCCCGCCGTCAGGACGCGGAAACCCAGCGAGCTCAGCATCTGCTCTCCCACTTCCACGATGATCGGTTCGTCGTCCACCAGCAGCACGGTCCCGGGTCCGCGCTTCACCCGCTCCTCCATGGGCTTCTCCTCCCTTCCCCGGTCGACGGCCGCGGGGGGGGACCGCGTCGAAGCGTGTCCCCCGGCCTCAGCCCCTTCCCTTCTCGAGCCTGCGCTCCATCCTTTTCATGAAGTCACGGTAGACCTGGTAATGCTCCGTCTCCTCGTAGGCCACCCTGCTGATGGGAATCCTGTCGAAGCTGTAAATGGTCGCCCCCCTGCAGGCCAGGAGGATCGGGGAGTGGGTGGCCACGATGAACTGCGCGTGCCCGGCCTTCCCCGTCTCCTCGAGCAGCTCGAGCAGGGCGAGCTGGGTCCGGGGGGAGAGCGCGGTCTCGGGCTCGTCCAGCAGGTAGAGCCCCTTGATGCGGTACCGGGATTGAAAGTAGCTCATCAGGGACTGGCCGTGAGACTGGGTCATGAGGGACTTTCCCCCGAAGTACCGCAGCGAGTCCGGATCCGACACGGCCCACTCGTCCAGGTTCCTCGCAAAGTCGTGGAACATCTCCGAAGAGAAAAAGGAGCCGTGAACATACTCCCCGCACCACTCCACCTCGATGAACCTCCACAACAGGTCCTCGTAGGGGTTGAGTTCGTAGCGGCTGGTTTCGATGGTCTTCCAGATGTGAATGCCGCAACGGTTTGCAATGGCGCGCAGGAGTGTGGATTTCCCGCTCCCGTTCTCTCCCGCCAGCATGGTGACGCCGGACGGGAACTCGAGCTGCCTCGTGGTCCGAAACGTCTCCAGATTGAAAGGATAGTAGCTGTCCGTGGGGTAGTCGTCGACGAGAAAGGAGATCCTTCGAATGTGCATGGCGACTCCTCGGCCTCAAAAGCAACGGGGACAAAAGAAGCCCGAAGCTCGAGATCCGCCCCGGCATTTCAACAGGATGTCCTGTTCCCAGCGGCGGATGAGCGGGTTCTTGCGAAACCGTCAATCGTGAACTGCAACGGGCCTTCGTCAATGCCGTGCGGGACAACTTAGGACAAATGCAGAGAACTGTCAACGCTCCCCCAACGCACCCCGGCTCCCGCCACGGCCGCCCCGGACGGGTGTCACGGCAGCCGAGCGACGCATCGCGGAAGGCGGCCGATCCGCCACCCGGGGGGGCCTCGACGGAGGGGGCCCGCGGGTTGACAATAACGGCCGAGTGGCCATAGTGAAAGGCAGGAACAGAGCGCACATCCCGGACAACGCCCGCGATCGCCCTTTGACGAAAGCGATTCACCGGACATGGCCTTTTTCACCGACATCCTCCTGGCCGCCTGGGGGCTCCTTCGAGAGTCCTCCATCTACATCCTCTTCGGGATCGTGGTGGCCGGGCTCCTCCGGGCCTTCCTGAACCCGGCCACGGTGGCCCGGCATCTGGGCGGCGGAAGGGTTCTTCCGGTGTTCAAGGCGGCGCTCCTCGGGGTCCCCATCCCCTTGTGCTCCTGCGGCGTCGTTCCTGCGGCCGCCTCCCTCAAGCGCCAGGGGGCCAGCAACGGCGCCACCGCGTCCTTCCTGATTTCCACTCCGGAGTCGGGCGTCGACTCCATCGCCATCACGTACGCCCTGCTCGATCCGATCATGACCGTCGCGCGTCCGGCGGCCGCCTTCGTCACCGCGTCGGCTGCGGGGCTGGCGGAAAACCTGTTTGCATCCCGGAAACCCGAGCGGCATCTCCAGCCCCCGGACCTCTCCTGTCCCGTGGACGGCTGCTGCGAAGGAATCGACTGCGACCCGGCGACCCACCGGAAGCACCACACGGCCCGCGAAAAGATCGGGGCCGGCATGGCCTTCTCCTTCCGGGAGCTCTGGCCCGACCTGGCGCCGTGGTTCGTGTTCGGCATGCTCCTGGCCGGCGCGATCCAGGCCCTCCTGCCGGCCGAGCTCCTCTCCAGCCACCTGGGGGGCGGTCCGGTCTCCATGCTGATCATGCTGGGGGCGGGCATTCCCCTGTACATCTGCGCCACCGCCTCCACGCCCATCGCAGCCGCCCTGATTCTCAAGGGGGTCAGCCCGGGGGCCGCCCTGGTCTTCCTGCTCGCCGGGCCCGCCACCAACCCCGCCTCTCTCTCCATGCTCCTCGGGGTGCTCGGAAAGCGGGCGACCGCCGTATACCTCGGGGCCATTGCCGTCGTCTCCGTCCTCCTCGGCCTGTCCCTGGACGCGGTCTACGGAACGCTCGGCATCTCGGCCCGGGCCGTGGCCGGCGAGGCCGCCGAGCTGATACCCGCCTGGGCCCAGATCTCCGGGGCCGCGGCCCTGCTCGTCCTGTCCGTCGGCCCGGTCGTCTCGGCGGGAAGGGGCCTTCTCCGCCGGTTGTCCGGGCGGGAGGATCACCACCACGCCTGCGGCTGCGAGAGCGGCTCCTGCGAAACGTCCGGGATCGACCCGGCCCCGATGAAAGACCGTCCCCTCCCCTGATCGCCACAGGGTTTCCTGGAATGGATCGCCCCCGCGGCTCGCCGTCAATTCCGTGACACCCTCGGCTCTCACCCCCATTCGCCCAGGCCCGGCACACCCCCTGCATGTCCCGAGAATCCCGTCTACCGGGGCTGCAGGGCGGTCGCCCCGAATCTCCCGACTGGCACAATTCTTGATACCTTCCTGCCTTCGACACCCGCCCCGGGCCCCTCAACGGGAGGCCCCGAGGAAGGGCTTTGACGCCGAACGAACGAAGAGGAGGCCGGTGGACCGGAAGCCCCTGCCCATGGACCCCGTACTGGAACACACCCCCATCGCCCAGTTCGCCATCGACGCGGATCACCGGATCACCCACTGGAACCGGGCCTGCGAGCTCCTCACCGGCGTCTCGGCCCGCGACGTGGTCGGGACCGATCGCCAGTGGACCCCCTTCTATCCCTCCCGGCGGCCGGTGCTGGCCGACCTGGTGGTGGAGAACGACTTCAGCCGCTTCTTCGAGCTCTACAAGGGACGTCGCGCCGGGCCTTCGAGCGTCATTCCGGACGCCTGGCAGGCCACCGACTACTTCCCCGAGATCGGCGGCGCCTCCCGGCACATCTTCTTCCTGGCCGCACCCCTGTTCGACGCTCGAGACCGCCGGATCGGCGCCGTGGAGACGCTCCAGGACATCACCGAGCTGATCCGCACCGGAAAGCGGCTCGAGGCCAGCGAGGAGCGCTACCGCTTCCTGGCGGAGTCCGTGGCCGACGGCATCGCCGTTCTTCAAGGCAACCGCATCGCCTACGCAAACCCGGCCTTCGCCGAGCTCTTCGACGGCGCCGACCCGAAGGATCTCGGCGGCCTCAGCGCGCTCGGTCTCCTCGCCCCCGCCCACAGGACCAAGGCGAAGCGGCTGTGGAGGGACCTCCGGTTCGACCGTGGGGCCGAACGATCCGTGCGTCTCCGGTGCCGCTCCCTGGAGGGCAGGGAGTTCTGGGTGGAGGCCCACAACCGGGTCATCGACTGGGGCGGACGCGGGGCCGTCCTCACCACCCTGCGGGACGTGACCTCCACCCTCCAGAGGGAGTCCAGCATGATGGCGGAGACCGAGACCCTGCGCCGGGAAAACGTCCGGCTGAGGACCTCCATGCGGGATCGCTACCGGCTGGGAGACCTCGTGGGAAAGAGCCCGGCCATGCAGGAGGTGTACGAGCTCATCCTGAAGGCCGCATCCAGCGAGGCCAACGTGATCCTGTACGGTGAGTCGGGCACGGGCAAGGAGCTGGCGGCCTGTGCCATCCACGGCGCGAGCGCGCGAGCGGAGAAACCGTTCGTACCCGTGAACTGCGGGGCCATTCCCGAGACCCTGATCGAGAGCGAGTTCTTCGGGCACCGGAAAGGGGCCTTCACCGGGGCCCAGGCCGACAAGCAGGGCTTCCTGGACCTCGCGGACGGGGGGACCCTGTTTCTGGACGAGGTCGGCGAGCTGCCGCCCGCCCTGCAGGTCAAGCTGCTGAGGGTCCTGGAGGGGGGCGGTTTCACCGCCCTGGGGGGCAGCGGGACCCGGCTCCCCGATCTCCACATCGTCGCGGCCACGAACCGGGACCTCGGCCGGCTGGTGGCGGAAGGAAAGATGCGGGAGGATTTCTACTATCGCATTCACGTGCTTCCCATTCACCTGCCCCCGCTTCGCGAGCGGCTGGACGACCTGCCGCTCCTGGTGGAGCACCTGCTGAGACGCACGAGCCGCGGAAAAGCGGACCGCGCGCTGCCGGCGGGCGTGCTGGAGGCGCTGCGCCGTCACGACTGGCCCGGAAACGTCCGGGAGCTCCAGAGCGTGCTCCACCGCTTCACGACCCTGAAGCGTCTCGACCTGACCAGCCCGCAGGGGTTGCAGCGGCGCGACGCCCCGCCCCGGGACCCCGGCTCCCCGCCGGGCTGCGGGCTCTCGGATCTCTCCGAGGCCGTGGCCGGCTTCGAGCGGCGTTTCATCCGGCAGCAGTTGGAGCGCCACCAGTGGCACCGGACCCGGGCGGCCCGGAGCCTCGGGGTCTCCCGGAAGACCCTGTTCCGCAAGATGAAGCATCTCGGGTTGGCCTAGACCCGGCTTGGGTCGGTTTCGACCCGGCCCGATTATTTCCCGTCATTCCAACAGGTTTCGCGTTCCCAACCGCCCTGCGGGTCATTCGTGACCCGCTCTCCGATCGATGCAGCCCTCCTCATTGAGGGCGTGTATCGCTGAAAAACCCAAATATACGAAACAGTTGCCACTCCAACCCCGATGGCGGCACGCTCCTTGCCTGGGTGAAGGCCACCCGCCAGAGGCGGCGACGAATCATCACGGAGAGGGAGGAAGCAGTCATGCGTCACAGGAAAAACACGAGATCATTGGCCTTCAAGCTGGTGGCGGGGGGCATCGGAGCGGTGGTGATCCCGCTGCTGGTGGTGGGGCTCTTCTCGGTCGTGCGCTCCTCGAGCGCCCTGGAGACCCTGGGGATGGACCAGGCCCGCCAGGTGGCCGACGACCTGGCCTCCATGACCCAGCTGGTCCTGGAGGAGGAGCTCAAAGCGGCCGAGCAGCTGGCATTGAACAGCGGAGCCGCAGCCGTTCTGGAAACGGCGTCCGGCGGAGACGCCTCCGCCGAGGCCGCGGACTTCCCGGCCTACCTGGGCCGGATCATGAAGAAGCAGGGAGATTTCTACGAGGTGATTCTGCTCACCGACAGCCGGGGCACCGTCGTGGCGGACGGCAGCGATGGGAAGTCCGTGGGCATATCGATCCAGGACCGGCCCTACTTCCAAGAGGCCCTGACCGGGAAAGCCAACGTGGGCGACCCGGTGAAATCCAAGCTGAGCGGCCTTCCCGTACTGCCCGTCTGCGCGCCGGTCCTGGGCCCCGACGGCCGGGTCCTCGGCACCTTCGTGGCGGTGCTCGAGGTCGAGTTCCTCACGGAGAAGATCACCGCCACCCGGATCGGAGAGACCGGCTACCCCTTCCTGATGGACGACAATGGCCTGGTCGTCGCCCACCCCAACCAGGAACACATCCTGAAGCTCGACCTGACCCGCGAGCCGGGCATGGAGGCGATCACGGACAAGATGCTCGCCGGGGAGAAGGGCGTCGAGGCCTACGTTTTCGAGGGGATCGACAAGATCGCGGGGTTCGCGCCCGTGCCCCTCACCGACTGGAGCATCGGCGTCACCCAGCCCGCCGAGGAGTTCCTCAGGGCCTCCAACGCCATCCGCAACGTGATCCTGCTCGTGGGCGCCTCGTTCCTGGCCGCGACCGTCCTGGCCGTCCTGTTCTTCGCCCGGAGCATCACCCTGCCCGTCATGCGGGCGGTTCAGGAGCTCACCTCGGGCGCCGAGCAGGTGGCGTCCGCCTCGACCCAGGTCTCCTCCGCGAGCCAGTCCCTCGCCGAAGGCGCCTCGGAGCAGGCCGCGTCCATCGAGGAGACGTCCAGCTCGCTCGAGGAGATGTCCTCCATGACCCGCCAGAACGCGGACAACGCCACCCAGGCCAACACCCTGATGCGGGAGGCGAACAAGGTGGCCAAGGAGGCCGGAAAGGCCATGTCGGACCTCGACGGCTCCATGTCGGAGATCACCACCGCGAGCGAGGAGACCCAGAAGATCATCAAGACCATCGACGAGATCGCCTTCCAGACCAACCTGCTCGCCCTGAACGCCGCGGTCGAGGCGGCCAGGGCCGGCGAGGCCGGCGCCGGGTTCGCCGTGGTGGCGGACGAGGTGCGCAACCTGGCCCTCCGGGCCGCCGAGGCCGCCAAGAACACGGCCGGGCTCATCGAGAACACCGTGGGCAAGGTCGGCGAGGGGTCGGAGCTGGTGACCCACACCAATCGGTCCTTCAGCGACATGGTGGAGAAGGTCGCCCGGGTGGGCGAGCTGGTGGACGAGATCGCCGCGGCCTCCAACGAGCAGGCCCAGGGCATCGATCAGGTAAACAAGGCCGTGGCCGAGATGGACAAGGTGGTCCAGCAGAACGCGGCCAACGCCGAGGAGTCCGCGTCCGCCTCCGAGGAGCTCAACGCCCAGGCCGAGCAGATGGAGGGCATCGTGGGCGACCTGGTCCGGGTGGTGGGCGGCGACAGCGGCGCCCGCGCCGACGGGAGAGACCGGCTTCCCCAAACGGACCGGACCCCCTCCGGCACCGGATCACGAGCCGTCCGGACGAGCCTGCCCGCCCGGACCGGCACCACCCGCGGCGAGGTGAACCCCAAGCAGCTCATCCCCATGGAGGACGAGGACTTCCGGGAGCTCTAGACCGCGAACCGGCGGCCGTTCCGCTCCGGGGCAGCCTTCCCGGGAGACGC